>NZ_JBHVRR010000005.1:104595-184330 GCF_042885635.1 Streptomyces sp. NPDC058045 | reverse complement strand
GCGCCGGTGAAGCGGGTGCCGCTCAGCCGTTGCTGGTGCCGTTGGCCGAGAGGACCGGGATGTCGTTCAGCAGGTGCGAGAGCGGCTCGTCGCCCTTGGCCTGGGTGGAGTTCTCGGTGCACTGCTGGTTCTGCGGCGAGGACAGGACGTTGAGGTCCTGCACGCTGACCGGCACCACGCCGACCAGGGAACCGGCGTTGACCTTCGCCGGCAGGCCGATGCACGGCTTGTTCAGCGAGCCCTGGATGAGCGCCATCTGCGGGCTCATGTTCCCGTAGGTGGCCGAGTTGCCGTAGGCCTGCTTGGCGTCGTTGCCGCTGAGCGAGGTGGTGCCGGTGTCGTCGCCGACGGCGAGGGCCTGGGGGGCGGCCGCGGCGCCGACGCCGATGACGGAAGCGGTGACGGCCGCAGCGGCCATGACCTTCTTGATCACGAGATGTCCCTTCGGAAAGAAGCCCCGTCCCGGAGCGCACTGCCCAACTCCCCTGACCCTGCTTGGTTCTTCGGCTTCACTCCTACGGCTTACATTCAGAACCGTTTCTGCTGCCCGATGGGATTATCTGAGCCATTTCTTCCGTGGCAGAGAGCGAAACCATTGGGCTGTACGGGAGTTGAGTATTGCGCCGGCACTTCTGTGCCGCGACGGAAACGGTGCCCGTGGGCACCGGCCACCACAGACCGGTCCACCGGACATAAGGAACACGCAACATGCTCAAGAAGGTTATGGCCGCCACCGCGGTCACCGCGTCGGTTCTCGGCGCCACCGCCATGGCCGCCCCCCAGGCCCTGGCGCTCGGCGACGACTCCGGCACCACCTCCCTCAGCGGGAACGGCGCGGAGACCGCGTTCGGCAACTCCGGCACCGCGGGCGACCAGAGCCCCCAGCTCACCCTGGTCCAGGGCACTCTCAACAAGGCCTGCCTCGGCGTTCCCGTGAAGGCCGACCTGGGCTCCCTGGTCGGCGGCATCCCGGTCACCGTCCAGGACGTGAACGTGCTGTCCTCCCCGCAGAACCAGCAGTGCGCGGAGAACTCCACCCAGGCCAAGGGCGACGAGCCGCTCTCGCACATCCTCGACGACGTCCCGGTGCTCTCGGCGAACGGCGCCGGCAACGGCTGACGTCCGCCGGACGGAATTGCCCATGGGGCGCCTACTGTTCGGGTGAAAAAATGAAAAAGGGAACAGAAAACCAGTTCCCGGACCCGTCCGAGCAGGTTCCCCAGGCGGTACGCCATGACAGCGGGCCCCGTGCGCGCACGTATTCGGTCCGCGCCCGTCATGACGTCAGAAGGGAAGTTCCGTGAAGCTCAAGAAGACCGCGACGATCGTGGCCGGAATGGTGATGGCTCTGGGCGCTGCCGCCCCGGCCCTCGCCGACGCCGGTGCGGAGGGTGCGGCCGTCGGGTCGCCCGGCGTCCTCTCCGGCAACGTCGTCCAGGTGCCCGTACATGTGCCGGTGAACGTGTGCGGCAACTCGATCGGGGTGATCGCAGCTCTCAACCCGGCTCTGGGTAACGGCTGCGTCAACCACTGATGTGACGCAGGCCTGTTCGGCTGCGTGACCACCGGCCCCGGAACGGCATCCGCCGCTCCGGGGCCGGTCTCTCTCTCAACTGCGAACAGGAAGACCACACCATGCGACAGGTCCTCAAGAGAGGAATGCTCACGGCCGCGGCCGCGGGCGGCATCCTCGCCCTGCCCGGCGCGTACGCACTGGCGGACTCCGGCGCCCAGGGGACGGCGTCCGACTCCCCGGGCGTGCTCTCCGGGAACAACGTGCAGGTTCCCGTGGAGGTCCCGGTGAACATCTGCGGCAACACCGTCGACGTGGTCGGCGCCCTCAACCCGGCGTTCGGCAACACCTGCGAGAACGGTGCGACGCCGCCGCCGGCCCCGCCCAAGCCGCACGTGCCCGAGCCGAAGCAGCCACCGGCGCCCGAGCCCTCGACCCCGCCGTCGACCCCGCCGTCCTCCGTGCCCGAGCCGCAGACCAGCACGCTCGCGGAGACCGGTGGCAACCCGGCCACCCTCGCTGCCGGAGCTGCCGCCGGAGCCGCCCTGCTCGCCGCGGGCACCATCCTGTACCGCCGCACCAGCCGCCGCTGACGGCGCCCCGCTCCGCGACCGGCCCACCGATGTAAGGAGTTGGGCCGGTCGCGGAACGGCCGGCAGACGGCGGGCCGGTGTGGCCCCGCCGCGGCGGCGGGCCCGCGTCAATCACCCGTTCGGGGGCGGAACCCTTCGGCGTGGCGGGCGTTGAGCCATGGACCGGGCAGATTCCGTCCGGTCAATCAACCGAACGACCCGAGGAGTCCCTCGCCATGTCGCGTACCGCGAAGGCCATTGCCCTGTCCACCGTCGCCGCCGCTGCCGTGGTCGGCACCGCCGGTCTCGCCTCCGCCGACGCCGGGGCGCAGGGCGCGGCCGTCAAGTCCCCGGGTGTGCTCTCCGGGAACGTCGTCCAGGTCCCCGTCCACATCCCGGTCAACGCCTGCGGCAACACCGTCAACGTCATCGGCCTGCTGAACCCGGCCTTCGGCAACACCTGCGTCAACGCCTGATCCCAGGCTCCGCAGTGACGCGGCCGTCCTTCCCCCGGGGAGGGCGGCCGCTTCGCGTTGCCCCGAACGGGCGCCACCCCACGCTCCGGCGCCCGTTCCCCGTACACCGCTCCCCACCTGGGGAAACGTCCTGCCTGGCGCGGGGTGCGGGTCACCCGTGTTCCGTAGCGGGCCGGTTGCGGGCGGCCCGGTGCCCTTCGACGGTGACGACAGCATCCGCCCGCACCGCAGAAGGGACCCTCATGCGTCACCTGCCGATACGGCACCTCGCCACCAGCGCCCTGTGTGCCGCCCTCGTCCTCGGCACCGCGCTGCCCGTCGCCGCCCAGGACGACTCGCCCGCCGGAGGTGCCGCCGGGCGTTCCGTGCCGGTGCCCGAGGCGGACGCGCTGCTCACCCAGACCGCCGCCCTGCGCGACACCTCCGCCGCCCTCGCCCCCGTCTCCCGGCTGCTGGACGCGGTACTCCGCACCGACGAGGGCAAGCTCTCCCCGGACCAGGCCCGGCGCTACTCGCAGTCCGTACGGGAGGGGATCGCCGCCGCCCGGGAGTCGGTGCGCGGCGGGGGGAACCAGAACGCCCAACTGCCGTCCAGCGCACGGACGTTGCCGGCCCGGCCGCAGACGCCCGCGGCCGAGCTGCGGGCCTCGGCCCTGGACCGCCTCCAGACCCGGGCGGACACCCTGCTCGCGGCCGCCGAGAAGGGGGACCGGGAGGCGGTGTCCCGGCAGGCGCCCAAGCTGGTCACCGCCGCCGTGAACCATCTCGCCGCCACGCTGCTGGCCGGCGGCCTCCCCGCGCCCGATCTGCCGGGTCTGCCGGACCTGCCGCGGATGCCGTCGGCCTCCGGCCCGGTCACGGGCGCCTCGTAGCGATCCCGTTTCCGTCCCCGTTTCCGTCCCGGGTTGCGGCTCGTTGGGCTCCGTGAAGCGACGCGCCGGGCGCCTTCCGCGTCCGGCGCGACCGATCCGCAGGCGAGTCCGCTCGCCGAAGAAAGGAACACGATGAAGCCCCTGAAGGCCGCCGCCGTCCTCGCAGGTTCCATGGTGGCGGTGGGCGCCGCGGCACCCGCGTTCGCCGCCGACATGACGCCCTCCAGCCTCAACGGCGCGGTGAACACCCTCACCAGCCAGAGCGTGCTGGACGCCGCGCCGCTGGACACCAACGCGCTGGACACCGAGAAGGACGGCTCCCTGCTGAACGCCGTACAGGGCGCGGCGGACGGCGTCAACGAGAGCGGCCCCGCCGCGGGCCCCGCGGGCGGCCTCCTCGGCGGCCTCCCCGTCGGCAAGTAGCCCTCGCCTACAGGGAGTTCACCCCGGGTCCGTCCTCCCCGTCCGGAGGCCGGACCCGGGGTCTTCCCAACTCGCCGCCGAACCAGTCACGTTGGACGAATACTCCGAACTCTCGCTCCTCGTACGGGAGTTCGTGACGTGAGGCCCTGGAGCCTCCACCCTTCGTGTGACGTGGGACGGGGTGTCACACGGTCGGGTGATGGTCTGACCCGGTTCCTCCCGGTATGTCGTTACGGTACTGCGGTGAACTCCACCTCCCTCCCGGACAGCGCACCGAGCACGGCCGACCTGGGGACCCTCGTCGTCCTCGCCTGGAGCGGCCAACACCCCACGGAACCGGGCGACATGCCCTTCCTGCTGGCCTACTCGCTGGGCGACGGGCCCGGTGGCCCCGAGGGTGCGAGCGCCGCCGTGCGCGCCTTCCTGGACAGCGCGGGCCTGCCGGTCGGCGGCCCGGTACTGGACGGCACCCACCGGTCGCTGCCCGTCACCCTCCTCGTCCAGGCCGGGCAGGCCGTGCTCACCCTGGACCGGCTCAACGCCCAGTGCCCCGTCCCGCCCGAGTGGCTGGACGCGGTGGGGCAGCGGGGCCATGCCTGCCTGATGTTCGCCACCCGCCCCTGGCCGGCCGGACGGCCCGGACTCGCCGTCACCGCCGATGAGTTGACCGCTTTCGCCGGCAGCCCGGAGACGGTCGGCACCGCGGCGCACTGCCTGGTGCCGGTCCGCTCGCTGCGGGGCTGACGGTGGCCGCGAGCACCGGGCACGGAGCCCGTACCGCCCCGCCCCGACGGCACGGCGCACCGCCCGCCCCGCGGCACGCCGGAGAGCCGAGGCACGCCGGGGCGCGCGACGCCGGACCGGCACCGGCCGGAGCGGTCGGCGGCGGCCGCGGCCTCGGCGGACTGCTGGTGGCGTCCGGGGCGGCCGGGCTGCTGGCGTCCTGGGTGATCACCCTGGATGAGTTCGCGCTGCTCAAGGACCCTGATTTCAGGCCCGGTTGCAGCCTCAACCCGGTGGTGGCCTGCGGCAGCGTGATGAAGAGCGCCCAGGCATCCGTCTTCGGCTTCCCCAATCCGATGCTGGGCCTGGTCTGCTACGCGGTGGTGCTCGCCCTCGGGGTGAGCCTGCTGGGCGGCGCCCGCTTCCCCCGCTGGTACTGGCTGGCCTTCCTCGGCGGCTGCGCCTTCGGCACCGTGTTCGTCACCTGGCTCCAGTTCCAGTCGCTGTACCGCATCAACGCGCTCTGCCTCTGGTGCTGTCTGGCGTGGGCCGCCACCATCCCCCTCTTCTGGTCCGTGGCCGCGCACACCGTGCGCAACGGGCAGTTGGGGGTGCCGCGCGCGGTCCGCGGCTTCCTCACCGAGTTCCCCTGGCTGCCGCCGGTACTGCACCTCGGTGTCGTCGGCATGATGATCCTGACCCGCTGGTGGGACTTCTGGACTGCCTAGAGCACGGGCCCTGTTGCTGCGGCCGGGCGAATCGGGTGGGGTCCTGGGCCGTGTTCCGGGGGATCGGCGGTGGCAGGCGTTGGGGTGGGCACCCTGGGGCGCGGCGGCGGATCCCGTCGCGGCGCCCGTCCGTGTGACACACGTGAAAGGGGCACGCCGGATGAGAGCACCGCACCAGAGGCCGCCGCACCACACTCCCGTACCGCGTCGGAGGGCGGTGACCCGGCGGGGGTTGATGCGCGCGCTCTTCACCGCGGGCGCCGGTGCCGCCGCCACCGGTGTACTGGCCCCGGCGGCGGGCGCCGACGTACCGGGCACCCGTACCCCGCGGCTACCGTCCGTCCCGGAGATCGTCCTCTTCGACGAGGTGTACCGCGGTCACCGGTTGGTGGGGCGCCGGCGAATCGGCGCCGGGGGAGAGGCAGTTGAGGTGTCGGTGGACGGGCGGCCGCTGCATCTGATGCGGCGGGCCGACGGCGGCTACCTCACCATGATCGACCACTACTGCTCGTATCCGACACCGCTGGCCGCCGCCCGCGGTGCCGCCGACCGGCTGGGCCCCGCCCACCCGGCCGCCTGACCGGGAGGCGCGCACGTGGTGTACGTACGCAAGAACGTGAAGGCGCTCAGCGGCAGTGAGCGCAAACGCTTCGTGGACGCGGTGCTGCGTCTCAAACGCAGCGGCCGCTACGACGAGTTCGTCCGCACCCATATGGAGTTCTACACGGCGGACGGGGACCGCGGGCTGCGGGTGGCGCATATGACGCCGTCGTTCCTGCCCTGGCACCGGCTGTTCCTGCTGGACTTCGAGCGGGCGCTGCGGGCTGTGGACTCCTCGGTCACCGTGCCGTACTGGGACTGGACCGCGGAGCGTTCGGCGTCCGCCGTGCCGTGGTCGAAGGACCTCCTCGGCGGCAACGGGCGCGCTGGCGACCGGCGGGTCACCACCGGACCCTTCGCCCACGCCACCGGCAACTGGACGCTCCGCCACAACGTCACCGACGAGCGCTACCTGGTCCGCGACTTCGGGCACCCTCCGGAGGGCCTCACCCTGCCCACGGCGGCCGAACTCGCCGTGGCGGAACGGGAGTCGGGCTATGACGTGGAGCCCTGGGACTCCACCTCCGCCAGTGGTTTCCGCAACAACCTGGAGGGCTGGCGCACCCGGCAGGGCCAGGCCCGGTGGCGCAACCACAACAAGGTGCACCGCTGGGTCGGCGGCACCATGCTGGGCGGCGCCTCCGTCAACGACCCGGTCTTCTGGCTGCACCACTCCTTCGTCGACCTGGTCTGGTCCCGCTGGCAGCGCAAGCACCCGGACGCCCGCTACCTGCCGGCCCGGCCGCCGCTGCCCGGCACCCGGCAGTACCGCCGGATCGTCGGCCGCGACCAGCCGATGCCGCCCTTCGACCTGCCCCCGTCCGAGGCGGAGGACCACCGCCGCGTCTACCGGTACGCCTGACGGCCCGTCGGGCACCGGACACGACGGAGCCCCCGCCCGGTACCGGGCGGGGGCTCCGTGCGTACCGCGGGGTGCGATCAGCCGCCGTAGCCGCTCTCGCCACCGTCGCTGTCGCCGGTCTTGGTCTTGCCGCTGTCGCCGTAACCACCCTGGTCGCCGTTGCCACCCTGGTCGCCGTGGCCGCCCTTGCCACCCTGGTCGCTCTCGCCGTAGCCACCCTGGTCGCCGTGGCCACCCTGGTCGCTGTCGCCGTAGCCGCCGTGGCCGCCGTCGTCGTCCTTGTCGCCGTCGGCGTTGACGCAGGTGTTGCCGAAGGCCGGGTTCAGCAGGCCGATGACATCGACGGTGTTGCCGCACAGGTTGACCGGGATGTGCACCGGGACCTGGACCATGTTGCCCGAGAGGACACCGGGCGAACCGACGGCGGCACCTTCGGCGCCCGCGTCGGCCAGCGCCAGGCCGGCGCCACCGATCAACACGGCACCCGTACCCACCGCGACAGCGGCGGCCTTCGCGATGCGAGACATCACGTTCTCCTTAGCGTTTCGACGAACACGGCCCCAGGAACGTGGCCGCACTCCCCTACAACGCCGAAATGCACCATGGGTCACGGTTCGCCCCGCCACCCGTGCGGTGAACCCCCCGGACGGCCGCCCCGGGCCCTCCGCACGCGCCCTGGACCTTCATCTGAAGCAATCGCATCTGCCAAGTGGATTCATCCTAAAGACTTGCAGATAGGAGAATTCACTGCCTACGTTGGCGCATATGCAGTCCTACACCATCGGCCGGGCCGCACGGCTGCTCGGCGTCAGTCCCGACACCGCGCGCCGCTGGGCGGACGCCGGCCGCGTCGCCACGCACCGCGACGACAGCGGCCGCCGCCTCATCGACGGCCGGGACCTCGCCGCGTTCTCCGCCGAGATCGGCCGGAACGGCACCGGCGAGGACGAAGTGCCCTACACCTCGGCACGGAACGCCTTCCCCGGCATCGTCACCGCCGTCACCCTCGGCGATGTGGCCGCCCAGGTGGAGATCCAGGCAGGACCGCACCGGCTCGTCTCGCTGCTCACCCGTGAGGCCGTCGAGGAACTCGGCCTGGAGGTCGGGATGGAGGCCACCGCCCGCGTCAAATCCACCAACGTGCACATCGACCGGGCCTGACGCGCCCCGTCCGCTCCACCCACGCCGGACCCCGCACCGCGTCAGGCCCCGCACCACGGCGGCGCCTCGGCCCCGGGTGCGGCCCGGACCGGACGGGCCGCAGCGCCCGTGACCCCAGGAGACCCAGCCACCATGACCGCCTTCACCCCGCGCCGCGCCGCCACCGCCGTCCTCGCCGCCGCCCTGCTCGCCCCGCTGGCGGCCTGCGGTTCCGACGGCGACGGCGACGGCGGCAAGGCGAAGACCGCCGGCGGTACCAAGCTGACCGTCCTCGCCGCCGCCTCCCTCACCGATGTCTTCGCCGAGGCCGGCAAGGCGTACGAGAAGAGCCACCCCGGCACCGAGGTCGTGTTCTCCTTCGCCGGTTCGCAGGAGCTGGCCGCGCAGGTCAAGCAGGGCGCCCCGGCCGATGTGCTGACCACCGCCGACACCAGGACCATGGACGATCTGAGGGCCGACACCGGCAAGCCGACCGTCATCGCCAGGAACCGGCTGGTCATCGCCACCGGTGAGGGCAACCCCAAGAAGGTCGGCGCCCTGAAGGACCTCGCCGACCCCAAGCTGAAGGTGGTGCTCGCCGCCTCCGAGGTGCCGGTCGGCCGCTACAGCAAGCAGGTCCTGGACCGGCAGCACCTCACCGTGAAGCCGGTCTCCCAGGAGGCCAATGTGCGTGCCGTGCTCAGCAAGGTGGAGCTGGGCGAGGCCGACGCCGGCATCGTCTACCGGACCGACGCGGCCGGCGCCCCCGGCAAGGTCGACGCCGTCGACATCCCGGACGCGGAGAACGCCATCGCCTCCTACCCGGCCGCCACCCTCAAGGAGTCCCAACACGCGGACGCCGCGGCCGAGTTCGTGAGGTGGCTCAGCACCGCCCCCGCGCAGAAGATCCTCCGCGACGGCGGCTTCCAGAAGCCGTAACCCCGGCCCACCCCCGGTGCCACCGCGGTCACCTCCCCGGCCGTGGTGGCGCCGCCCCATACGACGGGAAGTCCGATGCGCAGACCGCGGCCCGGCACCCCGATGGCGCTGCTGGTGCCCGCGCTGCTGGCCGTGGCGTTCCTGCTGGTGCCGCTCCTGGGCATCCTCGCCCGCACCTCCTGGGGCGAGCTCGGCGGCCATCTCACCGCGCCCGGCAGCGTCACCGCCCTCGTCCTCTCCCTCAAGGTGTCCCTCTGGGCGCTCGGCCTTTCGCTGCTCCTCGGGGTGCCGCTGGCCTGGCTGCTGGCCCGTACCGACTTTCCCGGGAAGGCGCTGGTGCGGTCGCTGGTGCTGCTGCCGATGGTGCTGCCGCCGACCGTCGGCGGTGTGGCGCTGCTGCTCGGGTTCGGGCGGCGGGGTCTGCTGGGGCCGTGGCTGGAGGACGCCTTCGGGCTCACCCTGCCGTTCCACACCTCCGGGGCGGTGGTCGCCGCCACCTTCGTCTCGCTGCCGTTCCTCGTCATCAGCCTGGAGGGCGCCCTCAGCGGGCTGCACCCCCGCTACGAGGAGACCGCGGCCTCCCTGGGGGCGTCGCCGTTCCGGGTGTTCGCCACCGTCACCGTGCCGATGGTGGCGCCCGGGATCGCCGCCGGCGCGGCCCTCACCTGGGCGCGTGCGCTGGGCGAGTTCGGCGCCACCATCACCTTCGCCGGGAACCTCCCCGGCACCACCCAGACCCTGCCGCTCCGGGTCTATCTGCTGCTCCAGGACGACCCCGAGGCCGCCACCTCCGTCAGCCTGCTGCTGCTCGCCGTCGCCATGGCCGTACTGGTCGCGCTGCGTGGGCGGTGGACGGGGCGCCCGGCGCGAAGTGCCAGGCCCCGCACGGCCGTTGACGAGGCGGGGACGGTGGAGCCGGCCGCCGCCCCGGTGGAGGACGACACCGCGCGCTGGCCGCTGCACGCCGAGGTCACCGGCTTCGACCAGCTCACCCTCAGCGCCGACCCGGGCACCACCATCGCCGTCGTCGGCCCCAACGGCGCCGGCAAGACCACCCTGCTGCGCGCCCTCCTCGGCCTCACCGACCGCGCCCACGCCCGTCTCCGCCTCGGCACCACCGACGTCACCGCCCGCCCCCCGCACCGCAGACATGTCGCCTGGGTCCCGCAGGACGGCGCCCTCTTCCCGCACCTCACCGCCCTCGGCAACACCGCGTACGGGCTGCGCGCACACGGTGTGAAGCGGGCCGAGGCACGGCGGGAGGCCGCCCGGCGGCTCGACCAGCTCGGCGTCGGGCACCTCGCGCACCGCCGCCCCGGGCAGCTCTCCGGCGGGCAGGCCCAGCGGGTCGCCCTGGCCCGCGCCCTCGCCGCCCGGCCCCGGCTGCTGCTGCTCGACGAGCCGCTCGCCGCCCTCGACCAGACCACCCGCGCCCGCGTACGGCACACCCTGCGTACCCATCTCACGGCCTTCGGCGGGGTCTGCCTGCTCGTCACCCACGACCCGGTGGAGGCGGTGTCGCTCGCCGACCGGGTCCTGGTGCTGGACGACGGGCGGCGGGTGCAGGACGCGCCGCCCGCCGAGGTGGCGCGCAACCCCCGCTCGCCGTGGGTGGCGCGGATGCTGGGGCGCAACGCCTGGCCCGGCACCGCCACCGAGGACGGTCTCCAACTCGCCGCCGGTGGACGGCTGGTGGTGGCGGAACCGGCCGCGCCGGGCACCGCGGCGCTCGCCGTCGTCGCCCCCGAGGCGGTGTCCCTGCACCGGGAGCGGCCCACCGGCAGCCCGCGCAACGTCTGGCCCGGCACGGTCCGCGAGATCACCGCTCTCGGCAGCCGGCTGCGGGTCCTCGTCGGCTCGGACGCGGGCCCCGACCTGATCGCCGAGATCACCCCGCAGGCCGCGGCGGAACTCGGCCTCACCGAGGGCACCCCCGTCCACGCCGGCATCAAGGCCACCGAGATCACGCTGGTACCGACTTGAGGTCTGCGGGGCCTACGGGGTGTGGAACCCCCGGTGGCGGCCCAGGAGTTCGGCCAGGCCGCGGCGGGTGGCGGCGAGGACCACGCGGTCGGTGGGGCGGAGGACATAGCCCGGGTGCAGGTCCCAGGTCAGGCCGTGCGCCTCGGTGGCCGCGGTGCCCGGCTGCTCGTCCTCGGGCAGGCCCGGGTCCCCGCCGAGGTCGGGCCGGCGCTGGGAGGGCTCCGCGGTGTCCAGGGCGATCACCCGCCACTTCCCGGGGCGGAACACCTCCGCCACGGTGTGCCCTTCGAGCAGCGGATGCCCGGCCACGTCGACCGCGGCGAAGAGCAGCACCCGCCGCTCCACCGGGATCGCCCCGAGGATCTGCCGGCCCATCATCGCCACCGCGAACGACGGCGCCGCCAGATGCGACACACTGCGGCTGCGGGTCAGCGCCCGGGGGTGCGCGGCCCGCAGCGTCCGGTACACGGCGGTGGCGAACTCGTCGTCGTAGAGCCGGAGTACGGCCCTCAGCCCCGGTTTGACGGAGCGGGCGTAGAGGGCGGCCTCCAGATTGGTGGCGTCGGCGCTGGTGAGGGCGAGCAGCGACTGCGCCCGGTGGATCTTCGCCGCCTCCAGTACGCCCTCCTCGGTGACGTCGCCGATCACCACCGGCACCCGCAGCCGCCGGGCCAGTGCCATGCCGCGTGCCTCCGGGTCGGCCTCCACACACACCACGGGGATGCCGAGTTCGCGTAGTTGCACCAGGACCCGGCTGCCGATCTTGCCGAGGCCGAGCAGCACCACATGTCCGGACAGGCTGCGCGGCGGGCGGCGCGGTGCCCCGCTGCGGAAGGTGCCCAGCACCTCAAGGACCGCGGCCAGCAGGACCGGCAGCAGCAGCAACCCCACCAGCCCGTTGAGGAGTTGGAGGACCTGCCGGGCGGCCGGCTCGCCCACCGCGGGGTCGTTGATGGCGAAGAGGTCGAGCACCGTCAGATAGACGGCGTGCACGGTGGAGCGGTCCCCGGTGGTGAGCATCGAGGCCACCGCCAGTGCCAGGACCAGCGCCACCAGACCGGTGAACGACCACCGCAGCCGCCGCGACAGCAGCAGCCAACTCAGCGGTGCGCTCCGCAGGTTGCGCCGCTGCGGCCCGCTGTACGACACCGCTTTGAGGACGACGGTGCCGCGGCCCCGGGCGTCGGCCACCGTCGCCTCGTCCGGGAGGAGCCGGGGTGCTTCGGAGCCGCTGTCCTCGGATCCCTCCGCGCCGGCCGGGTCGCTGTCGGTGGCGGAGAGCAGGGCCAGGGTGCAGAGGCCGGGCTCGCGGGTCTCGCCGGGGCGCTGCGGCCCCAACTCCGAGGCACGCAGCAGCAGTCCGTCGGCGCGTACCACTTTGCTGGTGCCGCCGAGGGCGCTGGCGGCGAGTGCGGGGGCGGCGGTGTCGGCGTCGGAGAGGACGGTGGTGGAGGCGTCCAGGCCGTCAGGGAGGCGTCCGGCGAGTGCGGCGGCCTGGTCGAGGAGGCTGGCCAGATGCTGGCCGAGGCGCCGGTTGTAGAGGCGGATGACCAGCCGCAGCCGCGGGTTGAGGCGGCGGGCGGCGAGCGCGGCCCGGATGTTGGTCTCGTCGTCGTCATGGACCAGCGCCAGGGCCACCGCGTCCGCCACTCCGACCTCGGCGAGGACCTCCTCGGTGAGGTCCGCGGCCTCCAGGGTGCGCCCGGGGGAGGGCGGGGCGAGGGTGTCGGTGCTTCCGGCGGCCCGGCTGACGGCGGCCGTCACCCGCCCCAGCAGTACCGCGGCCCGCCCGCGCCCGGTCTGGGTGCGCCGGTCGAGGCGACCGGCGGGCGGCACCACCAGGGTGACGTTCTCGCGGTAGACGGTGCGGAGTTCGTCGGCGAGCCGGTGGGCGAGGGCGTCGTCGCCGCAGACCACCATGGTCTCGGCGGCGTCCAGGGGTGCGGCCGGCGGCGGAAGAGTGCTCACAGCTGTCCACCCTGCCCGATCACCAGGCCCGAACGCCACGCGGCCCGGCGGGAGTTGGGCGGATCCGCGAAATGCGGCTACGCCCCCAGCACACCCGCTCCCAGCAGTGCGAAGAGCAGTACGCCGATCACCAGGCGGTAGACCACGAAGGCGGTGAAGGTGTGCCGGGCGATGTACTTCAGCAGCCAGGCGATGGAGGCGTAGGCCACCGCGAACGACACCAGGGTGCCGACGACCAGCGGCGCCACGTCCACCCCGCCGCCGACCGCGTCCTTCAGTTCGTACACACCGGCGCCGGTCAGTGCGGGCAGGCCGAGGAAGAAGGAGAGGCGGGTGGCGGCGACCCGGTCCAGGCCGAGGATGAGGCCGGTGGACATGGTGGCGCCGGAGCGGGAGAAGCCGGGGAAGAGCAGCGCCAGGATCTGCGAACTGCCCACCAGCATCGCGTCCTTGAAGGTGGTGTCGGCCTCGCTGCGCCGGTGCCGCCCCATCTGGTCCGCGGCCCACATCACACCGCTGCCCGCGATCAGCGAGCCCGCCACCACCCACAGGGAGGCCAGCGTTCCCTCGATGAGGGGTTTCGCGGCGAGGCCCACGATCACGATGGGGATGGTGGCCCAGATGACCCACCAGGTGAACTTGTAGTCGTGGTCCTGCCGCAGCTCCGGGTTGCGCAGACCGCGTACCCAGGCGGTGAGGAAGCGCACGATGTCGCTGCGGAAGTAGACGAACACGGCGGCGATCGCGCCCACTTGGATGACCGCGGTGAACGCGACCACGGCCCGGTCGTCCACCTGGATGCCCATCAGACCTTCGGTGATCTTCAGATGCCCGGTGGAGGAGACGGGCAGGAACTCCGTGACGCCCTCGACGATGCCGAGGATCACGGCCTGCCCGATGCTGATGGAGCTCACCTGGTGGTCCCGTCCTTCTGCCGGCCAGGCGATGTGCCCGGGCTGGGACGCGACTGTACCCGGCACCGAGCGCTCCGCTTCCGTCACGCATGGTGTTCAGACAGTCACACCATGTACGGGACCGGGTGCGGCCAGGGCGGGGCGGACGGGGCGCCATCCGTACGCAATCCGCCGCACACCGGAAGTTCCACGGGACTTCACCGACGGGACGGCGCCCCGACCCCGCCCGTGAAGCCCCGTGAGCTCCGGTGCGCCCGGCCCCCGTTGAGCCGGTGTCAGCGCACCTCGACCACGGTCGACGGGGTCCCGTGGCCCTTGCCGGTGCCCTCGGTGCCGGCCGCGCCCGCCGGGCCCAGGTTCTTGCGCACCGAGTCGAGGATGGTGAGGCCCTGGCCGACCAGGCCCGCCGCGATCTCCCCGAGGCCGTCGGTGCCGTTGAGGACGTTGACGTTGGCCCCGGCGAGGCCGCCCGCCGCCTCCTTGACGATCTGCGGGAGCTGGTCGATCAGCATCCGGTCCAGGGCGACCCGGTCGTGCGAGGCCGCCGCCTCCGCCTGGATCTTCATCCGCTCCGCCTCCGCCAGCGCCAGCACCCGGATCCGCTCCGCCTCCGCCTCGGCCGGCTTGACCACCTCGGCGACCAGCTCCTCCTGCCTCAACCGGGCGGCGCGCTCGGCGAGTTCGGTCTGCGCGGCCAGCACCTCCTGCTGGGCGTGGGCCTGCGCCAGCGGACCCGCCTGCGAGGACTCGGCCTGCGCCCGGTCCACCTCGGCCTTGTACTGGGCCTGCACCACCGCGGTCTGCCGGGCGTACTCGGCCTGGTTCCGGGTGGCCTCCTGCTCGGCCTCGGCGGCGGCCTGGGTGGCCTGCGCCTGCGCGATCTGGGCCTGCCGCTGGATGGCCGCCTGGTGCGGTGCGGACATCGCCTCGATATAGCCGGTCTGGCCGTCGTCGATGGACTGGATCTGGAAGGCGTCGACGTTCAGGCCGATCTTCGCCATCTCCGTCTTGGAGGTGTTCAGCACCTCCGTGGCCAGCTTCTGGCGCTCGGTGACGATCTCCTCGACGGTCATCGAACCGACGATGGACCGCAGATGACCGGCGAAGATACGGCCGGTCAGGACGGACATCTGCCCCTGGTCGGACAGGAAGCGCTGCCCGGCGTTGACGATGCTCTCCCGGTCGTTGCCGATCTTGAACGCGATCACGGCGCGCACCGTCAGCTCGATGCCCTGCCGGGTCACACAGGTCTCGGCGACCTCCGCCTCCGACATGGCGAGCGTCAGAAAACGCACCTTGCGGAAGATCGGCAGTACGAACTTGCCGTGCCCGGTGACGACCCGGAACGGTGCGCCCTGGAGCCCCCTCCGGCCACCGGAGATCAGCATCGCCTGATCAGGGGCGGGAACGCGGTATCCGAACATCCTGGTATCTCCTCATCTCACGCCCGCCGTCCGTTCAGTACGGGGCGAGCGACTGGTCGTGGGGGTCGAACGGCGACTGCCAGGCGATGACGTCCACCTGCCGGATGCCCCGGGAGTGGATCACCAGTACCGTGGCGCCGCTCGGCAGCGGTTCGTCGGACCAGGCGAGGAACGTCTCGGAACCGCCGCGGATACTCACCAGCACCTCGCCGGGACCCGCCGCGCCCTGCGTCCCGAGCAGCAGCTCGCCGATGCAGCCGATCACGGCCTCGTCCTGAGCCATCCTGGGACGTCCCCCCCTGTCGTTCGCGGCCGCCGGCGGGCTTCCGCGCCTCCGCCGGTGCTCGGCCAACCGACCTTAGCCGCCCGCTGCGGCCCGCCGGACAGCGCGTGCCCGCCGAACCGGGGGCACCCGACCGTGCGCCTCCGAAGACGCCCCGCCCCGGCCCGCGGTTCCGGCCCGCCGGACGCCTCCCGGGCCAGGCGCGGCGGTCACTCGCGCGGACCGTTCCGCCGGGCACCGGCACCCGCGGGTACCGAGCATGGACGCATGTCCGAGCCCGGTGACGACCCCGACCGCACGGCGTCCGGGGCCGCACATCGGCCGCGCCTGCGGGACCCGTCGCTGAGCTGGATCTGGCCCGCGATCTCCGTCGCCCTGGTGCCCGTCCTGCACTTCCTGCTGCCCGAGCACCTCTTCGGCCCCGAGCACCCGGTGCTGAGCTGGACCGCCTTCTCGGTGGCCCTGGCGGTGATCGCCACGCTGCTGCTGCTCCAGGTCCGGGACATCCAGTTGGGCCGCGTCCGCTCCATGAAGCGCCCCGGCATCGTCATCGTCGCCCTGATGAGCCTCACCCTGCTGACCTTCTCCACGGCGTACTCGGCGATGGCACGGGAGCCCGGCCAGTTCGACGGGCTCCGGACGCGGCTCGACGCCCTCTACTTCACCCTGGTCACCCTCGCCACCGTCGGCTACGGCGATGTGACCGCCAGCGGGCAGGCGGCCCGGCTGGTGACGATGCTGCAGATCGTCTACGACCTGGTGATCCTCACCGCGGCCGCCACCGCCCTCAGCCACTACCTCCGCTCCCAACTCCGCTCCCGGGCGGGCCGCGACGGGACGGACCCGGACCCCGAGGAGTCCGGGCCCGACACCGACTGACCCCCGCAGTACGGGGAGAGCGCTCAGGCTCCGGAGGCGCTCAGCACGGGCTCGGTCCCCGGCGCGTCCGCCCGGCCGGTGCCCGCTCCGGCCGCCGGCTCCGCGGCCGTCTCGCGCGCCGCGAACGGGCACTGCCAGTCGGCCGGTTTGGGCCGCCCCGAGTAGCGGCGGCTCTCCGGCAGCTCCTCGTACTCGTACAGGTTGGGGTTGATGTCGCCCTGGAGCTTGATGTCCTGCTTGCGGATCTTCTCCGCCAGCCGGTCCCACATCCCGGCGCCCTTGATGAGGTCGAACTGCCGGTGCGAGTTGAAGGCCAGCATGGGGAACGGGGGACGGCGGCCCCAGCGGCGGTGCGTCTCGTGCAGGCCGATCACGAAGAACGGATGGCCGGCCACGCTGAACGCGAACCGCCCGGACTGCGGATCGGACGAGTAGCCCTCGGCCCAGCGGTAACTCCGTACGTCCTGCTCGTGCAGCAGTTGGAGATGCTGCCAGAGCAGCTCCTCGAAGCGGAGTTCGTCGACCCCGCGCGGCTGCTCGAAGGTCGCCACGAAACTGGTGAACGCCCGCGGGTTCCAGTCCGCCGAGGAGACGAACTCGGCGAGGTCCAGCGCCAGCAGCCGGGCCGCCTCCTCGCCGCCCAGCAGGTCGTAATGGCGGTGGGTGATACCGCCGCGGCGCCAGGCGGAGCGGCCCGCCAGGCAGGAGAACCGGTCACCGAGCATGAACTTCTCGACCTCGGCGCGCGCATCCGCGTCCGTCGCCATGGCCAGCTTTCCTTCCAACTACGTGCCTCCTCGCAGAGAGATCGTCCCGGCGTGCCGCGCCTCCTGTGGCCCGGCCCGCATCCGTCGGTCCCCGCCCCCACCGGTTCCCGTTCCGCGAGCCCGCCCCCGCGCCGCGTCACGGCAGGCGCGCACACCGGCGTGGCGGCAGGCGCGCACGCCGGTGCGGCCCGGTGGAAACCGGGCGAAAAGGGACCCGCGAAGGGTGGTCGGAGGGAGAAGTTCCCGGGCGATTGTGACGGCAGGGAGGCGTCCGGGGAAATGCCGCCTGGCCGCCTCGGGAGGAGACGTGCATCACAGTGCCCGGTGTGCCCGCCGCCTCACCCTGGGTGCAGACCCCGCATCCCCTCTGACCGGCCAACTACCGTCCCCGGCAAGGAAGTTCACTGTCGGTCAGGACGGTGCACCGGAGGCGGGGCGACGCGGGCGGACGGAAAACCGGTTGCCCCGCCCCCGCCCGCGCACTCGGATGAGAGGTCGCCCTCCCGCCCACCACCCCGGAGTCAGTCGCGCCCATGGCACCCACCGATCCGACCGCCCTCACCCTGCGCCCGCTCACCGGCCCCGACGAACTCGCCCTCTTCTCCCGACTGCCCTATGTGCTCAACGATGAACTCGCGGACGACCTCGACGCCGGCCGCCGGCGCCCGGAGTGGATGTGGGTCGCCCTGCGCGGCGACCGGCTGCTGGCCCGGGTCGCCTGGTGGAGCCGGACGCCGGGCACCGACCCGTACCTCCTGGACATCTTCGACCTCGCCGACGACGCCCCCGACCCCGACCTCCCGGACATCGCCCTCCGCCTGCTGCGCACCGCGACCGCCGCCGTCGTCCCGAACGGCACCCGCCCGCCGCGGTACTGCGGATTCCTGCCGGCCGGCTCCAGTGGAGACCAGGCGGCCAGGCGGGCCGCGGAGACCCGGACCGCGATCCTGGAACGCGCCGGCGCCCGGCTCTTCGTGGAACGCCTCAACCTGGAATGGCGGCCCGGCGCCCCCGTCCCCGACCCCGGCCCCCGACTCACGTTCCGTCCGCTCACCGACACCGGCGAACTCATCACCCTCATGACCGCCGTCCTCGAAGGCACCCTCGACGCCCACAGCCGCGAGGCCCTGACCCGGCTGCCCGCCCGCGAGGTCGCCACCGAGCACTACGAGCGGGAACTGTCGCGCTACACCACACCCCGCGACTGGTGGCGCACCGCCACCCTGCCCGACGGTGAACCGGTCGGCTTCGTACTGCCCGCCCACAACGCCTACGGCCCGATCATCGCCTACCTCGCCGTACTGCCCGCCCACCGCGGCCACGGCCACATCCACGACATCCTCGCCGAGGGCACCCGCACCCTCGCCACCCACGACGCCCCCCGCATCCGCGCCACCACCGACCTCACCAACACCCCCATGGCACAGGCCTTCCACCGCGCCGGCTACCACGAGTCGGGCCGCCAGCTCGACATGACGTGGGGGTGACACGGCCCCGCCCGGCCCCACTGAACTCCAACACCTGACCAGGTACGGCCACTTGCCCCCGCCGGCGCCTCGGAATCGCCCGGACCAGCACAGCACCTCGGTCACCGAGAACGCTCAACTCGACACCATTGGAAGGGTGTTGAGGTCTCCCGAGAACAGCACGCGCCGGAAACCTGCCTGCTGCGCGAGCGATCCCGCCCGGCGAACCGCCCGTTGCCAGGCGATCAGCCCGCGAGGACGAAAAGGTTCTCCCTAATCAGCGGGGGGGGGGGTGCCTTCGGAGCGTCCTTCGCCCGGGTGTGCCTGTGACTGGGGCGGGAGCTGGGGTGGGCGGGGTACCGGCAGGTCGATCAAGTCCCCTACCCCCGCGACCTGTTGGAGGGTCCGGGCGAGGGAGCGCAATGCCTCGCGGGTGGCGGCCAGTTGGTGGCGCAGTTCGTCGGCCTCCGGCCAATCCCGTTCGTACGTCACCGGGTCCCGGCCCGCGGGCCGCATCGCCTCGTATGCCGCCAACTTGGGGTGCCACACCGTCAGCAGGGGCCGCAGCACGCGGTTGAGGGTCACCATCGCGAGGACGCCGAACGTCAGGCGTCCCGGGGGCACCGGTGGCGCGACCGCCGGGCCGTGCTCGTGCAGGATGCCTCGGGTGACGTCGTAGAGCGAGTACAGCGAACTCAGCGCCTCACGCAGCACACCCTGGTCCCGTTCGAGCGGAACTACCGCGATACGGCTGGCCAGTTGGAAATAGAGCTGCCACGCGGCCGTGCGCTCGGCATCGGCGGGCACCCACAGGCCCGTCACCTCACCGACGAACGGAATCGTCAGCTTCGCCGTCACCTGTGTCGGCGCACCGCGCCCACGCCGCGAGGTCTCGCCGGACTGCGTCATGATCGCCTCCCCGGGTCCACAGTAGGGTATGGCAACGTGTGGGATGTCTTCCTCAGTTACAGCCGCAGGGACGCCGACCGGATTCGGCCGCTGCATCGAGCGCTCGCCGAGGCCGGACTGAAGGTGTTCACCGATGAGTCCGCCGTGGCGGGCTTCGCCGGTATCAGTGACAGCATCCGCCGGGCACTCGCCGAGTCCCGGGTTCTCCTCGCGTATTACTCCGTCGGCTATCCACAACGCCCCGCCTGCCAGTGGGAGTTGACCGCCGCCTTCCTCGCCGGGCTGAGCGAGGGCGATCCACGCCGCCGGGTCCTGGTGGTGAACCCCGAGCCGGGTACCGCCCACATCCACCCGGTGGAACTGCGCGACACCCGCCATGGCCGCGCCGAGGAACTCGCCTCCGACGTCATCGAGTATCTGCGCCAAGTGCCGGGCCCCATGCCCCTGGAGGCCGAACCGCCACGAGTGCACGGCGTACTGCCCGTCGCCGTAGGGGAGTTCACCGGGCGGCTGCCCGAATTGTGGTGGCTGCACAGCGCGTTGCACGCCCAGGAAGCGCCCCTGGTCACCGGCCGCACCGTGGCCCGACCAGTGCAGTTGCGCGGGATGCCGGGTATCGGCAAGACCCGCCTCGCCCGCGAGTACGCGGTGCGCTTCGGCGCGGCCTTCCCCGGTGGTGTGTACTGGTCCCGGGCCGAAGTGCCCCGCCCACCCGCCGGCGACCACCTAGGCGACGGCCCCTCCCTCCACATCGTGGACGACGTGCCGTGCGCACTACCGCCCCGCGCCGTCGCGGAACTCGCAGCGGCCCACCCCTCCGTACGCACCCTGCTCCTCACCCGAAGTCGCGCCTACGGAGGGCTCGGTGAGCACCTCGACCTGGAACCGCTGCCGCAGGAGGCAGCGGCCGTGCTCGGCGCCGCACCCGAGGTGGTGCACGCGACCGGCGGGCACCCCGGAGCGCTCGCGCTGCTCGGATCCGCCGTACACACAGGGCAGGACCCCACCGAACTCGTCGCCGGACTCTACGAACCGGGCCGCTCCCTGCTCGACCTCCTCGCCGGGGACGAACTCACCGCGGACTACGTACGCGACGCGCTGACCGCTCCGGACGAGGCCAGGGACGTGCTGCGCTGTGCCGGGGCGCGCTTTCCGTTGCCGATGACCGAGGCTGACGCCGCTGCCGCGTTCACGGCCGACGGAATGCGGCCGGCAGTGGCACGCCGTCGCGCGGCGGCGGGTCTGGCCGAACTGACCGCGCGCAGCCTGCTGGAGCCCGGCCCCGACGGGCACCGCCTGCACCCGGTGATCGACCACGTCTGGCGACACCACGAGAGCGACCCCGCCCGCGCCGAGGCATTGCGCCGGACCGTCCTCTCCCTCCTCGGCGCCGGCACTACCCTGGGCGTGGTACCAGCACCCGGAGAGCGGAGGGAGACCGCGTCGATGGCCGTGAGCGAGGCGGAACGGATGGCTGCCTTCGACCTTCAGGTCGAACTGGTCAGCCGGATCGGTGTACAGACGCTGCCCGCGGACGGCGGTAGCCTGCGCGAGGCACTGACATCCCTGTACAGCCTGTTTCCCTTCACCCGTGACACGTTGCACCGTTACAGCGTGGGCCTCCAGGCGCCCGCCCTCGCCCCCGACTCGGTGCAGTCGCTGGCGGACCATCTGCTCAACGGCGTACTGCGGCCCTTCACCACCGAATGGCACGCCCGGCTCCTCGACTGGGAAGCCCGACGCGCCCCCGACACCAGCCCACTCGACCACGAACGCGCCTGGGACCAGGCCCCCACCATGCGCGCCGCCCTCGTCGCCCTACAAGCCCCGCTCCAGAACGTCGCAGCCACTCTCGCCACCATCTCAGGCGCAGACTTCGGCCTCCCAGCAGCGGGGTGAACCACGGGACTGGCACCCGTTTCCTGTCCCGCTCCGGCGGTGCGTTCCTGCTCCAGGTAGAAGCGACCTGCTTCGATGGTGTCCGCCTGCCACCTTCCCTTCTTCCTGGGCATGGTCACCAGGCCCCGGTCCCTCAGCGCGCGAGCTGTGACGGCGAGTCCGGGGCTGTCCGACGTGACGGGGTTGCTCGTCCCGAATGAGGTTCGGCGGAGATCGACACCAGCTCGGACGGTGTTCAGCCTGGTCAGATCATTGGTGCGGGTCGGTGGGGAGCGGTCTCGCGAGGGCTCGGGGAGCGAGTCGGCTCCCACATGGCTCCCGACTTCTCCTGGTTCCGGGCTGGATGCCACGCGCTGGCTGCCCGACTCCGAGCGTCACGACCTGATCATGATCGGGCCCGGCCGGATCCGACGGGTCTGTGCCGCGATCCTTGATGTGGAGGCAGCCTTCGGCGGCTGGAGTCACACCATCGGCAGCGAGTTCAGTCGGCTGCTCGTGGACGGCGGGGCTGGTTCCACCGGGCTGGACTGGCGCTCACCATCAGGCCGTGGTCGTCGGGTCGGAGGATTCGGCGGCACGTCGGTACTCGGCGTTGATGCGTTGGGCTTCTTCGAGCTGGTCTTCGAGGATGACGATCCGGCAGGCGGCCTCGATCGGGGTGCCCTGGTCGACGAGCTCACGCGCGCGGGCTGCGATCCGCAGCTGGTAGCGGGAGTAGCGGCGGTGCCCACCGTCTGAGCGCAGGGGCGTGATCAGCCGTGCCTCGCCGATGGCGCGCAGGAAGCCGGGAGTAGCGCCGATCATCTCGGCGGCCCGGCCCATGGTGTAGGCGGGGTAGTCGTCGTCATCGAGACGGCCCAGCGAGCTGTCTGCTGTCATTTCACCTCTCTGCGGAACACGTTGAGGGGCCTTGGTGCCGTACGGCACCAAGGCCCCGAAGGAACTACTACACCATCTGCCGACCTTGCTGCTGCGTCGGCCCTCTGTTTCCGCATGACCGTCCGGAATGCTGACGGAAGTGCGGGGATCGCGGATGCGTGACCGGAGACCACCTGCCTATCGATGTCCTGCGGTACCCGGGCTCAGTTCTGCTCCCGGGCGATCCTGATGGCGATCGATTCCTCCGTTCTTCCCTCTGGATCATTCACTCGCCTGCTGTGGCGGCCCCTGATCACCGCGGGCCACCCGGTCCGGTGGTCAGCCCCGTCGCCGTCGTGCAACAGCCCTGGCTTCGAAACTCCACCACCGCACCGTGATGCGTGCACTGCTGCCCGGCAGTTCGTGTCTGCCGGGCCCTGCTCGATCTCGGCTACGACAGAGACCTTAGCTACGCGAGGGGTCAATGTCTACTCTGGCGAGGATAGATTTTTGGTTGCCTGTTGATGCGGTAATCCTCTCTGGTGGCGTACGGATGGCTGAAGAGGCCGGGCGGCAGCGATGTGGCCACGGTCCGACAGCAGTGAGGGCCCGACTGGTCGTGCCGGTCGGGCCCTCACTGCTGTTCTGGTGTCGTCTCGTGGCCTGCCCTTGCCGCTCAGGTCGCGCTGGTCCCCAGCATGGTGGAAGCCCTCTGGAGCGGGCTGGTAGTGAGCGCGGGCGAGGCCGTGGGGACCGTACGGCAGGTGAAGCCGAGTCGTGTCATGGCCCGGACGACCTCGCCGGCACTGAAGTCGCGGCGGTCCTGGCGGGTGATCGCCTGGCCGACCTGCTTGACGGGGTACTGGCGCCGCCCGATGGTCACCGATTCACCGGTGACCGGCTCGGGCTTGACGCCCTTCATCGTCTCCAGCACGCCGGCCTTGGTCAGGTCGAACGGGAAGCGGGCGATTACACAGCGCATGAGACCTCACAAGGAGAGGGGCGGAAGGACCGACCGTGGGGAGCTGATTCGGCGGGCGAGGGCGAGGACGGCCGGGTCACTGCCGTGCCCGTCACCCACCACGGGCAGGGTGCCGGGCGGGTCGCAGCACTCCGAGCGGTCGGCTTCGGTCGTCGCCCGCGGCGGGGTGAATGGTCCGCTGCCCCGCTGATGTCACGCAGGCGGATCCGGTCCGTGTATCCGGAGCCGTCACGGACGGCGGTGAGCCGGGCCAGGGTGATCAGGCCGGTGCGTATGCCGTCCTCATCGCAGACGAGCAGGTGTCCAACTCCGGCGCCGGCCATGACGGACAGTGCCACCTCGACCGTCATGTCGTCCCAGACCCGCGGTCCGGCTTCCTTCGCGGTATCGGCCACTGCCGTGCGCGTGGTGCCGGCGTTCGTCGGGTGGAGCTGCATCTGAACCAGCGTCAAAAGATGTCTCCTACAGAGAGGGATCAGCTTCAGAGAGGGATCAGCTTCCTGATCACGAAGGTGCTAGGTCGCCTTCTCGACTCGGCGCTGCTGTACGGACGCGCGCCGACTCGTCGAAGCGGGGCGGCGACGGCCGCGGGAGGTGGTGTCGCGCTTGGGGCGTTCGACCACCGGCGCCGTGATGACGACCGGAATGCCGGAGGGAGTCCGGGCGCCGGTGATGCGGTGCAGTTCCGGCTCGCCGGAGCGGATCTGGGTGACCTGCGGCCGGATCCCGGCGTCCGACATGAGGCGGACCATGCCGCGGCGCTGATTCGGCGTGACGAGGGTGACGACGCTGCCGGACTCGCCGGCGCGGGCGGTGCGGCCGCCACGGTGGAGGTAGTCCTTGTGGTCGGTCGGCGGGTCGACGTTGACGACGAGGTCGAGGTTGTCGACGTGGATGCCGCGGGCGGCGACGTTCGTGGCGACGAGCACGGTGATGTGCCCGGTCTTGAACTGCTGGAGGGTGCGGGTGCGCTGGGGCTGTGACTTCCCGCCGTGCAGCGCCGCCGCGCGCACGCCGACGTTGAGCAGGTCCCGAGCCAGTCGGTCGACGGTGTGTTTGGTGTCCAGGAACATGATCACACGGCCGTCGCGGGCTGCGATCTCGGTGGTGGCGGTGTGCTTGTCGGCGCCCTGGACGTGCAGAACGTGGTGCTCCATCGTCGTGACCGCACCGGCCGACGGGTCGACCGAGTGGACGACGGGGTCGGTCAGGTAGCGGCGCACCAGGAGGTCGACGTTGCGGTCCAGCGTGGCGGAGAACAGCAAGCGCTGCCCCTTGGGGCGCACCTGGTCGAGCAGCGCGGTGACCTGTGGCATGAAGCCCATGTCCGCCATCTGGTCGGCTTCGTCCAGCACGATGATGCCGACCTGGTTCAGTCGGCACTCACCACGGTCGATGAGGTCCTTGAGACGGCCCGGGGTGGCCACCACGATCTCGGCTCCGCCGCGCAGCGCGCCGGCCTGCCGACCGATCGACACCCCGCCGACGACCGTGGCCAGGCGAAGCCTGACAGCGCGGGCGTACGGAGTGAGTGCGTCGGTCACCTGCTGGGCGAGCTCGCGGGTGGGGACGAGGATCAGCCCCAGCGGTTGGCAGGGCTCGGCGCGCTGTCCGGCAATGCGGGAGAGCAGGGCGAGCCCGAAGGCAAGGGTCTTGCCGGAGCCGGTGCGCCCGCGTCCCAAGATGTCACGGCCTGCGAGGGAGTTCGGCAGCGTCGCGCCCTGGATCGGGAACGGTACGGTGACGCCTTGCCTGCCGAGTTCCGCCAGCAGCTGCGCGGACATGTCGAGATCGGCGAAGTCCTCCACGGCGGGAATCGCGGCAGTGATCGTCGTGGGGAGCGCGAACTCACCCTGCGGAGCAGAGGTCCGACGGCCGTGACCGCCGGACCGAGCGGGCCCACCGGAACGGCGCGGGGCCCGCGAACCGAAGTGCCGCCCGCCCTTTCCGGCATCGGCACTGCCGCCACGGGTGCGGCTGAAACGGTCGTTCGTACGTGTGCGGTTCATACGGGAACCTTCCTTGATGCGGTGCATATCAAGGAATTCCCGCCAGAACGAACGGCGCAGAGAATTACAAGAATGTACCGATGAAAAACGACAGTGGAGCTGACCGGTAAAGAGAACGCGGGCGCATGCACTGAAATGGGTGGCGTGACGAGGACGCGAGATCCGGGTGCCGTTTTTGGGGCGTGCAGAGACGTGTCCCCGTCCCCGCGTGATCATCCGCCTGCGCTGAGGCTGCGGATCTCGTCAAGTGGGGCCCCGCAGCTGAGGCCAGCGCGGAAAAATCATGCAGCTGGGGCCCGCACCCCGAAGGATGCGGGCCCCAGCTGCAAACTGCGCGTCAGTATCAGGCGGGAACGATGTTCTCGGCCGTCGGGCCCTTCTGGCCCTGCGCGATGTCGAAGGTCACCTTCTGGCCTTCGAGGAGCTCACGGAAGCCCTGGGCGGCAATGTTCGAGTAGTGGGCGAACACGTCGGCGCCGCCACCGTCCTGCTCGATGAAGCCGAATCCCTTTTCCGCGTTGAACCACTTCACGGTGCCATTGGCCATGTCGATCTCCTTTGGGGCAGTGCATCGGGATCCACGCTCTGCGGATGCCGTGTCGCCGCGATGATCATCCCGCCGGAAATTACCGGTCAACACGAAAGCGCTCCCGTCCCGGAATTCGATCGGGGGGCGCTTGAAGTTTTGGGAACCACAACTGCAACTGAAAAGACAGTAGCACGTCTCGGGCCCGCGAGTGGCAAATCATTTCACTCTGCTCGGTGCGCGAAAAACTCTCACCAGGCGGGCCGTTGAACTCTCCCTTCGCGGACGTAGAAATTCAATCTCCGGAAGTCCAACGTTTCTGGGCGAGCGTTGTGCGGCCGTTGGCGCCGTACGGGCGCTTGCCGGATGCAGACGGATCCCGTTCCACCCGGTGTCGTGGTCACGAGTCCCATGGGCAGACCGGGGCGAAGTCGTTCTTCGTTCGCTGGCCATACTTCAGGTGGCAGCTCTCGGGGCCTGCCGCGGGCTCTCCGTCGCGGCTCAGCCCGCTCTCCACCGGGACCGTCACGCCGCCGTGCCGTTCCCTTCAGGCGGAACGTGCCCGCCCGGCGGACTCCAGCACGTCCGTCAGTCCTGAATGCCGTGGCTGTTTGCCGTGACGGGGCGGTGTGCCGCGGTCCAGGCGACGACGGCGCCCCGGAGGGCCGGGTCCCGGCGTCAAGGTGCCCGAGGGCGACATCAATGACGACGTGAGGCTGTTGGTTCATCACCTAGTTCATCACCATGGGCTGCGGCGAAGCCTGCCCGGTCCTCCCCGGCAACCAGTCCCCGGCTGGCAACTCGAGGACCCCGCCGGCCAGGAAGCGGACGACGTACGCCCCTATCTGGGACGAGATCCGTGCCCGCATCGAGACGCTGATCGCGGACATCGACGCGAAGCCGGAGGCGTGAGAGCGGCCAAGGGGAGAGGGACTGTCGCCCGGCTGCTTACGAGTTGGTGCGTGATAGCGGGTGAGGTGTGGACGCCTTGCTCACGGCCGTCTTCAGATGTTGGCCGTGCGGTCGGAGACGAGCCCGGAGATGGCGCGGTAGGTGTCGGGGAGGCGGTCGCGGCGATGGGTCCAGCGGGTCGTTGTTTCAGCGTTTGTGGTCGGTGAGGGCGTGTTCGACCGTGATGCGGTCGGAGGAGTGGCCGTGGCGGTCGCGTTCCCACTGTTCGACCCTGCCGGGCAAAGCTCCTGGCCGGGGTTTTCGTGGCGGTGTGATCGCTTGCCCTCGGTGGTCGCGGCTCAGGCCCAGGTAGCCGTCGTCCAGGAGGACCTCGACGTCGGGGTGGTGCCGAAGGCAGACGGCGATGCTTCGTTGCGGGCGACCGTGGCGTCGTGCATACGCCCAGGTCGCAGGGCGTCGGTCCATAACGTGCGGCCTTGATCACCGACGGTGACGGTGGCCTTCATGGTGTTCTGCTTCTTCCTGCCTGATACGAACACCTGACGTCCGCCAAGGCCAGCGGGTGGTCGGCGGACCTGGATCTCGGTTGCGTCCAAACACACTCGATGCCCTCGGCCTGGGCATAGGCAAAGACGTCCGTCAGCGTTCGAAGCCGCAGGTCGGGACGGTCGGTGGCGCGCACCCCCGGTCCGCCAAGAGCGTGCGCACCTCTCCGCTCGCCCGGGTGACGGTGGACCGGTCGACGTCGAACAGCAGCCCCAGCACTGAGTGCGGCAGGTCGTGCCTCAGATGGATCAGCGTGGCCACCAGCCGATCAACGAACACCAGCTGATGGCCTGCGCGCCGGCGGCTTCGGCTCGCTTGCGGACCCCGCCTCGCGCAGCATGGCGACGGCCCTTGACCCCGGCCTGCCACGGCTCGGCCAACTCCTCGATCAGGTACGCAAGATGCCGCCGAGAGTGCCCTGTGAACAGCCGATGCGCCAGCACCGCCCGGTTGACCGTGATCGCCACAGCGGGATCATGCATCCACCTGGCACGACACCTCACCCGCTATCACGCACCAACTCGTAAGGGCTGTTCGACTCCACCCCTGACCACGGGCCCGCCCCGCCGACAGTCACCTCATCGCCCGAGCCCGACCTCGAACCGGACTTCAGCTCACGCACCACACTCTTAGTTCGCCGTCGCGAATGCTGATGGCTTCGGGTATGCCAATCTGTGGATGGCTCGCAGCGGGACGAACCTTGGCAGTTTCGCCCCCCGGAAGGTGTTCTGAGTGAGAAGCTCACTCCGTGGGACGAAACAGCCAGCGCCGCCGCCTCGCTCGTACAGGGCGAAAGAACTCTGTAAGCCCGCCTGACCTCTCCGAGGTCTCGCGCGCTCGTGCGGCTAAACGCCTGCGGGCCGACATCGCTGCTTGGTTGGAAGTCCCTTCCAGCGGGCCGGGTCGGTCATTCATCGAGGGGGAGCATCCGTCCGACCCGACGATGGTCTGGGGCATCCTCATGCACTGGCTCGTCGCTGCTAGAGAGCAGATATCCGAGGAGCAGGCTCGCGACGCTGTCAACTGGGTCTCAGATGCGCTCGGTATCCATCATGATGATCTTCTGTACGCAGCCGGGCTCATCGGGCATCCGGACGCTCCTAACGTGACCCTCAACGAAGGTGTGGAGCACTACGGTGAGGACGCCCTGACCTTCGTGCTGTACATGCTGCTCCTGAGCGGTGCCCTCGTTGCCACGGTAGGAAACGGAGACCCCGACTGGCTACGCCAGTTCGACATCAAGACATAGAGGTCGGTCGGTAGGGGCTCACCCCGCACGGGCTCCGGCACACGCACAAGACCGTCATGGAGGACCTGGGTACACCTCCCAAGCTGATGGACGAGCGTCTCGGTCATGAGGACGGTTCGGTCCAGGCCCGGTGCGCCCACATCGCGTCGGGTATGCGGCAGCGGCTCATGGACGGGCTCACCGAGCAGTGGGAGCAGTCGCTCGCGGCGAGGCTCGCGCTTCACCCGCGGTCTTCGGTCCGGGCGCTCGATGAACTACTGAGAGCGCGTCACTCGTAGCAGTGATCAAACGGGGTCGCCTTCCTTTGGGAGGGAGGCCCCGTTTGCGTGTCTGGGGTCCGCTGCCACTCCCCGGGAGTGGGGAGTTTCCATGATCCACTCCCCGCTCACTCCCCGGAGGCAACCGAACAACAGGTCAGGCCCGGTTTCCTTGGAAGGAAACCGGGCCTGACCTGGTCCTGCGTCTGTCGGGGTGGCGGGATTTGAACCCACGACCTCTTCGTCCCGAACGAGGTTCGGGCGGAATCAGCACCAGCAAAATCCACGTTTCGCCTAGTCAGAGCGTTGGACCGGGATGGTCTCGGGTGGTCTCGAACGGGCTTGGAGAGCGGATCGGCTCCCAGGTGGCTCCCAAGGCTGGGGTCCTCTCGCACGAGTCGTTGAGCGAGGGCGAACGAGGGGCGGGAGAGTCATGTGTCGCCCGTCGTATCCGTTCCTGCGCCGTTTGGGCTTTCCACATGCCAGAGCAGCGCGGACGCCCACTCGAGGGCCAGACGCCAGCCACACAACGGAACGACGTAGCCACTGACCACGAGAACAATCAGAAAGAAGCTCCCCCGGCCTGGTTGCAAGGGGTATGCATTGAGGGCGTGATCGGCCACATTCACTAGAGCCGATACGGAGGGGGAGTCGATGACGATCAAGGTGCTTCCGGTGTCCGGAGAGCAGACCGATCTGCTCGGCGCTGTTGTGGCCCTGGGGGACCGGTACACCAAATGGCTGGGGCTGCTCACGCCGCCTGCCTATCGTGCGGCCGCCGAGGAAGGCGGCCTTCTCGTCGCTGTCGAGGGTGAGAAGGTCGTCGGGTATGCGCTGTTCGGTCTGCCGAAGCGCAATACCCATGTGCGCCTGGCTCACCTTTGTGTGGCCGAGGCACACCGAGACAAGGGCATCGCCCGCCGACTGATTCAGGCCATTCGTGAGCGGCACCCAGAGCGGCTGGGGATCAGGGCCAGGTGCCGGCGTGACTATGACCTCAGCGGGATGTGGACCAGCCTGGGTTTTGTCCCTCTTGGTGAAGGGCTGGGCCGCGGCCGGGACCAAGAGACCCTGGACACCTGGTGGCTCGGCTTGGGACACCAGGATCTGTTCGCGGAGGTCCAGAGCGACGCCCTGCTGGTGGTGACTGTGGACCACAGCGTCTTTGCCGGCCTCCGAGGTAATGGCACCGCGTCCGATGTCGAGGACTCGCGCGCCCTGGAAGCCGGCTGGCTAGCCGACCTGATCGAGCTCGCGTTCACGCCTCAGTTGTTGCACGATGTGCGAGATGTCGCCGATCGAACCACCCGGCAGCATCAGCGGGCTGGGCTGCCGAGCCTTCGGCAAATCACCCCTGCCCCGGACACCGTGGCTGCCCGGCACAAGGAACTCCTGGCCGCCGTGGAGAAGAATCTGCCGGAGTTGCCACTCGATGCGAAGGTGCGGAGCAGGCTGAAGTACGTGGCCGAGACGTCCTGCGCCGGACTCCAGATTCTGGTGACCCGTGACCCGGCGCTGGCTCGGCTGTCCGACGTCGCCTGGGATATCGCCGGCGTCAAGGTAGTCGCTCCGTCCGTGGTGACCCTTCACGTCGATGAGTTGCGCCAGGCCCAGCTCTACCGGCCCAAGGACCTCTTGGGCACCGCGCTCTCCGCAGGAGAGGTGGCGCCGGGCGGCGAGGGTGAGCTGGTCGCCTTCTTCGACCAAGCGGACAGCGACAACGGATCTGCCTTCCAGGAGCGACTCAAGGACTTCGCCAACGATCAGACCCTGTGGCGACGGGAACTACTGAGGGACGGCGAGGGGCGCCCGGTGGCCCTGTACGTCTGGGCCTTGGATGGCCGCAACCTGAACGTCCCGTTGCTGCGTACCGCGACGCATCCGCTCGAAGAGTCCCTCGCCCGACAGCTGCTCCTGATGCTCAAACGCCTCGGGCGTGATCGCAAGGCACAGGCCATCCGGATTACGGATCCCTTTCTCTCGCCCGTAGCTCGGGCGGCGGCCGGTGCGGACGGTTTTACCGAGCAATCAGGCGACCTCGTCGCACTGCTTGTGGACGTCTGCGGGTCTGCCGCTGAAGTGTCCGCTGCGGCGACTGGGATCGCCAGCCGCCTGGGGCTTGCCGTACCCGAGCTGCACGCCGGACTCCCCGCTGAAGTGGCGAGCACCGCTGAGCGTGCCTGGTGGCCTGCGCAGATCATCGACTCCAAACTGCCGTCGTTCAGCGTACCCATCGAGCCTCGATGGTCCGCCGAACTGTTCGACCTCCCGACCATGCTGGTGCCGCGCGACGAGGTATTGGGCATCAGCCGCAGCATGTCTACTACCGCTCGCCGGGCCACCGGAGTGAGAGCGTCCCTGCCCGCCTTCTCTGGTACGTGAGCAAGGGCGGGCCGGGACAGCAGGGGCAGATGGTCATCGGGTGTTCGCGCTTGGACGAGGTGGTGATCGACGAGCCGGATACCCTCTTCTCGCGGTTCGAACATCTGGGCGTATATGGTCGTGAGCAAGTTCGCGCGGTGGCCGAACCCTACGGCAGTGCAATGGCGTTGAGGTTCTCGGACACCGAACTCTTCCCGGTGCCGGTGTCGCTCGGACGTTTCAAAGCGTTGGCAGAGGATCTGGGTCTACCGTTGTCGTTGATCTCGCTGTCCAAGATCAGCAACGCGCTTTTCCAGGCGGTTTACAGAGAGGGGCACCGAAAGACGTGAGTGATCCGGAGTGCGCAATGCTGCTGTCCGTCCATCCCAGGTTCGCGTCGGCGATCCTGGCCGGCAGCAAGACGGTGGAGGTGCGGCGGCAGCGCGTCGCGGCGCCTCCCGGCACCCGCGTGCTCCTCTATGCAACAGCGCCGACGATGGCCATCGTGGGCATGGCCAGCATTGCCTCCGTGCAGGTGGCTTCTCCTCGCGATGTGTGGTCGGCCAGCCGCACCCGCGCTGGGATCAGCAGGCGCGAGTACGACGCCTACATGAGCGGTGCGGCACAGGCAAGCGGTCTCACTCTTGAGGATCCCGTCACGTTCGAAGAACCGGTGCCGCTGAGCGCCCTCAGGGCCGTCGGCTCCTTTCACCCGCCACAAAGTTACCGGTACCTGAAGAGGGAAGATCTGCGGCAGTTGGCAGAAGCGGCACAGACCGGTGGTGATGAGGCCCTGCGCAGTGTGCTGAGCGACGCCGTTCCGGCCTGACGGCTGCAACGCTCACCGTACTGCCGGACCCTCGGCGGCGGACTGCGCGGCTTTATGCCAGGTCGTCCACCAGCAAGTCGAGGGTGGCCTCCTCGTGAAGCGCAACCCCGAGGGCGGTCATCGCAGGGGCGAGACCCGGGTCCCAGGCCGCGCTGACGGGGTGGCCGTCGAGAGGCAGTTGTGGGATTCCCTTGGCCTGGCTGCGTGCGGCAAGGTGCTCGTAGTCCTCGGCGCACATGCGCCATGGCTGGGCCCCGTAGCGGCGGATGATCCGGTTCGCCAGAGCGATGCCCGGCCAGTCGAAATCGCCGTGATACGCGAAACGGCAACCGGTGGCGGCGAGAGCATCGAGGAGCGTGAGGACCACCGTGGCGGCGCTGCCGGAGGTGCACACTAGGGCGCGGACACCGGCAGCGTCCGCCGCAGCCTCCACCACGCGTGGGTTCTCACAGATGTGGATCACTGTTCCGGCAGGCAGTTGCAGTTGCAGGTCGTGCAGGTCCCGGGAGGTGAGGTGGGCTTCGGCGTGATGGTCGGTCCGCTCCCGCAGGGCCTGCTCCCGCCATCCCCCACCTACGGGCCGCAGCCCGTAGGTCAGCACGGTGCTGGAGACCTCGTCCGGTGTGACGGACACGAGCCGCCAGAGTGCGCGCCGACCGGACGCGTCGCCGGGGAACTCGGTGCCGTGGGCGAGGGCGATGCCGCGTTGGACGAGGCGTGCGAGCCAGGTGCCGTCGTCCAGGCCGTGTGCGGACCCGGTCGCCATGGCGGCGAGTTCTCCTCGGCCCCGGGTGCCACCCCCCTCCGGGCCGAGCAGCAGGGTGAGGACGTGGACTGCCTGTTGGAGCGTCCGTACCGACGTTTCCGGCGTCACACCTCTCGGGATGCCGGTACGGCGGAGCAGCTCGTACCACTGTCCAGCCCAGTCCTGGCCGGTGAGCGGAGAGGCGTCCAGCACCGAGGCGAGCGACGACCAAACATGCTCGCGCCGTGCCGCGATGCCCGCGCGGACGGCACGGCGGTCGGTGAGCGGCTGACCGAGTTCCTCCAGGACCTCTCTGAGCCCGAGCCCGGCAGCCGAGGCGCGCAGGCGGGCGTCGAGCATGTCCAGGTGCACAGTGGCGGTGGCCCCTGTGAAGGGCTTGCCCAGCAGGAGCGACAGGGCGTTGCGTTCCTGGGCGTTCACCGAGGTCAACCGGAGGGAACCGGTGGCCTGCACGCCGTTGCTCTCCAGGCGCTTGCGTACCGCCTCCCAGAGCCGGGTGAGCCCGGGACCGGCCAGCCAGTCCCGTGTCGCCGTGGGTAGCTTGCTCATACGGACACCAGACGCCGGTGCCGGCCGTTCCAGGTGTAGTGCAGGGTGGCCACCCCGCGCACATGGGGATCGCGGAGGCACTCGTAGATGTGCAGGGACGGCACCTCCGGCCAGTTGCCCATAAGTCGTTCGCTGGTGAGGACGAAGTCGAGATCGAGGTCAACGAGGATGCGTCCCAGCCTCCCGTGAGTGGGTTCGTCGACCTTGGCGAAGGCGTCGTCGAGCAGGATCAGCCGCGGGGCGTGGGGTGCGGACTCGGCGAGGCTGGTGAAGTGGGCGGCGGCCGCGGCGAAGAGCACGAGGTAGGAGAGCACTCGCTGCTCGCCCTGGCTGAGCCCGGTGCGGCCGGTCAGTTTCCGCCTGCGTCCCGGGGCGGCGTCCTCGACCACGAAGGTGTGGAAGCGGAACCAATCACGGTAGTCGAGCGCGGTCCGCAGATGGGCGGCGTAACCGGCTGAGGGATCGGCCCGTCGGGCATCCTCGATTCGGCGTTGCAGCACCTCGCGGAGCTGCTCGGTCTGCTCACGCGTGCGCAGGCTTGACGGACTGCGCAGCAACTCGACAGCCGCCCGCACGTCTGCGTCGACGTCCTCGTCCAGCTTCCACAGCAGTTCCACGCCGAGACCGTGGGAGGTGCGTACGGTCCGCAGGGTGTCGTTGAGAGCCGCGACCAGGTTCGCCGCGGTGATGACCTGGGCCGAGAGATGGTCGCCGAGCTCGCCGGTCAGGAACCGCTGGAATACCTCACCTTCGCGCTCGGTGAGCCGTCCCCGGGCCTCTGCCGCTTGGACAGCGATCCGCTCACCCACGGCCGCGACATCGTGGGAACCGTGGTCGTCGATCAGGCGGCACACCTTGATGCCGTCGCGTTCCTCCAGTTGCGCGTCGTAGCCGCCGGCCAGCTGGTCGCGCAGTTCGGTGTGCCGGTTGAGCAGGGTGCTGTCCGAGACCTCGCCCTTCGGACGGCCGAGGGTCTGTTCCACGGCGTCGGCCAGTGTCCGCAGTGCTCGTAGACGGCTGCGGACGTCCGAGCCGGGGTCGTCCACCACGTCCTCGGGCAGTGCGGACCGGTCCAGCCCGGCACCGTGCACCACCTCCGGTCGGCCGAGTGCGCCGCGAAGGGCCCCGCCGGTTGCAATAACTGCCGTCTCCTGGGCGGTCAGGTCCTCGCGCAAGCGCTTCTCCTCCTCTTCCGCGCGCACGCGCCGGTCGTGCAGATCGTTCCGGATACGTTGTGCTGCCGGGACGGCCTGGGCGGCGTGCGTGATGCGCTGTCTGGTTTCCTGCTCGCGGGTGAGGATCTCTTCTTCGGTCGCCCCGATGGCCTCCTCGCGGGTGCACAGGTCCTGTTGCGCGGTACGCAGCCCGTTGAGGCGAAGCCGGTAGTTCTCCTCCGCGGCTAGGCGATCTCTACGGGCGCGGTCGTAACGCTCGGCATCGGCGTGATGGGTGCCGAGCCGCTCGCCCGTGCTGCCGATCGCTCGGCGAAGATGTCCGATGCCGGTGAGAAGGGCAGCCAGCGCGGTGCGTACGCGTTCCAGCTCGGCGGGGTCACTAGGCAGGTCGTGGGCGGTAGCGGTGGCGTCAGCCTCGGCGCGGGCGGCTACGGCGAGGGCGCGGGCGTCCTCGGCCAGCCGTGCCACGCGGGTGGCCTTGGCGGTCAGGTCACGCAGTGTCCTCTCGTCCGACTCGGCTCTGCTCCAGGCGTAGGCGAGACTGCGTGCCTGGGGGAAGTCCTGCTCCGCGAGCCTGAGGGCTCGACGCTGGGCGTCGGCCTCGGTGAGTTCGTGACGGGCGTCGGCCAGCCGCTGCTCCGTCTGCGTGAGCCGCTGTTCCAGCTCCGCCAGGATGCGCCGTCGGGTCTCGGCGCGTACGGCGGCTCCCACGTACTCGGCGTCACTCTTGTGGTGCCGGCCGCTGAGGATGCCCAGACGCCAGCTTCCGTCGTAGTGCACCGCGTCATGAGCGGTCGTTTCCTCGGCCGGTGCGAGCGCGATGGCGGCCAGCAGGTGTTCCACCTGCTCGGACGTGACTCCACACCCCGGTTGCGGCGCTGGGCGCAAGGCCGAGGCGAGGGTCAGCCCATCCGGCAGCGCGGGGCCGGGACGCAGCAGAGTGTCACGGGTGCCGGGGTCGACAAGAGCGCCGTCCGCGCCGACCCACGCGTCCAGGATTCCGCTGGCTTCCAGCGCTGCTTCCAGACCGGCCCGACGCGCGGGGCTCAGATCATCCACGAAATCCACCAGCCGGTAGAAGGGCGCTCCGGTGCCCGGTGTCCTTTCGGCGACGCGGTGGTGGGGGACCGGCGGCTCGGGATCCGTACGTCGCTCCCAGTCACGCTTCTGACTCGCCAGGCGGCCGAGTTCCTCATCGAGCCGGCCGACGGTGAGTGCGAGGGCGTCGCGGCGCCGGGTGAGTTCCTCGCCGTACGGCTCCAGTGCGGCATGGGCGGCCTGCCACGCCTGGCTGTCGATGTCGGACGGGAGCGTGCGGTCCGCGAACGGGGCGTCGGTGGAGCTCTCGAAGGCGACCGTGGCGTGGACGGCGTCCAGCGGCGGGCAGTCGGACCCGACGGAGGCCCGCGTGCGTGTTACCCACTCGGCGACCCGGCGGGCATAGGCACCGCTCTCCTCGGCGACCTTCTCGCGGCCGGCGTCGAGACGGCCGGCGGCCTCTTCCGCCTCGCCCTCCAGTCGCTCCCGCTCGGTGTCGGCCTGCACCGCCCGGCTTCGGGCCTCCTCGGCCCGCGCGGAGAGACGCGTCACCTTCTGGACCATCCGGGCCCGGTTCTTCGTGACCGTCTCGGCATCCTCCAGCTGTCCCTGCCAGGACCGCAGTCCTTCCTGTACTTCGGCCGTGTTCACACGGACGACCGATGGCTGCCGCACGGTGTGCGTCTCCCCGTCCGGAGCGGTCAGCTCCGTCTCGCCGGCCTGGGAGCGAACGGTGCGGGGCAGGGCGACTGTCTCGCCGAGATGGCCGGTGGTAAGTCCCGCCTTCTCCGCCTGCGTCAGCAGTTCCCGGTGCTCAGTGCCCAGTTCGGCGAGCCGACTCCCGAGGTGGTCGACACCGTCGGCCAGGCGCTCGGCTGCGCCCTCCTCTGCGCCGTGTGCGTTGCTGAGGGCGGTGAAGGCGGACACAGCGGCGGTGTGCAGCGCCTCGACCGTGCTTCGGCGTTCCGACAGTTCGCGCAGGCTGCGGTAGGCGTGGCTGGCGTGCAGGGCGGCGAGGTCGGTCCGGGCGGCTTCTTCCTCTTCGCGCAGGGTTTCCAGCCGGGCTTCCGACTCCTCCTCCTGCGTCCTCAGCTCGCTGGTCCGCTGTGCGGCGCCTCCGGTCACCCGGCGTCGCTGCGCGAGGATCTCCAGCTCCCGGCTCACCGCCTGCGCGGAGGTGCGCAGGACACCGGACAGGTAGCCGCGGTAACTCGTGAGGAAGGTGCGCAGCGCCGTATCGGTGCGCTCCAGGCGGCCGAGTTCGTCACGCACGGCGTCGAGGTCGTGGAGGTTGCGCGCGACCTTCTCGACCACGTCCTCGTCGAGTCCCGGCAAGGTCTCGCTCAGCAGGGAAGCAAGTCCACCGTGCTCGATGCGGTCCCCGACGGTGGGCCGCCGCAGCCGGTGGAGGAGCTGGGTGAGGTTGCGGTAGCGGGTTGCGTCAGTGATGCCGAACAGTTCCCGGGCCACCCGCGAGCGGTGGACGACCGCGCGATCGGTGACGTTGTCGGAGCCAACGATCTCCTTGAGCCGGTCGAGCGGCAGGGGCTTTCCGCCTTCGACCAGGTGCAGGTCCTCACCGACGCGCAGCGGGCTGACGAAGAACGCCGGCAGCGCCTTCTGCGTCGACTTCGAGGCGCGGATGGCGGCGCCGAGGGTGAGGTGGCGATGGTCGCCGCCGTCGGTCGTGCCCCGGAACTCCACCCACAGGTAGCCGAGACGGTTGGTCTGCTCGAACCCGTCCAGCATCAGCCAGGCGAGAGTGGTCCGGCCGGTGCCCGTCGCGTCCAGTGCCCGTGAGTCGCCGTCCAGCAGATACGGGAGCAGCATTTCCAGGGCCTTGGACTTGCCCGCGCCGTTCTTGCCGCGCAGGAGCAGCCGTCCGTCGCCGAAGGCGAACTCCTGCTCGTCGTACTGCCAGACGTTCTCGATGCCCGCGCGGTGCAGCCGGAAGCGGGTGCCGGCGGTGGTGGTGGGGCCGGAACGCGGCAGCGGGACGAGGCCACGCGCATCGGTGGTCACAGCGGCAACTCCTCCTGAACATCAGTGCCCTTGCCGGCTGCGGTGGCCGGGCGCACGGTCACGTGGGTGCCGTAGCGTGCCGCCGCGGCCAGCAGCACCCAGCTGACACCGCCAGGACGTCCCCTGCGGACATCGGTCACGGTGCGTCCCTCCGGTGCCTCTTCGGCGTACCCCTCCGGCAGGCCATAGCCCTCGGCACGCAGCCGGCCGGTCCGGGCCATCAGCCGCATGCGGGCCAGCAGGTCCAGCACGGCCTCCCGCAGGGCGCGGATGTCTTCCAGGTAGCCACGCTGCCAGTTGCTGCGCTGTCCGTACTCGGCGACCAGTTCGGCCAGCAGCTCGTCCACCAGGCCGTCCGGGACTGTCACGCCGATGACGAGCGTCCCTCCGGTCGCCGGGTGCCCGGGCTCCTGCGGCCGAAGGCGCTCCGCGAGCCGTTCCACCAGCAGCAGCGCGGCCTGTGCGACCGTCCCGGTGCCGGGCAGGTGCAGGTCCGTCAGCGCGTCCTCGGGGTCCACCAGCGCCACTCCTTCAGCGCGGATCTCCATTTCCAGGCCCAGAAGTTCGGAGAACGCCTGCGCTTCGCGGCGCTGCCGGGTGCGCAACCAGTCGCGTTCGGCGTCAGTCAGCTCGTCCAAGTAGACGACGGGTGTCTCGACGAGCATCCGGCGCACATAGGTGCGAGGACCGCCGAACCCCGGGTCCGCTGCCCGCCGGACCAGGTCGGCGCCATCACTGGCCTGGGCGAGCGGGCCGGCGACGACGACACGGGCCAGCTCGCGGTCCACTGTGATCAGAGCCTCTTCGCCCGCATCGTGCGCGAGAGCAGCCACATGGCCCTCAGTCTCGATGAGGACGCCCCACTCGACCAGCAGGCGCAGAGCCGCTACCAAGGTCCGTTTCCCGGCCGCCCTACCTGTCTCCTCCAGCTCGATCTCCGCGTCGGCCGCGGCGGCCCTGATGTCGGCCACCAGCTGTGACAGCAGCAGTTGTTCGGGTGCGGTCACCAGCACGGACAGGGCCAGCGCGAGACAGGCGTAGGTGTGCGGGGTGAAGGGGGTACCGGTGGCGCGCTCCAGCCGGCGGCCCGCGCCTGCTCCCAGCCCCGCCTTGAAGAGCCGGGCGTAGGAGCTGTCGACCAGCAGGCGGTAGCCAAGCACCTGCTGGAACCGCTTGCCCAGCCAGTCGGCGTGCCTGCGGATGAGCGGGAAGAGGTCGGAGTGCGGGCCGTCCGCGGTGACGAGCGGGTGGGCGAGCAGCAGTCGGGCGGCGCTGCGGCGCTCGGCGGCCAGGGCGACGTCGTGTGCCGAGGGGAGGGTCATGACACGATCACCTCCGCATCGCTGTCTGTGGCGCCGGATGAGGTACGGCCGACGTCCAGCTCCAGGTCGTCCAGCAGCAGGTCGCCGTCGACCGAGTGCAAGACGCACCGGGCGCCCGCTGTGCGTCGCACGGTGAGCCGGATGCCCAGCTCGGCGTCCTCGCTGTGCGCCAGGTCGAGGTCGAATTCCGTCGCGCCCACCCGGTCCGTGTCGGCGCGACGCCGGAGCTGTGCGTTCCCGAGTGCGGTGGCCAGCAGCTCCAGGAGCAGACCGAGCGCTGCAGAGGTGAGACGCACCTCGGCGAACCGGCCTGAGGCACTGCGCAGTTCGTCCGCCGCCGCTGCTCTGGCTGCCGCCCGCTCACGGGCTGCCTCCCGCAGCCGCCCTTTCTGCGCGGAGTGGTCCTCCACAGCGGACGTCCGGCCCCGCTGGGCGCGGCTGCCCCTTTCCCGCAGGGCCACCGGCACCTCGACCACCGGACCGGTCCACCAGCTCGTGTAGGCGGGCACCACCTCGTCGGTGGCCGGGGGTATGCCCAGATGGCGGGCGCCGTAGAGCCCGAAGGCGGCGACGGCGATGTCATGCGCGTCCTGCGGCGCCGCTTCCTCGAACCACCGGGCCAGCCGCAGCAGGTCCTTGCGCCGGGACATTTCCCCGGTGGCCGACCGCAGCATCCGCTTGGCGTTGGCGAGCAGCGACTGCAATGCGCGCAAGGTGGCGTCCCGCAGTTGATCGACCTGGCTGCCCTGCCCGTCGGTGTCGCTGAACCAGCCGCGCAGGCCCTCCCAGTCCGCGAACTCGCGCCCACGGCTGCGCTGCACCCGTGTCTCCAGGCGGCTGTCGCTCTGCGGTGACAGGCCGGTGAGCCCCTGTGCGTGGGCGTCCAGCCGGGCGAGCAGATCCGGGACGTGCGGCCACAGCTTTTCCAGTGCCGCCGAGATCCGGGGCGCGCGGAACGCCACGTCTTCAGTGATCGCCTCGACGTAGTCGAGGAGCAGCTCCTTGAAGCCCTGGTACTCGGTGCTGTCCAGGTCGTACCGGGCCAGAACCTGGCCGAGGCAGGCGTAGAAGTCCCGGATGGAATCCGCGAACTCGGTGAACTGCACGAACAGCGTGCTGACCCGCTCCAGCCCGTCCTGCGGTTCGATGCCGCCGGGCGCGGTCACGAGCTCGGCCAGCTCCCTGAGCCCGCGCTCGACGAGAGCGAGCAGCTCGTTGCTCACCTCGCGGGCCGCGTCTGCCTCGGCCAGGACCTCATCGGCGTCCCGCTGGATGCGCTCGCCCAGCTTCGACAGCTGGTAGCGCGCACGGGACCGCTGGTACTCGCTGATACTGGATGCCTTCACGGTGTGGCTGCTGCGCAGCAGGTTGCCCCACTTCACCAGCTGTTCGAGCCGGACGGTGAGGGTGTCGGCGTCGAGCCCGGCAGCAGGTCCGCCAGCCTGGCGCAGCTTGGCCATGACTTCCGACACGGAAAGGTCCGCCAACAAGGTCCCGCAGAAGACCCGCATGATCGCGACGTGCTCCAGTCGCTCGGGCGCGCTGAGGTAGGTGTACGCGTCCAGACGCCGACGCGCCTCGCTGTGGGCGTCCTGCGTTGCGGCGTCTTGCGCTGCGCCGGGTGCGGGTGCCTCCATGCATGCGAGGTTACGCGGCGCGTTCGCCTGCCACCGGTGGGTGGCTGAAAATGCCCCCGGCCCCTGCTCGGCCGGGCTCTGCTCCCGTCCACAAACCGGTTTCGGCCGCTTTCTCTCGCGATAGGCTCGACCAGGCACTTTTGCATCGTGGTCCGAGAGAAAAGCCTGGGGAGGCCGGACGGTGACAGCTCAGTCAGGCACGTCGGCACCGAGGCCCGGCACACCCAAGCCGGGCCCGCCGCGCCCCGCCCGGCAGTGGTTCCAGGAGCGCCCCTCGCCGTACCCGTGGGAGCAGGACGCGCTGGACCATGTGCGGAGGCTCATGCCGCAGGCCGAGCCGTTCCGCGCCTGGGCCACGTTCTCCTTCACCGCGATGTCCGGCCGCGTCAACGAGTGCGATCTGCTGATCGCCGTTCCCGCCGGGCTCTTCCTCATCGAGATCAAGGGGCATCCGGGGCAGCTGCGCAATACCGGGTCAACCTGGAACTTCCAGGGACCTGACCGCATGCGGACCATCAACAACCCCCTGCACCTGACCGACCTGAAGTCCAAGGAGCTGAAGAGCCAGCTCCAGTGGGCGGCTCGCAAACTGGGCCTGTCCGAGCGGGTGGTCCCCCGCGTCGAGCCCGCTGTGTTCCTGTCGTCGCCCGACCTCGAAAGCCACCTGGACGAGGTCCAGCAGATTAAGGTCTATGGGCGTGACGACGGCGGTAGCGGCCTGAAGCGGATCTGGCAGGACTTCCTCGGTCTGCCCCCGGACCGTCCCGACCGGCGCATCACGCCGGAGCTCTCCCGGCACACCCTGCCGCAGCTGCTCAAGGCGATCGGGATCCGTCAGTCCGCGGCCCACCTCCGCTTCGGCGACGCCTGGAAGATGGAGCCGCACCCGCTGGACGCCGGACCGTCCTGGGAGGACCGCCTGGCCACCCGGGACGACGGCCTCGTCCAGGAGGAGGGCCGGGTCCGCATCTATCTGGTGAGCCAGATGGCGACGGAGGCGGCACGCAGAGCCACCGAACGCGCTGCGCGCCGCGAGTACCAGGTGTTGCAGGGCATCACCCACCGCGGCATCGTCGACGCGCTCGACTACCGCGAGCACCAGGGCGGACCGGCGATCCTCTTCCGCCACCGCCACGGCGATCTCCGCCTCGACCAGTACCTGGACACCTACGGCGGCAGGCTGACGCCCGAGATCCGCCTGGATCTGGTCCGGCAGCTCGCCGAGGCGGTCCGCTACGCGCACAACCGCTCGCTCTACCACCGGGCGCTCGCGGCCCGCTCTGTGTACGTGTCGTTCCGGGCCGACGGGACGGCTCCGGAGCTGCGGATCACCGACTGGCAGACCGCGGCGCGGGACTTCGACAGCAACGCCACGTTCTTCCGTTCCATCGGCGGCTCTGCCCTCGACGCCGCCCTGATCGAGGACGCGGCCCGGGTCTATCTCGCCCCCGAGTCGGACCAGCCGTACGCGGACCCGGCCGACCTGGACATCTTCGGCCTAGGCGCGGTCGCCTACCTGATCCTCACCGGCCGCCCGCCGGCCACCCAGCGCAGCGACCTGGCCGAACGGCTCCGCGGTGACGGAGGGCTGCACCTGTTCGCGGTGGCCGACGGCCTGCCCGATGTCCTCGACGACCTGGTCTTCCGGGCGACCCGCGCCGACGTCAACGAGCGGCTCGGCTCGGCCGAGGCGTTCCTGGACCTGCTGGACGAGGCGGAACGCGCCAGTATCCTCCCGGACTCACCGGCGGCGACCTGCGTCGACCCGCTCGAAGCGGTGCCCGGTCAGGCGCTCGACGCCGAGTGGACGGTACGCCGGGTCCTGGGCACCGGCGCCACCGCGCGCGCCGTGCTCGTGGAGCGGGCCACGGAGGACGAGGACGGTCGCACCCAGGTTGACGAGCACGTCTTCAAGGTCGCTCTCGACGAGGAGAAGGCGGGGCGACTGCGTGCCGAGGAGCGGGCGCTGCGCAAGGTCGGCGGCGGCTCCGTCGTCCAGCTGCGCGGCGAGGGGCTGCGGGAGCTGGGCGGGCGGACCGTCCTGGAGCTGGAGTACGCCGGCGCGCAGTCGCTCGGCGAGCGGCTGCGTGGCAAGGGGCGACTCACCTACCACGAGCTGGAGCGCTTCGCGGACGACCTGTTCCACGCCCTGGACCAGCTCGCCGCGCAGGGCGTGCGCCACCGCGACATCAAACCGGACAACTTCGGCATCCAGCGCCGCAAGGACCGCACGTGGCAGCTCAAGTTGTTCGACTTCTCCCTGACGGACGCCTCCGACCGGGACGTGAAGGCCGGCACGCGCGGCTATCTCGACCCGTTCCTCGGTTCAATGCGCCGCGCCCACTACGACGACCACGCGGAGCGGTACGCAGCCGCCGTCACCCTTCACGAGATGGCGAGCGGCGAGCGACCGCTGTGGGGCGAGGGGCAGCTCGACCCGCTGACCAACGAGTCGGCCGAACTCCACGTCGCCACCGAGCTGTTCGAGCCCGCTCTGCGCGAGGGACTCAGCGCCTTCTTCCAGCGTGCGCTGCACCGCGACAGCGAGCAGCGCTTCGACACGCTCCGGCAGATGTGGGATGTCTGGCGGGAGGTGTTCCGCGCTGCCGACGCGACCGCGCCCGCCACGACCCCCTCCACCGTGGGTACCTCGTCCGATGACCCGGAGGAGGCCCGCGATCGGGCCGCCGCGGCGGCCGACCTGACGACGCCGCTGGATGCCGCCGGCCTGTCCCCGCGTGCCGTGTCGGTCGCCGGCGGACTGGGCGCCACGACGGTCGGGGAGCTGCTGGACATCCAGCCGTACGCCATCTCCAAGGCGCGCGGCGCGGGCGCCTTGGTCCGCAAGGAACTCAACCGGCGCCGCAAGCAGTGGGCCACCGCGCTGCGCTCGACGGCGGCTTACGTGCCCCCCCGCCGGCAGGCGCCCGACGCCGCCGCCCCGCCGCATTCCGTCCTCGGCTCCGACGAGACCCGCATCCCGTCGATAGACGACATGGCCGCGCTCCTCGCGCCGGAGCCGGGCCGCAAGGGCTCCCACCGTGCCGACGTCGTACGCCTCACCCTTGGCCTGCCCCTGGACGACGGCGGGCTGTCCCCGCTCGGCGTATGGCCCGTGCAGGCCCGGATCGCCGACCACCTGGGGATCAAGCAGACCTCCGTATCCCGTCACCACCGGAACGAGATCAGGAGGTGGACCGAGGCGGACTGGCTGACCCCAGTCCGCACCGAGCTGACCGAGATCATCGAGGCTGTCGGCCGGGTGATGACCGCCGACGAGGCCGCGGCCGAGCTGCGCGCTCGCCACGGCGCCGGGGCGGACACCCCTGCGAGGACGCTTGCCAGGGCTCTGGCCGTCGTCCGGGCCGCCGCCGACGCGGAGACCGCCGAACGCCAGGACGAGGAACCCGCCGGGCAGCACGAGCCCCGCTTCGCCGTGCACCGGCGCGGTGACACCGTCCTGCTTGCCGCCGAGTCACTGCCGGGCGCCGACGACCCCAGCCCGCGCGAGCTGGCGGACTACGCGGCGCTCCTCGGCCAGGCCGCCGAACGACTGGCGCGGCAGGACCCCCTGCCCGGCCGGGGCGAGGTCCTGCGCGTCCTGCGGTCGGTGCCCGCGCCCGACGGACTGGCGCCGCTCGCCGACACCCGCCTGGTGTCCCTGGCCGCTGCGACGGCCACCGGCGTCGCGGCCACGCCCCGGCTGGAGCTGTACCCGCGTGACCTGAGCCTGGAGCGGGCGGTGCGCATCTCCCAGGCGGGCGCGGGCGTCCGCCGCGACCGGGGGATCACCGTGGCCGAGCTGGTGGCGCGGCTGCGCGCCCGTTTCCCGGGCCTGAACCTGGTCTCGGGCTCCCGGGAACCCACCCATGTGGAACTGCTGGACGCCCTCGAAGGCGCGCGGTTCGACCTCGTGTACAACGATGAGGCGGAGAAGTTCTTCCCCAGGGCGCCGGAGTCGAGGGGGCCGTGGAGCTCCACCGGCGCCCTCACCAGCTACCAGCCGCCCACTCCTGTAACCCGGGCCGACCGTCAGGACCCGCACGGCCCGCTCCGGGAGCGGCTGACCGCCGTGGCGGAGAGGGGCGGGTTCCTCGCCCTCACGGTGAAGCCGAACGCGTTCGCGCGAGCGGCGGAGACTGTGGCAGCCGCCTTCCCGGTCGACGCCGTCGACCTGTCGGACGTGTTCCTCACCGCCTTCCACGCCCTGGCCGCGGAGAAGGGCCAGGACTGGCAGAAGGTCCTGCGCGCCGACAGCCTCTCCACCCCCGGCAGCATCAAGCCGGGGCTGGCGTCCTTCGTCCGAGTGGTCTGGCAGCGTGTCGAGCAGGTGGTGCTCGCCCGCGCCGACGCCCCGCGCACCGTGCTGTTCCTGCACGACGCCGGCCTGGTCGCCCGCTACTGGGACGAGGGCGGCCACGCCTTCCTCGTCCGGCTCCAGAACGCGGCACGCCGCCCCGCCGACGCCCCGCACGGCCTGTGGCTGCTGTGCACGGTCGAGACGCGCGCGCAGGAGCCGAAACTGGACGGCCGTACGGTGGAGGTGATCGGCGGTGACGGGGAACGGGCGCACCTGGATCAGGAGTTCCTGGACACGCTGCGGGTGCCGGTCGCCATGGGCTGAGCGTCGGCAGGACGGCGCCGGCCGACCATCTACCAACCTTGATAGTTCAGGTCTTCCGGGGCACCCCGCCCTTGCGCCCGATGTTGAACGCCAGCCGGTACACGTCGGGTAGGTCCAGGGCGCCACTGGTTCGTTCGGTCAGTACGCCGAGGTCCACCAGTTCCTCGATCAGTGCGAAGGGGTCCGCGGCGTCACGGGGACCGCTGCTCTCGCCGTCGTCCTCCCGCATCCGGCGCAGGGCTTCGGCGAGTCCGCCCTGCTCCCAGCACTGGCGGACGTACGACGGCTCCATCGGCACCTGCCCGCCCTCGAGCCGCTCTATGGCGGCGGCGGCCCAGGCGATGTCCTCCGTCAGCTCCTCCACCCGGACCCGCGATGCCTCGTGGAGGCTCTCCCGGATCGCCTCGTAGTGCAGCGGGTGGGGGTGTCCGGCGTACCGCTCCGTCGTCAGGGCCGCGGCCGAGCGCAGGGCGAGCAGCCAGGTCCTCGGGCTCACCCGGCCCTTGCCGTCCTGGAGGTGGTTCGGAACCCAGGTAAAGGTGTGGCCCTTGCGCCGGTCGGTGCCCATGTAGGGGCCGGCCAGGGAGACGAAGACCTTCTCCTGGCACTTCTCGTCGGCGATCACGTCGACCGGCGCGATGAACCGCCCCTCGCCCTCCGGCCGCCACTCGCCGTACTGGGCGCGGAACTTCTCCGCTTCGGCGCTCGGATCATTGCCCAGCCGGTGGAAGAGCAGCCCGTAGAGGTTCTCCCGGCTCCACTCCAGGTCGGCCGCGTTCGCCCCGAGCTTGGAGGCGTCGGGGAACCTCTTGGGCGCACTGTCGTACATGTCCGGACGGACGAAGACTAGGCATCGACGTGGGCGATCTGGACCGTGTCATTCAAATCGACGCACCCACCTCCGTCGCCTCGTTCCTGCAGCGCCTGGGACGTACCGGGCGCCGCCCCGGAACGACACGCAACTGCCTCTTCCTCACACTCGACCAAGGCGGTCTGCTGAGTGCTGCCGGACTCCTGCTCCAGTGGTCGCGAGGCTGGGTGGAACCCGTGATCGCGCCGCCCGAGCCCCGGCACATCGTCGCCCAGCAGTTGCTCGCCCTCTGCCTCCAGGAACACCGGGTCGGAGACCGGCTCTGGCAGGAGTGGTGGAACGGCCTGGGACCATTCGGAGGGTCCGCCGAGCCGATCGTCCGGCATCTGGTAGAGGAGGGGTACCTGGACCAGGACGGCGGCATGCTGTTCATCGGCCCCGAAGCCGAACGGCGCTTCGGACAGCGCCACTTCATGAACCTCACCGCCGTCTTCACCGCACCCCCGCAGTTCACCGTCCTCCAAGGCCGCACTGAGATCGGCCGCACCGACCCCGCCCTGCTCACCGAGCGGGTCGCCGGCCCCCGCAGGCTTCTCCTGGCCGGGCGCAGCTGGCAGGTCACCTACATCGACTGGCACCGCAAACGCTGCTTCGTCGAGCCGGTCGACGGCGGCGGCAAGGCGAAGTGGAGCGGCACTGGGTTCGGCCAGGGGGCATCCTTCGAAGTTACCCGTGCCGTGCGTGAGGTACTGCTTGGCGCCGATCCTCCGGTCACCCTGACGCGGCGCGCCACCTCGGCAGTAGTGGAGGCCCGTGAACACTTCCTGGAGAGGGTCCATCCGGGAGGCACTCTGGTCGTGTGCGACACATCAGGGCAGGCGCGCTGGTGGACCTGGGCGGGCCACCGTGCGAACGCGACGCTGGCCGCGACTCTGGAAGGCGTCGCGGTGCCCGCCCAGAGGATCAACGACCACTGGATCCGGCTTCGGGAGGACCTCACCCCCGTGTCATGGAAGGAGGCCGTGAGCGACGCTCCGGAGCGGCTTTGCCTTCCCGCCGTTGATGAGCGGGCGGTGCGGGGATTGAAATTCGGTGACGCGCTACCGCCGAGGCTGGCGGAGGCAACGCTGTCCGCTCGGCTGGCCGACTTGGACTCCGCTGCTGCCATTCTCGCCGAGCCGGTACGTTTCATCACGAAGGGTGTGTAGGGCAACCCTCAGGACGCGCTACGGCCACGATCACTCGAATTCAGAACGGCTTGGCTGAGGCTGCGCTCATGACGCTGGTCCGGAACCAGCTCACTGTCGCGGAGATACCTTCCTCAAGCGCCACCGGCGCCACCGTCGGGAAGAACGCCCGCAGGCGGCTGCTCTCCGCCTGGGAGTGCGGGACATCGCCAGTGCGGGCCGACACGTGCTGCCGGTGGACGACGCAGCCAGTTGCCGCCTCGATCTCCGAGATCAGGTCCAGGAGGGATATGCGGGTCCCAAAGGCCAGGTTCACGGGGCGAGGGTCCACGATGCGGCGGAAGAGGGCGTCGGTGAGGACGCGGCACACGGTGCCCACGTACGTGAAGTCGCGGGTCTGGGTGCCGTCGCCGTACACGGTCACGGGCTGGCCGGCGAGCGTGGCGCTGATCCACTTCGGGATGACCGCGGCGTAGGCGTGGTCGGCGCGCTGGCCGGGACCATAGACGTTGAAGAAACGGAAGGGCAGCACCGGCAGGTCGAAACTGTGGTGGTAGGCGCCCAGGTACGCCTCCGTGGCGAGCTTGGTGACCGCGTACGGGCTCAGCGGGGCCGTGGTGAGGTCTTCGTGCTTCGGCAGGCGCGGGTTCGCGCCGTAGACCGAGGACGAGGAGGCGGCGATCACGTGCAGGCCGCCCGCGCGGCGTGCGGCTTCGAGGACCTGGAGGGTTCCGGTCGCGTTGGCGTGGTGGCTGGCCAAGGGCTCTCGGACCGAGCGCGGTACGGAGGGCAGCGCGGCGAGGTGGACGACGGCGTCCGCGCCGCGGAACACCTGGTCCAGGAGGTCGGCGTTCTGGATGTCGCCTTCGAAGAAGTCGACGCCGAGGCCGGCGATGTTGGCCTCGCGACTGGTGGAGAGGTTGTCGACCACCCGGACTTGGGAGATCTTGGGGTGGTCGGTCAGGGCTCGGGCGAGGTTGCTTCCAATGAAGCCGGCGCCACCGGTGATCACGATCTTCACGTGGGTTTCCCTTCAGAGAGAGTCGATGTGTTCGCCGACGAGGCGACGGCGGCAGTCGAGGATGTAGGGGGCGTGCGCGGTGATCAGGGGGTAGTCGAAGGCGTCGTGGTCTGCGAGGAGGACGACGGCGTCGGCCGCCGCGAGGCCAGCGGGAGTGACGTCGACTCGCTTGAGGTTCGCCAGGCCGTCGGCGCGAGGGTGAGCGTCGTCGCTGACGTGGGGGTCGGCCGCCTGCACCTCCGCGCCCATGCCGATGAGCAGCTCCGCGATCCGCGCCGCCGGCGTCTCGCGGGCGTCCCCGGTGTTGGCCTTGTACGCGAGGCCGAGCAGCAGCACTCGGGAGCCGTTGACCGACTTCTTGCGTTTGTTGAGCCCGTCGACCAGGCGCCGGACCACGTAGTCGGGCATGTGGTTGTTGACGTCGTTCGCGAGCTCGACGAAGCGGAAGTTGCGGCCCACGGTCCGCTGGACGCGCCAGGACAGGTACGAGGGGTCTATGGGCAGGCAGTGGCCTCCGACTCCCGGTCCCGGAGTGAAGCGCATGAAGCCGAACGGCTTGGTGGACGCCGCGTCGATGGCGGCCCAGACATCGATGCCCAGCTCGTGGGCGAAGATGGCCAGCTCGTTGGCGAGCGCGACGTTCACGTGTCGGAAGGTGTTCTCCAGGAGCTTCGTCAGCTCGGCTTCCTTGCAGCTGGCCACCGGGACGACCTTGTCGACGAGGGACGCGTAGAAGTGGCGAACTGCTTCCCGGGACGCCGTGTCGATCCCGGAGACGATCTTCGGGGTGTTCTCCAGTCTCCATTTGGAGTTGCCAGGGTCGATGCGCTCAGGGCTGTAGCCAAGGTGGAATTCGGAGCCCGCCGTCAGGCCAGAGATGCCTTCGAGGAGAGGGCCGAAGATTTCCTCCGTGGTGCCCGGGTACGTCGTCGACTCCAGGACGACGGTCGCCCCGCGAGTGAGGTGGTGGCCCAGCAGCAGCGCCGAGTCCTCGACATGCGACAGGTCCGGAGCTCCGTCGCGGAGCGGCGTGGGCACCGTGACGACCGCTACGTCGAATCCCGCGCAGTCGGAGGGGTCGATGGTGGGTCGGTAGGCGCCGGCGGCGAGGAGCGGCGCCAGACGCGAGTCGGTGACGTCCTCGATGTAGGACTCTCCGAGCATGAGCCGCTTGACCCGCCGCGCGTCCACGTCGAAGCCGACGACCTGGTGCCCGACCTCGGCGGCTCTCACCGCGAGCGGGAGCCCGACATACCCCTGCCCCACGACGACGACGCGGAGCCGCTGGGTCTCACGCTTTTCGATCATGCTCTCCACCTCGTTGTGTAAGCGTGCGGATGTGTACGGCGGGCGCGGACCCGTGGCCCGGCGGTGGCTTTAAGATGGAAAGCGCCTCGGCCGTACGAGACTCGCTTGGCCGCCTGTCTTGGACGGCCGAGTGCTTTTCGCGCTCCGCCCAGACCGGTCAGAAAACCCGTGGGATGGGGAAAGCCCCGGTTCGATACGATGGCGTTGGCTTGTAGACCCGTTCCGTCACCATGCGTGACACCAGCGCGCGATCCGAGTGATCGCATCGGCTGCAGCCTCCCGACTTGGGCCCGCCGTGGCACTGTCACCGACGCCGTACGTACGAAATGGAGCATCCGAGGATGGCTCGACACCTGGTCACCAGCGCGCTTCCCTACATCAACGGGATCAAGCACCTGGGCAACATGGTCGGGTCGATGCTTCCGGCGGATGTGTACTCCCGGTACCTCCGCCAGCGCGGTCACGACGTCCTCTACATCTGCGCCACCGACGAGCACGGCACGCCGGCCGAGCTGGCCGCCAAGGAGGCCGGGCTCTCCGTCGCCGAGTTCTGCGCACAGGCCCACGACGCGCAGAAGGCCGTGTACGACGGTTTCGAGCTGGCCTTCGACTACTTCGGCCGGAGCTCCTCCCCGCAGACCCGCGAGATCACCCAGCACTTCGCGCGCAAGCTGCACGAGAACGGCTTCATCGAGGAGCGCGCGATCCGCCAGGTGTACTCGCCGGCCGACGGCCGCTTCCTGCCGGACCGGTACGTCGAGGGCACCTGCCCGCACTGTGCCTACGACAAGGCCCGCGGCGACCAGTGCGAACACTGCACCCGTGTGCTCGACCCGACCGACCTTCTCAACCCGCGCTCGGCGATCAGCGGCTCCACGGAGCTGGAGGTCCGCGAGACCAAGCACCTGTTCCTTCTGCAGTCCAAGCTCCAGCACGAGGTCGAGGCGTGGATCGACGCGGTCAGTGAGCAGTGGCCGCACCTGTCCACGTCCATCGCCCGCAAGTGGCTGACCGAGGGCCTGCACGACCGCGCGATCACCCGCGACCTGGACTGGGGCGTGCCCGTCCCGGCCGACACCTGGCCGGAGCTCGCGGCCGAGGGCAAGGTCTTCTACGTTTGGTTCGACGCCCCCATCGCGTACATCGGCGCGACGAAGGAATGGGCGGACGCCACCACGGACGGCGAGACCCGCGACTGGAAGTCGTGGTGGTACGAGGCCGACGACGTCACCTACTCCGAGTTCATGGCGAAGGACAACGTCCCCTTCCACACGGTGATGTTCCCGGCCACCGAGCTGGGTGTCCGTGAGCCGTGGAAGATGGTCGACTTCGTCAAGGGCTTCAACTGGCTGACGTACTACGGCGGCAAGTTCTCCACATCCCAGAAGCGTGGCGTCTTCACCGACGCGGCCCTGGAGATCCTCCCCGCCGACTACTGGCGCTACTTCCTGATCGCCAACGCCCCCGAGTCGGACGACTCGTCGTTCACCTGGGAGCACTTCACCGCCACGGTCAACAAGGACCTGGCCGATACTCTCGGCAACTTCGTCAACCGCGTGCTGTCCTTCTCCCGGAAGCGGTTCGGCGACGAAGTCCCGGCCGGCCGCGCCGCCGGCGAGGTGGAGGCGAAGCTGGGCGAGGAGATCGCGCGCCTGCTGGCCGAGTACGAGGAGCACATGGAGGCGCTCCAGTTCCGTAAGGCGGCCGCCGCGCTGCGCGCCCTGTGGTCCGCGGGCAACTCCTACCTGGAGGAGAAGGCGCCCTGGCTGGAGATCAAGACCGATGCCGACGGCGCCGCGCTGACTCTCCGTACCGCGATGAACCTGATCCACCTGTACGCGGTCGTCTCTGAGCCGTTCATCCCGACCACCGCCGCCGCCATGCGCGGGGCCTTCACCCTGGAGAACGACACCACGACCTGGGTGACCGCCGAGCAGGCCAAGTCCCTGGACGCCGTCCCGGCCGGCACCGCGTTCACCGTGCCGCCCGTGCTCTTCGCGAAGATCACGGAGGAGGACCTGGAGTCCTACCGGGCGCGCTTCGGCGGTTCCCCGGACGCCTGACAGTGTCTCCCGAGCCCGTACCGTCCGTGCTCTCATCGGGCGGTACGGGGGTCGAGAAGGCTGGGCAGGCTCGCGGCCGGCACGTTCATCAGCCGGATGTGGGAAGCCGTGTCGTCTGCCTCGACCCATGTGACGCCGGCTGACCCAGGGACGTGCTGGAGGTAGCGATCGAAGCCGTTCCCCGTCAGCCACAGCAGCAGGCAGGCGATGCCCCCGCCGTGCCCGACGAGGACGGTCGTCCGATGCGGCCCGGTGTGGACCTGGTTCCACAGGTCCACATAGCGGGCCTGTACGTCCTCCGATGACTCGCCGCCCGGCGTGCGGAGCTGGTGGATGGGCACGCCATGGCGTGCTGCCTCACAGGCGGCGAGCTCCCTGGGCCGGCCACCGAGGTGGCCGCTGTTCTTGGCGGCGAGGCGCTCGTCCACGCGTACGTCGGTCGGCTTTAGCACCGAGGTCAGCAGCGCCGCCGATTCGCGGCAGCGGGACATCGGGCTGACGAGCATCTGGTCCACGGTGATACCGGTTGCGGCGAGCCCGTTACCGACCGCGCGGATGTCGTTCCTGCCGCGTTCGCTCAGCCTGCCTCCGACGGCCTGGCCCTGGTGGATGCCCTGCAGGTTCTCTTCAGTCTCGCCGTGCTTGATCAGGTAGATGTGCTTGGTGCGCATGGCGTGGCCCCTTCCTCGTATCAGTCCCAGTCGCGGACGCCGACACAAGCGGAGACCGCCGCGGCGACGTGGTCGTGCTCGGCACGGCTCATGGCGGGAAAGCGGTCGTAGTGCCACTCGATGTAGAGGACGGAGATGAGGTTGATCGTCCCGTCGTCCAGCAGCTTGGTGAGCACGGGGTACTCGGCACCTTCGATGTCCATCTTCACGACGACGTGATCACCGGGACTGACCGTCCGCCGCAGCCAGGCGCTGAAGTCGATGGCCGGTACCGAGATCGGCGAGGTGTAGTCGATCTGCTGGTCGTACACCGGCGGCACCTGCTTGCCCGGCATGACGGTGGAACTCTCGTGGTGGCCGAGGAAGAGGTCGATCGTCCCATCATGGGTCCACACCGCGCTCTGGGAGATCTCGATACGGGCGGAGCCCTGGGCCTGTTCGACGTGCCGGCGGATGGAAGGGATTAGCTCCGCGTTCGGCTCGAAGGCGTAGAAGTCATGATCCGGAAGCTCGTGCATGAAGCGGTTCAGCACGACTCCGAGGTTGGCGCCGCAGTCGATGAAGATTTTGCGCATGAGGTGCTCCCGTGGTCGGGTTTCGGGGGTACGAGGTCGATCTCGTGCAGGACGTCGTCGGCGAGCAGGACGAAGTCGCCGGTCGCGGGGCGGTAGCAGCGCTCCTCGTACCGGATGGTGACGCGGCGGACGACTTCGTCGCCGCGGTAGGGCGGCAGGTCGCCCCACCGGTAGAGCTGGCCGCCGGGCGCTTTGAGCCAGCGCAGCGGTCGGGGCAACGGGCCTTTCGGGACACCGTTGTTGAGGCGGCTGAACATCGTGGTCAGGAAGTCGACGTGCTCGTTCGCTTGCTGCTCGTCCTTATGCACGCGGCCGTAGGTCTTCTTGAGGTGGCGCAGCGTCTCTTGGTCCCCGTCCGCGTGGACGATGAGGTCGCGGAGCCGCCGGTCCCAGACGATGCCGAGGTGGTCGTGGAGGACCGGTTCGCTCGTCAGGAAGTAGCCCAGAACGCGGCCGAACTCCCGCTCGTACGGGCACATGAAGCCGTTGTAGAGGCCCTGCTGTTCGCCGGACGCGGTCTCCACCTGCCAGTGGACACGGGCCGTGAAAGGAGAGTCCCACCACCCCAGGTGCCAGGGCTGCCACAGCAGGTCGGCGGCGCTGATCACGAGCACCGCGAGTGCCAGCAGCGCGGCTGGCCAACCGAAGGCCGCGTCGTACTCCGCAGCGGGGAGTAACCCGACGGTGATCGCGAGAGCGATGTTGGTGCCGATGTTCTCCCAGAAGTGGATGCCGGAGGCGAGAGCGACGGCGACATTGAAGACGGCCGTCGCTGCGAGGACCGCGAGCAGGAGACGGCGATCGAGGAACGCGATCAGCCCCGCTGCCTCGATCACCATCGCGAGGACGTTGACCGGCCGATCGAGGCCGCGTGCACGGCGCAAGACGCGGGACACGGTCTCGGGGCGCAGGAAGCGTGCCCAGCCCCAGGAGTACGCCGAAGCGATGAGGTAGTGGGTGCGGTTGTGCCAGGCCCATGACCAGGGTCGCGGCCCGAGTCGGGCCTTGCTCCAGGCCGGCTTCACGTAGTGGGAGAGTGAGACGCAGCCAAGGACGAGCAGGAGTGCCGCCGGGGAGCCCGGGGTCTCGAAGAACGTCGCCACGAGAAACCAGGCGAGGTATGCCTTGAGCAGCCGCAACGGCATCATCGCGTGGTGCTTCCAGCCTCGGAGCTTGCCGCAGTACACGCCCATCCAGGCGAGGAGAGCCGGGGGCCAGAAGCACGAAGCGGCACCCAGCACGAGAAGGAGCCGCTTGTCCAGGCGTTGCGGTCCGATCGGCTCCGTCACGTCGTAGTCGCTCGTCGCGCCTTGCCACGTGAGCAGCGCGATCACGACCATGGCGAACCACCGGAACGGCCCGGGATCGGGTGAGGACAGGAAGGCGAGCGGTACGGCGGGTGTGATGCTCGCGATGAGGATCAACCGGCTTGGGCGGCGCGCTATGGCCCGCACGGTCGGCGAGATCGCGAAGCGGTAGCAGGCCGCGACGGCGGAGACGGTCACGGCGGTGTGCAGGTACGCGGCGAGCAGTGGCGTCCCCATGGGCCTACCGCCTGGACGGCGCGAGGATCGCCGAAGCGGCTGTGGGCAGACTCTCCAGGTAGGAGGCGATCCGCTCCCGAGGGTCGACCGCGAGGTGCTCGTCCCGGTGGCGTGCGACGTTCGCGCGGAGTTCCCGGCTTCGGTTGAGGAAGTCGAGCACCGCTCCGCCGTCGATGCGGGGCGCCGATGTGCCCAGTTCCGCCTCGTGGACGACCTTGGCGCACCAGTGCTGGTCGTACGTGGGCAGCGGGATCAGATGGATCGGTTTGCCGAGGACGAAGGCTTCGCTGATGAGGTTGAAGCCGGCGTTGGAGAAGACAGCCTCGGACCGCGCCATGTCCCTGATGAACGCCTCGCGGTCGAAGGTGCGGATCTCGATCTTGCCATCGGCGTACTGACGCAGGTTTCCGATTTCGGTCGGCTGCACGTAGATCCGCAGACCGCGGTCCGGGACGTACTGGCGGAAGACCCTGGTCAGCGTTCGGACGGACTCTTCCGGCCCATGGTCGAAGTAGCGAGAGAAGTAGGCGGTGGCGGGGGGCTCGATCGTGACCGGCGTGGAACGCACTGAGTCGGGGATGACCGGGGCGATGAACTCCAGCCTTCGGTCGTCCGACTCCAGTGGGACGTACGAGCAGATGAAGGACCGGTCGACGCGGGGCGCGAAGTAGCGGAGACGCTGCTCGTCGGCGGTCCGGGCGTAACGGCCAACGGCCGGTAGGTCGAGGTGTCGGTACTTGCTCTGCTGATCGACGGAGATCAGGGGTCTGTTGAAGTGGTACGCGAGGCGGGGAGTGTTGGGCTCGTAGTCGGTGATGAACACGTCGGGGACGCCGGTCTCGCGAACGATCCGGCGCAGGCGCATGTGCTTGGCAAGGCCGGCGGGGGCCTGCCAGATGTTCGCGCGTACGGCGTCACTCGCGGATATGCGGTCCGCGCGGGCGAGGAGCGTCGGCATCCACGCGTCCCAAGCGGGGAAGCCGAGGTCCCGGAAGTACTCCACGCGGGCGCCGCCGTTGGTGACGATGCGCACCTCGTGCCCGCGGTCGCGGAGGTACTGGGCGATCACGCTCTGTCTGACCGAGTGGCCCATGCCGATGCCGTTGACGCCGATGATCACATTGAGCGGCCGTACGTTTCCAGACACGACGATCCCTTCGGTCAGGAGAGACGGGTGAAGATGTTGCGGGTGATGGCCGAGACCTGTGTGTCGGTGGCCAGAAGGCGGGCCCAGTCGGTCGTGGCGGCGGTGAAGACCGTGCCGTTCGCCGTGTAGAGGCCGAGGGTCGCCGCCCGAGGGCTGTCAATCGCCTCCCGAGCCGCGATGTTCCAATCGCCGGGCAGCGGCGCGATGCCGAGAATCTCGAAGTCCTTGGGAGTCCCGTCTCGGCCTGTCGGGCGCGGTCGGCCGGACGCGTCGAGCTCGTACGCCGCCCCGTCGCATTCGTAGCCGACCAGCGCGCCGTCGCGGCCGACGACGTCGCCCGTCCGCAGGCCCGTGCCGGAGAAGAGCCAGTGGTCCGCATCCGTGACGGTGAACCCGAGGGGAGTACGCGGGCCGTCCCAGTGGCCACCACCGTTTCGGTAGCTCACCCCGAGAAGGGAGTTCTCGGGCTCCGACTCCCACCAGTGATCCGGGCAGCCGTACGAGCTGTCCGGGTCCTTCCCGGCCGAGGCTCCGGGCGGGAACTTGTCGCAGCGCAGCCCGGCTCCGTCCGGCGCCACGTGTACTCGCCACCAGCAGGTGTTGGCGCCGAAGTTGGCGATGTTTCCTCCGCTGTCCCGGAACGCGGTGACGTTTCGACGGATCTCGGCGCTCCAGTACTCGTCGTGGCCGGCGGCGACCAGGAGGCGGTATCCGTCATGGAGGTGTCGGCCTTCGTGAAGGTCCAGGTCGGTGCAGAAGTCGCTTTCGATCCGGTTCTCCTCCATCCACGCGATGAAGGGGGCGTCCCAGTGAGCGAAGGTCTGCCGCGGGGAGGCGGTGTCGTACGGGTCGGGCAGGCCCTTGACGGGGCCGCCGACGCCGCCTCCGGGGCGGAGCATCGTGACCTGGGCGGCGCTGTAGAGGCTGCCTCCCCCTGCCGTGTTGTAGGCGTGGTAGGTGAAGGTCGGGATCTTGAAGAGGACCTTGCGGCCAGACGGCGCGGAGGGTGTGACCACGAAGAGGATCCGCGCCTCACGGGAGTCCATCGGCGGCATGTCCGATGTCGGCTCCGTGTTCAGCGCCGCGATGTAGACCCCGGACCTCCACTCGGGGGGCACGAGGAACTCGTAGGCGGGCCACCGCCAGTCCGCGTCGAACGTGCCGGACTCTGCGGTGCCGCCGGGCCACTCGACATGGCCGGCGTGGTGGGGCGTCGCGCCCCAGCGGTAGAAGTCGACGTGGAAGTGCGGGGCCGATGCGGCGATGTGCAGCCGGAGCACTTCGCCGGCGCGGACGCTCGGCCGGGCGGGGTAGCCGCTGATGCTCGTCATGCGCTCGTCCAGGGGCGCGCGACACCAGCGATGTGGTACTGGTCGACCGGCTCGATCTGGGCTTCCCACTCCAGGTCGCACAGCTGCGAGGTGAGGTCGGCGGCGTCACGCAGCACCTTCACGGCCTGGTGGTGGGATCCGTCGGCGAGCCTGCGGCGCACAGTGGGCACCTGGGCCTCGGCGACGGCCTCCTCGATCCCCGCCTTGGCAGGTGCGTCGTCGAGGAACACCACGCGGCCGCCCGGCGCCAGCGTCCACCTCAGGAGGTCCCAGAAGGCTTCCATCTCCACGGGCGGCACGTGGCTCAGCCAGAAGGCGAAGAAGATGGTGTCGTACTGGCGATCCGGCTCCCAGCTGAAGACGTCCGCCTCGATGAAGCGAGTCGCGGTCCCGTGCATCCGCTCACGGGCCGCGGACAGCATCTCCGGCGCGGCGTCCAGCGCGGTCAGGCTGCGTACGCGGTCGGAGATCAGTCGGGTCCACTGGCCGGTACCGCACGCCAGCTCCAGGACGTCGCCGCGGATCGGCAGGTCGTCGAGGACGTTCGCGAGCTGGGGCATGTGCATGCGGTCGCTGTAGGAGTCGTCGTACTCGCCGGCTCGCGCTCGGTAGTAGGCGATCTGCCTCTCGGACCATCCGCCCGCACCGCCATGCTGCTTTGCTTCGATCACCTGAAACCCACCCCTTCGTCGTCCACGCGGAGCGGCAGCGCTCCGTGGTGAGCAGACTGCCGAGCGGTGCGGGACAGCGGGCTGCCGTCGTGCCGCACTTGCGTGGCAACGCCGTCGCTCGCGTGGGCGATCGCGGGACCGCCGGTTACGTCGGCCGGGACGGCCCGGGTGTCGAACCGGTGCTGAACTCCTGTCGCAGCGAAGGCCCTACGCCCCTGGTCAGACCGCCCTACGCTGTTACCGTCGTTGGTGTCGGTCGGAGGAGCTTCGGTGGCCACAGTGCAGCGCTGGACCGGAAGGGAGGCGCGCGCTCTGCGGCTCGCGACGCGTCGGAGCGTGCGTCGCTTCGCCGCCTACCTCGGCGTCAGCGACCGGACGGTGTCCAATTGGGAGGCCCGAGGCGAGGAGATCGTTCTCACCCCGGATTCCCAGGCGTTATTGGATACGGCGCTGGAGCGGAGCGACGCGGAGGTGCGGCAGCGCTTCTGGGACACGGTTGGTGCTCCGATGTCCTCAGCCGCGCCCGCACCGGACAGATACCTCCCGATACCCGTCCCGGAGCCCGGCTTGGTGCACAGGTCAGATGATTTCGAGGGGCTCGTCTCCGTCCTGCGGGAGGCGTCGGCGGACGACAGCGCCTTCACAGTCGCCCTTTGCGGTCCCGGCGGGTTCGGGAAGACGACGCTCGCGACGCAGGTGTGCCAAGACCCTCGTGTACGGAACTCCTTCTCGGAGTTCCTGTGGGTGGAGACCGGCGAGGAGTGCACGGCGGCGAGGGTTGTCGAGCTGATCTCCGACCTGTGCGTTCATCTGGACGGCAGCCGCCCTTCTTTCGCGGATCCGGAGCAGGCCGGCTTCCACCTGGCTCGTCTGCTCCAAGGACGGCGTGCGCTCCTCGTCATCGACAACGTCTGGTCCGCGGCCGACCTCAGCCCTTTTCTGCTGGGTGGGGAGGACTGCGTACGGCTTGTCACCACCAGGAACGTGCGCGTGTGCCCCAGCGCCGCCAGGGTCGTACGGCTGGGTCCCATGGCGTCCGGCGAGATCAGAGAGCTGCTCGTCCGCAATGTCGGCAACCTGGACGAGGCCGAAGCCGCGCGCCTCGCCGGCGCGTGTGGAGGATGGCCCCTGCTGGCGTCGATCGTCGGGGCGAACGTCGCACAGGAGGTCGTCTCTGGTGCCCCGGCCGGTCGTGTGGTCGCCGAGACGAGCGCGGCGATCCGTGCGTACGGCCCCCAGGCATTCGACGTCTGGGACTCGGACCAGCGGAAGAACGCTATCGGGCAGGCACTCGCGTCCAGTCTCCGCAGCCTTGAGGAGAGCGTCTCGATCGCGGGGCACTCGGACCTGCGGGACCGGTACCTCTCGCTCGCGGTCTTCCCGCCGTCGCTGCCGATCCCCGTGTCGGTGCTCACCCACTGGTGGCGAACAGCGCACGGATGGGCGCCTCACGTGGTGAGGCAGTTCTGCCGACTGCTGTCCGACCGGTCCCTGATCAGCGCCTATCTCGCGGACCGGGACGCCATCGTGCTGCACGATGTGTTCCGGTCCTACCTGCGCCACCTGGTCGGCGATCGTTGGGCGGCCCTTCACCGGTCCCTGATCGAGTCATACCGGCACGGCACCGAGGGCGCGTGGGAGACGCTGGACGAGACCGAGGGCTACCTGTGGCGCCATCTTCCCTACCACCTGCGTGAAGCCGAGCTTGACGCCGAGCTCGTCAGCCTCCTGGCGTCCCCGTCGTACGTGATCCGGAAGGTCGCGCTCGTCGGACACCAGCACCTGACCGCGGACGCCGCTGTTCTCGATGCTCTGCCAGGGCGGGACGAGGCCGGCCACCCCCAGCGTCAGGAGTGGCTGACCGCCCGCGCCCTGACTGGCGCCGGGTACCTGCTGAGCGGACTGGAAAGCCCGGCTGACATCGCCTCGACGCTTTCCATCGTGCTGCGGCGCTCACCTCTACCCCAGGACACGCGAACCCTCGAACGCGTCACTGGTGCGGAGGCGGTACTCACCCCCAAGTGGCTACGGCCTCCAGAGGGCGACACCCCGGAAGCGCCGACCCCCGGCCACATCGGTGCGATTGTTAGCGTCTCCGCCGCTCGTGACATGGTCGCGTCGGGTGGTGAGGACGGAGTGGTCAGGCTGTGGAACGTCAACACCGGCCGGCTGCTCCGAGCCCACCAGGCGCACATCGGATGGGTGTTCGCCACCGCGCTCTCCTCGGACGGGCTGGTCCTCGCTTCGGCGGGAGACGACGGAGCGATCCGACTGTGGCGCACCGACACCGGAGACCCCATCGGCGTGCTGCCCGGGCACAATCGCCGGATCCGCAGCCTCGCCTTCTCCCCCTCCGGCCCGTTCCTGCTCTCCGGGGCCGAGGACGGAGCTGTGCACGTGTGGGACGTGGACAGGCTCGTGCTCGTGCGATCGATGCGTACGGTCGGCACTCCCGTCTGGTCCGTGGCGATCGGAGGAGACTCCCAGTCGCTTGTGGCCGTGGCCGGCGAGGACGAGTTCGTCCGTCTCTTCGACCTGCGTACAGGTCGTCTCCTGGACGAACGCGCCGCTCACCGCGACTGGGTACGTTCCGTGGCCTTCGCCCCCGGTTCCTCTCTGTTGGCCTCCGGATCAGGTGACCGCTCCATCACTGTGTGGGACGCGGCGGACGGTCAACTGGCTCTCGTTCGCCGGATCGCCGATCTCAAGGCGCGCGTGCGTGCCGTTGCTCTGTCCTCCCACGACGATGTCATCGTCGCCGCCACCGAAGAGCCGAGGATCCAGGCTTTCTCGGCGGAAGGTCCGGCGGGCGAGACTCAGCCCCCACCGGGAGTCGACTGGGTGCGTTCACTCGCCACAACAGGCGACGGCACCGTGATAGCGGGATGCGAGGACGGCGCTGTTCGCATCTGGACGGTGGGCAGGAACAGCCTCAGGACGCTGGCCAGCGGCGCGAACACCGTGTGGTCCACGCAGTTCGCCGCCGACGGCCGTACCGCCGTGGTCGGCGACGGTGCCGGCGGCATCGGCGTCATCGATACCTCGACCGGGACGGTCAGCAGGAGGCTCACGGCGGCCCATGGGCGTGTTTGGTCCCTGGCAGGTGGTGGTGAGCACGTCGCGGCGGCCTGCGGCGACGGGGCGGTCAGGGTCTGGTCGCTGCTCGATACGGCGTGGTCCCTCACCCTGAGCCAGGACACCCCGCGGACGTGGGCCGTGGCAATGGCTCGCTCGGCATCCCGCCTTGCCGCGAGTACGGGCGACGGACACATCCGGGTTTGGGACTTCTCCACCGGGGCCCTGCTGTGGAGCCAGGATGTTCACGCTGGCCGACTGCGCTCGCTCGCCTTCGACGACAGCGGAGACCTTCTCGCCGCCTGTGGCGGCGACGGCTCCGTACGCGTGTGGCACGCCCTCACCGGCGAGTTCAAGGGCCGGTTCTCCAGCCCCAGCGGGTGGGCCCGCGCCGTCACGGTCGACGGACCGGGGCATCGCGTCGCGGTTGGGGCGGGAACCGGTGATATCGCGGTACGGCACCTGGCTACGGACAGGTTCACCTCCCACCTCTCCGGGCACACCGGCCGCATCCTCATGCTGGGCTTCCTCAACGACGGGGACCGCCTGGTGTCGGCCGCGGCGGATGGAACGGTGCGCCTGTGGTCACTCAGCGAGCAGCACCAGATCGCCAAGGTCAGGGTGGATGCCTCCTTGCACTGCGCGGCCTTCGAACCTCGTACGGGCGAGGTGTTGATCGGCAGTGCGGCGGGGGTCGTGTCCCTGGAGATCAAGGACTCATGAGCGACAAGCGAAGGGCTTGCACACCATGACAGAGAAGATTCCCAGCACCTCGGACGGAAGGGCCGACAGCAGCTCCGGCCCGGCCGCCGACCGCGACGCGCCGGTCATCCTGAGCAACGAGCCCGGCTCGTTCGCCTGGGGCGTCCTGGCCAAACGCCACCCGGCCCTGATCCAGCAGGTGCGAGACGCCTTCCCGTACGGCCGTCGACAGCACGAGGCCCTCGATGCCCTGCTGGACGAGATCACCAACGGCGTCATCGAACCGCTCGCTGCCTCGGAGCACGATCACCGGCAGTGGAAGAACTGGGGCCGGGAGCACTTTGGGCGGTCGTGGTTCGACGCCCCGTTCCTGTGGGCGGAGAGCTACTTTTACCGCCGGCTGCTTGGCGCCATCGAGTACTTCGGTACGGGCCCGTGGCAGGGAGTCGATCCCTTCGCTCCGTTCAAGCAGGCCGAACTGCGCGGCGAGGCGGTGGAGGAGGAGCTGCGGGCCCTGGACGCGCTCGCCGACGCACCTGCCGACGAGCGGGCTGCGGCGCTGCTCCACGCCTCGCTCTGGGGCAACCGCGCGGACCTCGGCTTCCGTGTCTCGGCGGGGGAGCCAGCGACCGGCGAAGCTACCTCCGCGCTGGTCGCCGACGACAGCGGCGTGCTTTGGCAGCTCCTGCCCGCCGGTGCCCCCTCGACCGTCGCCGTTGTGGCGGACAATGCCGGACGCGAGCTGATCCCGGACCTGATCCTCATCGACTACCTCCTCGAACGCCCGCACGCCGAACGGGTCGTGCTCCATGTAAAGCCCAGCCCGTACTACGTCTCCGACGCGATGACGGCAGACGTCGTCGACTGCCTCCGCCGCCTCACCGAGGCACCCGGCGAAGCCGGCACGATCGGCGACCGATTGTGGAAGGCCATGGCGTCAGGACGCCTGGAGGTCCGCACCCACCCCTTCTTCTGCGCTCCGCTGCCGTACGAGGAGATGCCCGAGGACCTTCGAAGTGAGTTCGAGGCCGCCACGCTCACCATCCTGAAGGGCGACCTCAACTACCGCCGCCTTGTGGGCGACCGTCTATGGGACGCCACGGCGCCGTTCGCAGACCTCACCGCGTACTTCCCAGGGGCCGTCGCAGCCCTCCGCACCCTGAAGTCCGACGTCATTGTCGGCCTGGACCACGGAACGCTGGACGCCCTCGAACAGTCCGGTGCGGCGTGGCGCACCAGCGGCACTCACGCTCTCATCCAGGTTCGGCCATAGCCCTGGCCTCGACGCGACTTCGCTAACGTGTTCTATGCACCGAGCGAGGCCAGGTCTTACCTACTGCGACGTGGGCCGTGGCGTGCGTGGACGGACCTCCCTTCCAGCTTCGACACCTGGTCCTGCCTGCCCATGATTCTCGGGATCGATGGACCCGACGAGGCATCGGCCCGCCACCCTGCCGCCCTGCTCGGCCTTGGCTACACAGAAGCCCGTTTCGGGAGCGCACGAGGTCTGCAAGAGCGAGTTGGGTCCGGGCTCCCTCGCCGAGCCCACTTCGCACCGGCGGGATCCTCCCGTACAACCACGTCTCCGCCGGTCTGAAGGCCCAGTCTGCCGACGGCAGGACGAGCCACCTTCTCAGTGCCAAGGTCCAGTCCGACCTCTACGACGTTCCACTGCTCACGTTCGGCTGACCGGCAGGAGCCGGCGGAGCCAGTGATGGGTGGGCGCGATCACTGTGATCGCGCCCGCCAGCCATGCGCGCGCCGGAGCGTCCAGCAGTGGCAGTACCGCTTCGAAGTCAGTCTCGTCCTTGTCCCGGGTCGCCCTCGCCTTGTAGAAAAGCTGCACCTCGGGCGCGAGATACGGGATGCCCGTCTCGCCCGTCCGCCCGAGCCGGTCGATCGGGAGGCGAATGTCCGGGGTGCGCCGCGAGACCCACTGGGTGCCCTCGGCCTCGTCCAGCATGAGCTGCACCGACCAGGGCGCCTCCGGCGTGCGGCGGCACCAGATGTCGTGGAGCGGCGGCCGTAGGAGCTCTCCAGGACGCCACGGTCGCAGCTCCCCCTGGCCGGGTGGGTCGGCCACGTACAGGTCCCAGTCGGCCAGGAGGTTCCGTACGCGGGCCTGGTCGCGCCGGAGGACGAGGCATCGAGATCGCCGTGTGGGCGCAGCTCGCGGCCGACAGCGAGTTCGATCGCGTAGCCACCGGCGATCCACCATGGGAAGTCCGCCTCGGCGAAGACCGCAGCCACATCCTCGGGACGATCCGGCACCAAGCGTCCCAGCACGTCAGCATTCACTCGCTCATACTCTCAGTGACCAGACGGGCGGAGGCGAAGGCCGACGACGGGTCGGCGGTCTCGCCGGAGTGCCCTGTCGCCCGCTCGCACCCTGCGCTCACAAACGCCCATGAGCATCAGGGCCACCGGCAGCCACCCTTGAGCGAGTGACTCGCGACCGGCCTCGTGGCCGGGAGCTTGAGCCACTACCATCCCAGGGCCGGACAAGCTCGATGCCATGGTGCTTTATGCGGTTTCTACGCCTTTCGGCGGCGTACGCACTGCCGCGGCCGCTCCGGAGTCCTGGGAGGAGGCAACCGACGTCACCCGCAGGAGGTCCGCCGCCCGGTGATCAGTGCACCGTCCGCCGCCCTCGTCTCGGTCCCCGCGAGGTTCATGAAGTTCCACCACGTTTGTAGCCGACCCACAACCGACCACCGGCCTGCCCGATCACCTCGTCCACAGCGGCTACGAGGGGCTCTACCCGCCCGTCCAATACCTCCCGCAGGCCACGGTGCAGGCGCAAGCTGAGCCCTGGTGAGGTCGTCTCCAGACGGCGTGCGAGCCACTTTCCACCCCCGCCCCACGAGCCGCCGATGGCTAGTGCCAACTCGCCCGTCCGTCGAACCAGTTCGGTGGCAATGAACAGTCGCTCGCTCTGGTCGCTGCTCCCTGCGAGGTCGTCGAGAAGGTCGGTGATCGCGTAGCGGCGATCATCGATCTCGTCGGCCGACACCATGGGTGGCCCTGCGGCGGTCAGCTTTTGGGCCTCAGCTGCGATGCGCGCTCCGACTCTGTCAGTGTCGAATAGCAGCTCACCGTCGGCGCACATCCAGAGCAGCGGCGACCGGCGATTGCGTACTTCCCGCTCAACGTACGCGTACCAAGTCAATTCGGTGTGCACGAACATCTCCACCGGCCAATCGTCGCTCCGGAGGCTGGCCCGGTATGGGGCGGGGGCTCCGCGGAGCAGGACCACGATGTCAAGGTCCGACATTGCCGTGCGGCGGCCCGTCACGACGCTGCCTCCCAGGAAGGCAGTCAGAGCGTCAGGGTGGTGCTCATCTACAACGGCACGTGCGGCCTCGATCGCATCCATGCGGCAACTATCAGCATTCTGCCAACCACGCGCACGCCGTTTCTCCGGCGTATGACGGCGCTGTTTCACGCCTCGTCGCAGTTCGCCCGGGGCAGACAGCAATGATCGATGAATGACTGGCCAACGCTGCAATGGCATGTCAACGTGGATGACCTTCTGGTAAACCACCAGGTCAAAGAGGTGATCGCCTGTGATTCCGGAACCCCCGAGTCCGGGATTCTCCACCACCATCGAGGCCCTGCGGTTGCGTGAGTGGCAGCTTGGGCCGGGTCAGCCCACGCTCGTGATGGATCAGTTCTGCGCCGACGACTTCAACCTGGTCGTCGACGACCGCGCGGACGTACACGTCAATTCGAAGGACGGCTCCTTCTATCTCGGATGGTTCCCGTCCGGCCGCCCTGGCACCGACGGCGAGGGATGGAAGATCGCCGTTACTGGTACGGCCAAGGTGCGCGGCTACCAGATGTCCTTCGACACCCAGACGCCGGCCGATATCGTCGCCGCCGCAGTCGCTCGCGTGCTGGAGACCTCCAGCAGGTGTGACAACAGAGGCTCAAGGCGGGGCCCCTCGGGCGGACCGGCGTCCGCCTTGCCGGGCGCAATGCGGACACGAAGCTCGGTCATCTGCCACCCGAGGCCGTCACACGACCGGCCCGGCACTCCTGACCAGCGCCACGCACCGCCGGCGGCAATGAGTACCCCGACGCCTTTGGAGGCACCCTGCATCCCGACTTCCCGTTCGGCCCACTCACCCCGGCCAGCGACACGTCCGCATACTGGGTTGGCCCCCGTCACCTGGCTGGTGACGACGGACGTCTCTACGACGCCGTCGCCGACACTCTCGCTGGCCTGGGCTGGACGGCCCTGACGATCGTCCGTGGCCGCCAGGAGCCGGACGAGCCTTTGGAGGACCACCAGGTCCTGCGCAGCACCGTCCTTCACATCAGCCCCGACGCCCTGCGGTGGGCGCAGTGGGTGTTGCCGGACGAGCCGTTCCATCTGGGGAATCTGCCCATCGCCTGGCAGGTCTCCGCCCGTACGGACCCGAGCAGTCCGCTCGCCCAGTGGTCGGCCTACTTCACCCCCGAGGTCCCCGCAGAGGTTCTCGCCGACTTCCTCGTCGCGCTCGACGCCCGCAATCAGCCCGCCCTGTCGCTCGGTGGCCCTGAGCTGGTCCTCGACGCCGTTACCGCCCACGGCTGGCTGCGTGACGTCGACCAGCCCGGCACGGGAGCAATCAATCCGACCTTCGCCTCCCACATCCGCCTTGGCGAGGTGCCGCCACTCATCCAGGACGCCGACTCTCGGGCGCTGGTGGCTCAGGCGGACGAGGCGGCCCTGGCTGGATGGCAAGCGTGGGCCGAGCCGGTACCCGGCGCGGGATACCTGTGGGCGGCTTCCTTCGGCCCCAGCGTGCCGCACGACCTCGTTGCCGCCTTCGCCGACTCCCTCAGCTCCAGCGCACCGGTCCTGCGCCGGGTGCTGCCGGAAAGTACACGCGACCGGCTCCTTCGCGCTCCAGCCAGCTAGGGCCAGTCCGATGGGTCGGTCACAGCTGAAGACCGACCTCCGCCCGACTGGCGGGACCGTCGGCGACGACGCCCAGCACGTTTCTGCCGAACGGGGGAACACAAACTGGGTGCCGACCTCAAGTGCATGGCCCAAGGCCAGCCAATCGTGAAAATCGCGGTCATGACATCGATGACGGAGACCTTCCACGAGGCCCTGCGAAATGCGCTGGCCAGTCGGGACACGGTCAGCATCCGAAGCACCCTGGCTGAGATGCTGCAACGAGACCCCTCCAGGACGGAGGTCTCAGCAGCCCACAAGGCGGCCCGAAGGATCGCTAAGGACGGGGACGCGGTCCTCATCTCCCTGCTTCCAGACCAGGCCGGCGCCGACGCCTATGTGCCTACGGGCCGCGGGGGTAGGAGTCGGGCCTCGAACTACCTGACCGTGGACGAGGAGATCATCAAGGACTTGCCCTGCCGCGTCGAGCTCGCCACAGAGAAGTGGGACGCGATCATCGACGAAGGCATGCGGCTCACCCAGCAGAAGATTGAAAGCGACCCAATGCTCTCGGCGTTCCTGCCTTGCTGGCAGGCCGAACCACGTGCCGAGAAGAGAGCCCGTCTCGCGGCCAGCTGACCCACCGTCCAGCGCGCCTGTGCCAACAGACAAGGGATGAAACGCGACGCAGGCGAATGGAGCTTCGAAAAACCACCGGTACTCCAGCGCCGCACCGCCTCGTCGGCGCCCGCACAGATCCGCGACCCATTGGTTAGCGCCGACGGTTGGCGTCGTTCGCTGCGCTGGGCGCCGGCTGTGTGGAGGGCGCCGGGGACATGGTGCGCGGACTGCCTTGGGTCGGGGTGCCGTGGGGACTTACGGGTAGGGCGGGCAGGTGGGCGCTGCGGCGCAGGCGCCAGACGAGCACGTCGCTGATGGAGGTGGCGGTGTCGAGCTCGCGCCGTCGGGTGGCTTCGGCGAGCAGGGCGGCCGGGTCGTGGCCGGCTCTACGGGCGTCGTCGAGGGTGGTGGCCAGGGCGGGCCAGCCCGGCTCGGCCCGGATTCGTTCGGCCAGCTCTGGTAGCACCTGGTGGAGAAGGTCGGCTTGCCGCTGCCGGACACGCGGGGCCAGACGCTGGCCTCGCTGGCTCATGAGGGCCATGGGTTGGGCTGCGGCGGCTTGGTAGGCGGCGCGGAGGTGATGGGCGGCTTGTTCGGCGGCGGCTGCCTGTTGGCTGTGGTGCTTCCTGGCGTGCCAGTTCGCCGCGGCGGTGGCGAGGAAGAAGGCCATGTCGATGAGCATGGCGGTGGTGGTGCCGTCTTCGCCGCGGCCGAGGGCGGGACCGCTGTGGACGAGATCGCGGGCAGCCTGGCGCAGGGCGCGGTCGTGCCCGCGTACGGCCTTCACGTGGGAGCGGCTGGCCCGCTCGAACACGAACGCCGCCTCGCGCAGCTGAGCGCGGGTGTGGGCGGCGGAGGTCTTGGCGAGCGCGTCGAGGATCTCCCCGGCTGCGGCGATCTGGGCTGCCGCTGTGCCGTCGTCGCCGTGGTCGATGATCAGCAGGGCCTGCCAGGTGGTGGCGGAGGCCCGGCGCCGTGCGAACGCGGGACCTGTCACGTGCGGCAGGGCGGGTCGCTCCGGCCCGGAGCCGTCTGCCGAGGCGGCAGCCTCCGCGGGAAGGGCCCAGCGTTCGCGGATGCGGGGCAGGGACAGATCGGGTGCGAGCGTGGAGCCCGCGTAGAACACCGGCTCCTTCTCACCGTTGCGGTCATCAGGCAGCGCGACCTTGTAGCCGAGCAGGTCGCCGGAGGGCGCGATGCGCTTGCGGATCAGAAGACCGGCGGCGGCCAGCCGGTCGAAGAACTCCTCCTCGCTCGTCGCGCCGGCCACCGCACGCCGTACGGTCTCCCGGAGCTCCTCGCGCGCCGGGCGCTCCCGACCCTCGCGTTCGGCCTTGTGCCGCTCCGCACTGGTGGCCCGCTTGGCGGCGGTGCCGTCCCCAGGTGCGACCTGGTGCAGGTCGAGTTCCTTTTCGATCAGACGGCACTCGGCCTGGGCGCGTTTGCCGGAGCGGTGGTGATCGGGACGGCGGCCGTCTTCACGGATCAGGGTGGCGATGATGTGGATGTGGTCGTCGGCGTGCCGGACGGCTGCCCAGCGGCAGCCAGCGCCGTCGCCAGGGTCGATGCCGGTGGCGGCTACCATGCGACGGGCGATGTCGCCCCACTGCTCGTCGGACAGGATCGGGTCGTCGGGGGCGGCGCGCACGGAGCAGTGCCAGACGTGCTTGTCGGGACGCTGGTCCGCGTCGAGGAGGGCGAGGGGCTGGTCGAGGAGGTGCTGGAGGTCCTTCTTCGTGACCGAAGGGTCGCGGCCGGGGTCCGGGGCCATGCCGTCGAACGAAGCGACCAGGTGCGGATCGACGTGCTCCTCGTGGGTGCCCTTGCCGTAGAGGTAGTGCAGGAGGCCGAGGGTGTTGCTGCCCTGCTTGTGGATCCGAGGGATCAAGCGGTCTCTTCCTCCTGTCGTTTAGTGATCCTGTCGGCTGCCCGCTGGGCGGCCTGCGCGGCGCGTTGCAGATCATCGAGAGCCGCGGCGAAGTGTGGTGCGTCGGCACCGGAGTTCAGTGCTTTGGCGATTTGGTTGACGTTGCTGCCGGCCCAGCCGAGCTGGCGGCGTACGCCGAACAGCGCGGTCAGGACATCACGCTCGGTGGCGATGGCCGCCGCGGTACGTGCTTGGTCGCGGGCGGCGGCCAGGGCGGAATAGGCGAGGAACCCGGCCACGCTCATGCCGACGTGTTCGGCGCCGGCCTGGATGATGGTGAGTTCGTGTTCGTTGAGCCGGACGCTGTGGGCGGGGCGTTGCCTCTTGTCGCGCGGGCGTGACTTCCCCTTCTTGGCCTTGCCCTTGTGGCTGGCCTTGCCTGGCTGCGATCCGCCCTCGGTCGCAGCCATCCCGTCCGGCGCCCCCTGGCGCAGGTCGGGCCCCGCCACCCCCGGGGCGGGGTCGGGTTCGGGCGCTCCCCCAGCGGGGGAGTGTCCGGACCTCCAACTTGCTCCGCTTGCTCCGCTTGCTCCGCTTGCTCCGCTTGCTCCGCTTGGGGCAGGCGTCATCTCCCGAGTGACGGCGGTGTCGTTGAGGGCCTTGGAGGTGGGATCGTGCATGTGCTCTCCGAATCGTGGGGGAGTGGGCGCGGGTGGTGTCAGCTGGGGGTGGGATCCCCGCGGCCTGCCTCAGTGGGGATGGCTGGCGCGAGCGGTCTTCAGCTCGGCCTTGACGGTGCGGACGACCTCGGCGGCGCGGTCGCTGGCGATGCGGTAGCCGTCAGCGCGTACAGCCGCCTCCAGCAGGTCGCGGGAGAGACGTTCGGTGTCCTGGTGGATGCGGTGGGCGTACTGGACGAGGACGTCCCAGGAGGCGTCGGGCTTGCGGCCCGGCCGCTTCGGTTTCGCTTCCGCGGCATTGCCCGGATCGGCCCCCGCTGCCTCGCCCGCTATCGGTTCCGGGCGGTCGGCTGGGGCTGCGGGGTGTTGCGGGCGGTAACCGGAACTCGCGCTGGAGCGGTCTGCGGGTTCCGGGCGGGCGGATTGCGGGCGGACCACCCGGTGAGCGTCTTCGTTGCCCGCATTCGACGGCGAAGAGCCGCCCGCCGTCTTCGTCCGCTTTGGAGAGATGGCGCGCGGGCGGGCCTGCCCGGAAGTGCTGGGGGCGTACGAAGCCGGGGCGTGCCAGCGCGGGGGAAGGGTGATGGAGGCGAGGCCGAGAGCTTGTTTGCGAGTGGCGAGCTTGCGCAGCAGCAGCTCGTCCTGGAGCGGGTCACCGTCGACGTCGGCCCGCTCCAGCGCCTCGTGCAGGCGATAGGAGAGGCGTCGGCCCCACAGCCTGCCCCGCTGCCGCTCGGTCATCGCTTCGGCGCGGAGGATCAGGGCGACGGCTTCGCTCAGGGCGCGCTCGCGGATGAGCCGGGCAGCGTCGGCGTCCTGGTCGGCGATGCCGAGCCGGGCCAGCAGCCGTTCGCGGGTCTGTCGGACAAGGACGGCGGCCAGACTGTGGGAGGCGGCCTGGGGGGTGCGGTGGCGCAGCTCGATGCCCATGGCCAGGTGCCACAGCATGGCGGCCATGACCGGGCCGATGAGAGCGCGCACGGTGCCGCCGACGAGCCCGAACTCGGCATAGGCGGGGATGATCTGCACGCCGGTGATTACCCACACCATGGCGCCGGGGAGCCCCGGCGCGCGTGCGGGCCCGTTGAGGTTCTGGCGTGCCATCAGGGCGGTGGCGAACAGGGCGAGCTCGGCGGTGGCGAACATGAAGGCGCGCTCGACGGTGCTGCCCATGTCCAGGTAGTCGGCGGCGAAGCGCCAGCTCGTGTCGGCGCTGTAGGCGGTGCAGCCGAGCGCGGCCATGGCCGCGACGGGCACTGCGACGGTGCCGCGCCAGTGGTTGGTGCCGGGCGCCCGGCGGCGCTGCTGGCGGATCAGCCATCCGGCGAGCAGGCCGAGCAGCACGAGGGAGATAAGCAGCATCACGGTCGTCGTCGGGGACGTGGCCCAGTCGGGGAGGAGCGGCGTGCCGCTTACCCGGGTAGCCAGGGGGACGAGGGCGAGAGGAGGCAGGAGGGGGCTCCAAGGTGTGAGAGGAGACGGGAGGGCAGGACTGTCATGGCAGTGCGTTGAGCGGCCCCCGCGCGCGAGGCCGGGCGCGGGCCAAGGCAGGTGTGAGCGCGGGCGGCGCGGCGAGGCAGGCGGCGGGCGGCCGGTCAGGCGACGGGCGCGGTGCGGCGTCGTCGGTCGGGGCCGTCGAGGATGACGCGCTCGGTCATCTCGGCGAGGCGGGAGGCGACGCGGTCACCGAGGGCGACGCGTAGCTGCTCCGTCGGGAGGTTGGTGGTGATGAGGGTGGGGAGCATGTGCTCGTACCGGTGATTGATAAGCCGGTAGGTCAGCTCCTCGGTCCACTCGCTTGTCTTGGCCGCACCGAGGTCGTCCAGGAACAGCAGCGGGCAGCACGCCAGAGTCTGCAACTCCCGTTCGGCGTCATGGCCAGCGCGGGGACGCAGGCGAGGGTGGAAGTCGGCGGTGGTGATCGCCTCCCAGCGCAGGCGGACGCCACGGGCGAGCAGCCTGCGGATGGCGCTGTACGCCTGGTACGTCTTGCCTGTGCCCGTGGGGCCGGCGATCAGCAGCGACGGCCCTTCGGCGATCCCGGGCCCGCCGGGGCCGGGGCGCCCGGCGCGGGTGATCTCGTCGGCCCAGACGGTGACCTTCGGGTGGTCGGCCAGAGCTCGGCGGTAGCGGGCGGGGATCCTGGCATCGGCGAGTTCCAGCCCGGTGACGGGCTCGACGTGCCCTTCCTCGACGGCGGCACTGGCAAGGATGCCGTTGAGCCGGTCGGCGAGCGGGCCGACCCGATGGGGCTCGCGGGTGAGCGTGGCGGTCAGAGGTCACCTCCGTAGGCGGCTTCGACGTCGGCGGGGTTTGTCCACGCCCTGTGGACAACCGGCGCGGTGGGGGCCGCGTTCATGGCTTCGTGCACGAGGCTCGGCAGCGTGCTGGGGTGCAGGCCCTTGGCGCGGTGTAGGTCGAGCCCCGCCCGGACATGAGCGGGCGCGATGCCCTCCTCCAGCAGCTTGCGTGCCTCCCGGCCAAGATGGCCCAGGACGTCCTTGGGCGGGCGGTGTGTGCAAGCGGCGGCGTACTCGGCGATGAGCTCGTTGGTTGAGACGGTGCGGGGTGCGGGGGCGCTCGCGCCCCCCGAAGGGGTATCTCCTAGATCCATGATCCTAGGTCCTAGATCCGGACCGTGAGACGTCACCGCTCCCTCACTGAACCCTCCCTGCTGCCTCACGGAGGACTCCGTGAAACCGCTCTGACCTGCGGTTTCCTCATCTGAGGCGGGATTCGCCGCAGGGTTGCGTACTTGCCCGGAGCCCTCACGGAGGGCTCCGTGAGACAGCGGTGCGGACTCCGTGATGCCAGCCCCCGCAGCCGGCGCGCCAACGCCCGGCGCGGTGCGAGCCGGCGTGTCGTGGTGCGGGCAGGCGGGAAGGCGGCTCGCGCTGGGGCGGTTGATCTTCTGATGCTGCCGCCAGGTGACGATGTGCAGGTAGCGCTTGTCATCCGTGCCCTTGTAGCGGCATATCAGCCCGGCGTCGGCGAGCTGGGCGAGGTCCTGCTCGACGGCGGAGGGCGTGTGTTCCGGGCGCAGGACCCACAGTTGCCCGGCGATGATCGCGGCGTGGTCGCGGTGGCGGCCCTGGTCGTCAGCCTGGGTGAGCAGGCCGAAGAAGGTGCGCTCGGCGGTCAGGGAGACGGCGGCCAGGGACTCGGAGACGAAGGCTTCGGGCTTGATGGTGCGGATTCGTGCCAAGAGGGGCGGTCCTCACTCGGTGGCCGGTGGGATGGGTGCCCACGGTTCACCGTCGGTCGGGGGCGGAGACGGGTGTGAAGGGCGGGAATGTACGGCCGTTGACGCGGGAGCGTTGATGGCCGCTCGCGCTTTCCGGGGTGTCGTCAACATAGCCACACCCACGGCGCGCAAGTCCAGCCCTATCCGGCGCAATCTCTCACGGCAGAAATACCGCTGGAAATCGAATCGGCGAGGGCGGTGCGAAAACGGTAGGGCACGATCGGCGGTTGACTAAATAGTTGCCCCGCACCCCGAGCCAGAAGGATCACATCGGGAAGCCGTTGACGTCCTGCGAGCGACGAAGCTACAACACAACACCCCACGTCAGAGAGGGTCTCTGGTGTTGGGAACCGTTCGGGGATCCGGCCTTGCGCAGCACCCCGACCGCCTCGCTCACCGATTGAGCGCGGCGCAACATAGCCGACGATCGCCGGTTAACCAAACCGGCGAATGCACGCTACAACTGGAGCCATGGCAGCACGATCTCTGGAAATAGGGCCCGCAGGAATGGTGGCGGCTCGCACCATCGAAATCCTCCGTACGGAACGCGGCCTTGGGCAGCGCCAACTCGCCGCACGATGTACCGCTTTGGGCCGTCCTATGTCCAGCACGATGCTGTCCCGCATCGAACTCGCCAAGCGGCGATGCGATATCGACGACCTCGTCGCCATCGCCGAAGCCCTGCAGGTATCGCCCCTCGCCCTCCTCCAGGGCCCGGGCGCCACCTGAGCCGCCCACGCATCCCCGCCGCCCTCGCGACCAGGAGCCGCCCCCTTGCACCGACCCACGCCCGCGCCCGTCCCCCACAGGCCGTCCGACGCCCCTCCACCCCGCCTCTACCGCCCCGAGGAGATCGCCGACACCCTCGGCTGCTCGGCCTGGTGGGTCAAGGACCGCGCGCGACGGCGCCTGATACCGCACACCCGGGTCGGCCGCGCCTACCGCTTCACCGCCGAGCACCTCGCCGAGACCATCCGCCTCTACGAGGAGCGGCCGGCACAGCCCGCGCAGACAGCCGCCCGGGCGACCGAGCCGCTCTCCGAGCCCGGTACGCAGACCGACTCCGCGCAACGTCGCCGCCCCGCCGTGGCGCCGGCGACTCGCCTGCGGGCCCGCCCGCCGCGTCGACAGCAGCAGTACAGCACTGTCGCGTGACCCGATCGCATCTGCCGTAGCCGAGGACAACCAAGAGGGGACAGCGGGACTTGGGTTTCGCGGAGAAGCGCGGAAACTACTGGCGCGGCCGGTACAAGGTCGCGCCCGGCAAGCACAACACGGTCGTCGATGAGAACGGCAAGGCGATCAGGTTCGCCACCAAGGGCGAGGCCCAACGGGCAGCGGCCGAGGCCGAGAACAAGTACCGTCGCGGCGACTGGCGCGACCCGGCCCTCGGCCAGGAGACCTTCGGCGAGTACGCGAACCGCTGGTACGAGGCCCAGGACCTGGCCGCCTCGACCATGCAGAACTACAAGCGCCACATCGAAGAGCACCTGCTCCCCGAGTTCGAGGACAAGGCGCTCGCCGGCATCCTGCGCACGGACGTCGACCTGTGGGAGAAGAAGGAGAAGGCCCTCTACGCGGCCTCCAGCGTCAAGACCTGGCGCTCGACGCTCCACCTGATCTTCGAGGACGCGATCGACGAGGGCCTGATCACGTCCAACCCGGCTGCTCGGCGGCGGGGACGGGGTAAGCGCGCCGGCCGCTCCCGAGACCGTGGTCCGGAGAAGGTGGTCACCGACGCGCTCGGCATCTTGCTGACCGCCGAGCGCGCCGCCCTGCTCTCCGGCCGTGACGACGAGTTCGTCGCTGTGGTCCTCAAGGGGTACACCGGCATGCGCTGGGGCGAGATCGTCGGCCTGGAGACCGCGTTCGTCCGCCCTGGAGCCGTCCGTGTCGAGTGGCAGCTGTACGAGCTCGACTCGGGGGAGTTGGTGCGCTGCCCGCCGAAGGACGACAGCTACCGCACCATCGACTCGATGGACTGGCTGTCCGCGCTGGTCGCGAACCACATCGCCCGCACGAAGCCCAAGCCGTGCCCCTGTCACGGCAAGACCTACGTCTTCCGAGGACAGGGCGCGGCCCGTACCGGGGGCCACCAGGGCGCGAAGCTCGTCGACGTCGCCCGTCGTGCCGACGTTTCGACCGGCACGGTGTCCAACGTGCTCAACCACCCCGAACGCGTCACCGAGGCCACGCGAGCGAAGGTCGAGCAGGCCATCGCGGACCTCGGGTTCGTGCGGGGCGGCGTCGTGCCGGAGCATGCCGCCCACTGGCGCAGGAACGGTTTCGCAACCTGGCTGTTCACGCCGGCGGTCTCCGGCTGGTACCCGAAGAAGGCGCCGCAGGAGCCACGGCCGGTGCCCTTGCTCGGCGAGCCGTGGCCCGGCGTCCCGGCCCGGGGACGGGGTGCCAGCGATCGGGCTGACGCCTGCTGGCTCCCGATAGCCAAGGGGCTCACGCCCCACGGCCTTCGCCACACCCACCGGACGATGATGGAGGACCTGGGAACCGAGAAGGTGCTCATGGACGAACGCATGGGCCACATCGACGGCTCGGTCTCGGCGCGTTACGCCCACGTCACCCCAGGCATGCGCAAGCGCCTCATGCAGGGGCTGACCGAGCAGTGGGAGGCAGCACTCGACGCACGTTTGGCCATGAGTGCCACGTCACCAGTGCGCGTACTGAGTGACCTCCTGCGGGCACGCGAGGTGTCACGGGCGCCCGTCAAGTCGTAGCAATAAGAGTGCTGTGCCCTCCGGCGACCACTGCCGGAGGGCACAGCCGTATTCCCGATGCCTGCGCGAGGCCGCGTCAACTCCGCGCGGCCGTCTCACTCCAGCAGCTACGACGATTGCCAAGTAACGGGGCCAACGGACCTGGCTCAATAGGTACATGGAGACTGGCGAGCACTGGGCATACCGTGCGAGGTCGAAGGAGCTGGGCAGCCCTGTCAGGCAGGTGGAGATCGTTCGGGTCGGCCACCGTGGCAGGTCTGACTGGATCCACGTCCGGTTCCTGGAAGGGGATGACGCCGGCCTGTAGGAATGGGTCAGTCCCGGCTGCCTCGTAGCACCGTGGTCAGACGTCGACGCGTTCCGCGCGGATGACGAGGCAGAGCTCAGACTGACCGAGGCGTCACGCCACGTACGAGGCAGCACGGACTTCGAGGCCGCGCGCCTGATCCTCGGGTTCGTCCGGCCGAAGAACAGGCTGCGCCTCCGCCGAGGGGTGGCGGACGCGGGAGTTCTGGAACTCAGCCGACTCGACGAGACGGCGCCGCTCATCGGCATGGACGCCACCGCGCTCCGCAGTGACCCTATGGTGCACGAGAACCGCGCCGGCATGTGCCTGGCCGGCTGGTCGGTCACCGAGCGCATCGCCCGCCAGGTAGCGGGTCGGCTCGCCGACGAGATCCTCCCTGAGGTGGACCGCAAGCAGCAGGACATCGACCAGGAGCGCGCACAGCCCTCCTGGTACTCCTACCGTCGTCGGGACGACCGCAAGTTGGATGCGGAGGCGGCCGTCCTGCGGACTGTCCGGGCGTGGTGCGGCGAGGACAAGGCTGAACGCTACGACGAGTTGGTCGCACTGCGCGAAGAGGTCATCAGACTCGGCCAGCTGGTGGAGAAGGCGGTCAAGGCTCTACGTGACCGTGGGCACGGCGTCATCGCCTCCACCATTGAGCGCGACCTTGGCGTCCATATCGCCAGCCTTGATCCTGACGTGCGTCGATAGAGCCGCGCCACGGCTCCGGGGTCGGCTTCGGCGGCTCGGGCCGTGCCGCAGGCTGCTCCTTCTCCGGCCGGTGCGGGTTCCAGCCGTCGAGGAAAGGCCGTAGCTGATCTCCGGTCGGTTCCGCGTAGAAGTCGATAGCGGCCAGGCCCTTGCCGTTGATCGTGGGGTCCAGCCGGTCGGCCTCCGTCTTCCCTCAAGCCGACCACTCTCGAAGCCGATCGGCTTCGACGGCGTCGTCCGATGTGGCGGCGGCTTCGTCCAGAGCGACGCAGAACACCCGGATCTCTCCAGCCACCTTCCACTGCTCCAGGGCTGTGCCGAAGTGCTCCGCCCGTAGGGCGTGAACCGCCTTGATCGAGGCGGCACTGACGGCGGACTCCCACTCCCGCCTCTCGCGCTCCTCCCGCTCCGCCTCCAGACGCCGACGCTCCGCCTCCTGCCGCTCCCGCTCCTCTCGCTGGCGCCGCTGTTCGGCATCCCGTTCCAGTCGAGCCTGCTCCTGCTCCTCCGCGCGCGCCTTCAGCGCCCGGAACACCGAACCGACCTGCTCCTCCAACGGCTTCTTGGCGGTGTCGGCCCATTCCTCCTTCCAGCGGTAGCTGTGGCCGTAGCCGTAGCCCGAGTGCTGGCTGATCCGCAGATCCAGCTCGCCGGACGGCTCGAACCTGTGCGCCGGCGTCACCCGCTGCCAGTCGTACGTACGTCGGCCCGGCTGCTTGGGCACGTACCGGACCTGCTTCTGCCGTTCGCGGAAACTGACCTCGTACGTCCTGCCGTGGACGGTGAGCAGGGGCCTGGGCTGCTTGCGCTTCTTGGACACCGTGATCTCGCCGTGGCGGGCGAGTGCCTGCTCGGCGAGGAGCCGGAGCAGCGAGAGGACTCGGGGCAGGACCTCCTCCGAGATCTCGAAGGCACTGTGGTCCGCAGTGACAGCGGCGATCACGTCCTCGACATCGCTGATCACCCGGCTGCGCGCCAGCCGGATCCGGTTCCACTTGGTGTCGTCCTCCCCGGACACCCTGAGCAGACCGAGGAAGAAGTCCCCCTTCGCCCGGCCGCTGTACTTCAGGTGGTACCCCTCGGGCGCACACTGCCGGGCAGCGTCGAACGCCCTGCGGTAGCGAGCCCGCTCCTCTTCGCTGGGGTTCGGGATGCGAAGGAACCGCCCAGCTTGCTGCACCTCGGCGATCAAGGAAGCTCCGACTTCCGCCGGTGACGGCCGTGAGGGCTTGGGGGCGTGCTGTGGCGTGGGCTTCGTCGCGGACGCGGCTGTGGCTTGCTTCTGCGGTGGAGGTGCCGGCCGTTGCTCGGGGTGTGCGGACCGCTGCTTGCGCTGGACCGGCTCCGGCCGGTCCGGGTGATGGCCGTGCTCCAGGTAGAAGCGTCCGGCGTCGGTGATCTCCGCCTGCCACTTCCCATCCTTCTTGGGCATGATGATCAGACCCCGCCCCTTGAGTGCGCGGGCCGTGACGGCGAGTTCGGGGCTGTCTGAGGTGACCGGGTCGGAACCGTCCCCGATGCGGGTGAGGAGCGCGAGCTGCCGGTCGTTTAACGGAGACCAAGGGTGCATGGCGATCGTCGTACCGTCTGTGATCGGCCTCGCACAAGCCGTAGGGACGCGCCTTCCGACTGTGAGCGTCACAGAGCACGCTCGAAGGTGGACGGCCGCTCGGCTGGGAGCCGCTGGGGAGCCGGTTCTGGAAGTCGGCTCCCAAATGGCTCCCAGAACGGGGCGACAAAGCAGATCAGGCCCGGTGCTGATCTCTCAGCACCGGGCCTGACCTGCTATTTCACCTGTCGGGGTGGCGGGATTTGAACCCACGACCTCTTCGTCCCGAACGAAGCGCGCTGCCAAGCTGCGCTACACCCCGAGTGTCGCTGCTGTCGCGGCGACGTCGTTTACTTTAGCCCACCGGAGGCCTGAGGCGAAATCCGGTTTTGGGGGTCAGGGGGTGGGTGGGGTGAGGGTGAGGAGAGTGGCTTCGGGGGGGCAGGCGAAGCGGAAGGGGGTGTAGCGGTTGGCGCCGCAGCCGGCTGAGACGTGCAGGTGGGAGGTGCGGCCGCCGGACTGGTGGGTGGAGAGGCCCTTGACGCGGTCGGTGTCGAGGTCGCAGTTGGTGACGAGGGCGCCGTAGAAGGGGATGCAGAGTTGGCCGCCGTGGGTGTGGCCGGCGAGGATCAGCGGGTAGCCGTCGGCGGTGAAGGCGTCGAGGGCGCGCAGGTAGGGGGCGTGGACGACGCCGAGGGAGAGGTCGGCGTCGGGGTCGGGCCCGCCGGTGACCTGGGCGTACCGGTCGCGTTTGATGTGCGGGTCGTCGAGGCCGGTGAGGGCGATGCGGGTGCCGTCGAGTTTGAGGGTGCCGCGGGTGTTGGTGAGGTTGAGCCAGCCCGCGTCGTCGAAGGCGTCGCGGAGGCCTTCCCACGGGTTGTGGACGGCGCCGACGACGGGGGCGTTGCCGTTGAGGCCGTGGCGGCCCTGGGTCTTCTCGAAGAGGTAGCGGGCCGGGTTGCGGGGCCTGGGGCCGTAGTAGTCGTTGGAGCCGAAGACGTAGGCGCCGGGGAACTCCATGAGGGGGCCGAGGGCGTCGATCACCTCGGGGACGCCTTCGGGGTCGGAGAGGTTGTCCCCGGTGTTGATCACGAAGTCGGGGCGCAGGCCGGCCAGGGAGCGGAGCCAGCGCTGCTTCTTGCGCTGGCCGCCGACCATGTGGATGTCGGAGACCTGGAGGACGCGCAGCGGGTGCATTCCGGGCGGCAGTACGGGCACCGTGACCCGTCGCAGTCGGAACGAGCGGGCTTCGAAGCCCGCAGAGTAGAGGAGACCGGCGGCGCCGACCGCCGTGATGCCCAGGGGTACTCCGTATCGCGCGCGCATCCTCCCATGGTGTCAGACGGGTCGTACGGTCGGGATCAACGGTCTGGGTCAGCTGGGTAATGGTGGGGCGCGGGAGGGGTGGCGCCTGCGACAATCGCCGCTATGACCATGCTCAAGTCGAAGCTTCAGGAAGATCTCACCGCTGCGATCAGGGAGCGCGATGAGCTGCGCTCCTCGACGCTCCGGCTGACCCTTGCCGCGATCACCACGGAGGAGGTCGCGGGGAAGTCGGCCCGCGAGCTCTCGGATGCCGAGGTGCAGAAGGTGATTGCCCGGGAGGCGAAGAAGCGGCGGGAGGCCGCGGACGCCTTCGCCAAGGGCGGCCGCGCTGAGCAGGCCGAGCGGGAGAAGGCGGAGGGCGAGGTGCTCGCCGCGTATCTGCCGGAGCCGCTGTCGGACGACGAGTTGGAGGAGATCGTCGCCGCGGCCGTGGCGGAGGCGGTCGGCTCGGGGGCCGAGGGGCCGCGGGCCATCGGCCAGGTGATGAAGATCGTGAACCCGAAGGTGGCCGGCCGGGCGGAGGGCGGCCGGGTGGCCGCGGCGGTGAAGAAGCTGCTGGCCGAGCACTGACGGGAGGGGTTTCCCCTTCGATAGCTGATACGGAAGAGCCGATACGGAAGCGGTCCGCCGCGGCCGCGCGGGGGCGTCCCCCGCGCGGCATAAACGAGCGAGGCGGGAGGCAAAGTGCACCCCCCCCCCCTCCTGGGGGAAGCGAACCCC
>NZ_JBHVRR010000005.1:0-104585 GCF_042885635.1 Streptomyces sp. NPDC058045 | reverse complement strand
CCCACCACCCCCTCGGTTTAGTTGTTGTCGTGGGGGGTCGGGTTTTTGTCATTCCCCACCGGGCGCGGGGCCGGCAGGTGCGCGAGGTGCGCGCCGGCGGACCGCTTTCCCGTTGCCGGGCGGTGCCGATGGACCGGCCACCGTCAGTGGTGGTTCCGGCCCCGGCCGCCGCCGTGTCCGTTGCCTCCGTTGGCGTTGCCGCCGATGAGGTCCGGCGGGATGGAGATGCGGGGGGTCGGCCGGCCGTGGTGGCCGCCGTCGTCGCCCTTGTCCTTGTCTCCGCCCTTGCCCTTGCCCTTGTCCTTCTCGCCGGTGTCGCCGCGGGGCACGTCGATGGGGACGAAGGCCGGCTTCTCGGTGCCGAGGGCGCCGACCATGGCCGTCCGCCAGATGGGACCGGGCAGGCAGCCACCACAGACCTTGTCGTAGAACTGGCCGCCGATGGTGATATTGGACATCGGGATCTTGGTGGAGTCGGAGCCGACCCAGACGGCGGTGGACAGGTTCGGGGTGTAACCGACGAACCAGGCGTCCTTGCGTTCGTCGGTGGTACCGGTCTTGCCCGCGTTGTCGCGGTCGCTGAGCCCGGCCTTGGTACCGGTGCCGTCCTCGACGACGCCCTTCAGCATCTGGTTGACGGTGTCCGCGGTGTTCTGCGACATCGCGGCGCCGCACTTCGCCTTCGGCGCCTGGTACTTGGTGCCGTCGGCGGAGGTCACCGCGTCGATGGCGACGGGGGTGCAGTAGTTGCCGCGGTTGGCGAAGGTGGCGTAGACGGAGGCCATGGCGAGCGGGGTGCTCTCCTGGGATCCGAGGGTGGTGGAGGCCTCTTCGCTGAGCGGCTTGTTGTTGCCGCGGATGTACCCCATCTTCTGCGCCATCCTGATGGTGTCGCAGAGGCCGGCCTGCTGCTCCAGCTTGCCGAAGTAGGTGTTGATGGACTTGCCGAGGGCGCTCGTCATGTCGAACGCGCCCTTCTCCGAGGCGAGTTCGTTCTGCACGCTCCAGGGCGAGCCGGGCGTCGACTTGCCGCCGCAGGTGGAGAAGGAGCCCGGCGGGAAGGTGATCTTCCGGGGGGTCTTGTAGACCTGGTCGGGCTTGATGCCCTTCTCCAGGGCGGCCGCCGCGGTGATCGGCTTGAAGGTGGAGCCGACCTGGAAGCCGGCGTAGGTGCCGCCCATCGCGTTGTCGACGGCGAGGTTGAGCGTGGTCTCGTTGTTCTTCTGGTTGAGGCCGTAGGGGCGGGACTGCGCCATGGAGAGGATGCGGCCGGTGCCGGGCTCGACCTGGACCACCGAGGCGGCGATCTTGTCGGTCTTGTACACCTTGGAGGTGGCCGCCTGGCTCGCCGCGGTCTGCGCCCTCGGGGAGAGCGTGGTGCGGACGGTGAGGCCGCCACGGTTCCAGCGCTTGCCGCGCTCCTTCTTGGTCTTGCCGAAGGCCGGGTCGGAGAGCAGGACCCGCTCCACGTAGTCGCAGAAGAAGCCGGCGTTCTGGGTGGCGGAGATGCAGCCGTGCCGCGGGGTCCTGACCTTGAGGGTGATGGGGCGCTGCTTCGCCTTCTCGGCCTCGTCCCGGGAGACGTCGCCCTTGTCGGCCATCCGCTGGAGGACCGTGTTGCGCCGCTTGGTGGCCTCTTCCTCGTCGTTGACCGGGTCGTACCGGCTGGGTGACTGGACGATGCCGGCCAGCAGGGCGGCCTCGTCCAGGGTGAGGTCCTTGGCGCGCTTGGAGAAGTAGCGCTGGGAGGCGGCCTCGATGCCGTACGCCTGCTCACCGAAGAAGGTGATGTTCAGGTAGTTCTCCAGGATGCGCTTCTTGCCCAGCTCCTTCTCGACCTGGATCGCGTACTTGAGTTCCTTGACCTTGCGGCCGATGGTCTGCTGGGTGGCCTCGGCGACCTTCACCGGGTCGTCGCCGGCCTCCTCCACGAAGACGTTCTTCACATACTGCTGGGTGAGGGTGGAGGCGCCCTGGGAGACGCCGCCGCTCTGCGCGTTCTGGTTGACCGCGCGCAGGATGCCCTTCATGTCGACGGCGCCGTGCTGGTAGAAGCGGGCGTCCTCGATGGCGACGATCGCCTTCTGCATGAACGGCGAGATGTCCTTGAGGGGGACGACGGTGCGGTCGCGCGAGTAGACGGTGGCGATCTGGCCGCCCTCGGAGTCCAGGATGGTGGTGCGCTGGCTGAGCGGGGGCTGCTTCAGATTGGCGGGGATCTCGTCGAATCCCTCGACCGATCCCTTGGCCGCCAGGCCGAGTGCGCCCGCCGCGGGCAGCGCGATTCCCGCCATCACCGCCCCGGCCAGCACGCTGACGCCGAGGAACTTGGCCGCCTGCTGGGCCGGCGACAGCCCACCGCCCGAGCGCTTTTTTCCCATGGGGGGCAGCCTAATCCGTCCCGGCCGGGGTTCCGAGGCGTGGTCCGGCCCGAGCTGGGAGGGCTCCGCGGGGGCGGCTCTGTCCTGGGGCTTCATCGGTTGCCGGCCAAGGGAGTTGCCGCGGTGGGGCTCGGGGAGCGGAGGGCTCGGCGGGGTGGGGGCGCGCGGCCGGGCAGAGCGGGGGCGCGGTAGTCGGCGCGAAGGTTGGCATTCGCCGGACAGGCGTATATGCCTTGGCCTAAGCTGTATCCAACTGTCACAGCAGTGCGGCCGTAGTTCAAGTCCTCGTACCCTTCGCCGTCCCCGAATCCGGTGAGGGCAGCGGGAGTTGGGTCGTCCGAAGGTGACGGTGGGGCGTGGTGGTTATCGCCCTGGATGTCGTGAGTTGTCTGCAATGCGCTAACTGAAGTGCCCTGCTTTGCCAGGGTTGTCTGTGATGTCCGTGGCTCACTCCCTCGGGTGATCTGCCGTGTGCGCATAGTCCGTTCGGGCCATTCAAGATTGGGCCCGTCGGGGGTGTTGCGCTGTGCCCTCCTTCCGTAACGTCCTCAACTGGCGGCGGTGAATATGCCGCTGCCGCCGTGGGGGAGCCTCGATTCGGGAGAGGACGGCGCCGGTATGGGCTGGGTTACCGATTGGAGTGCGCAGGCGGCCTGCCGCACTACTGATCCGGATGAACTGTTCGTACAAGGAGCAGCGCAGAACAGGGCCAAGGCGGTGTGCACCGGGTGTCCGGTGCGGACCGAGTGCCTGGCCGACGCGCTGGACAACCGCGTCGAGTTCGGCGTGTGGGGAGGCATGACCGAGCGGGAGCGCCGTGCGCTGCTGCGACGCCGCCCCACCGTGACCTCGTGGCGCAGACTGCTGGAGACCGCACGGACCGAGTACGAGCGCGGCGCGGGTCTGCTGCCGCTCGACGGGGATGAAGACGCCTTCGAGGAGTACGGCAACTACGCCGCGGTCGGCTGAGGTTGGCCGAGGCCGGCCGAGCGGCCACCGGTGGCGACGCCTGTGGTGTGAACGCCGGCCGGGTCGTGTTCGGGTGCAACTGCCCGCTGGACGCGGTCAGTTGGCGTCGCCCGGCTAGTCGGTGACGTCTGCGGCGTCTGCGGCGTGGGCTGCGGCGGCGAGGCGGGTGCCGATGTCGCGCAGGCCTGCCAGGTCGTGCACATCGCCCGGCAGTGCCGGCACTTCGGCCACCGCCACCTCCGGGTGGCGGGCGGTGAAGCGGTCCCGGGTGCGCTGCTCGCGGGCGAGCAGCCGCATCCGTTCGGCATGGAGCCTCAGCAGGCCGGCGGCCAGCCGGTCGATCGGTGCCGCGGCACCGTCCTGTTCCGGAGCGGTCGGATCCGGTGAAGACGGTGAGGGAACTTCGGGAGATTCCGGGGATTCGGGAGAAACTTCGCCATCGGGGGTTTCGGGAGCGGTACGAGAATCAGCTTTCCCGGCCGTCTGATCGATAATGCCCGGCGCGGCAAGATTTTCCGCCGCGTCCAGGGCGCGCTCCGCGGACAGTTGGGCGGCCCCGCTGCCGTGCACCCGGTTCAGCACCAGCCCGGCCAGCGGCATCGAGTCCGCCGCGAGCCGCTCCACGAAGTACGCCGCCTCCCGCAGCGCGTCCTGCTCCGGCGCCGCCACCACCAGAAACGCCGTACCGGGCGCCTGAAGCAGCCGGTAGGTGGCGTCCGCGCGGGTGCGGAAACCGCCGAAGGTGGTGTCCATGGCGGCGACGAACGTCTGCACATCGCGCAGGAGTTGGGTGCCGATGACCTTGTCCAGGGCGCCCGTCATCATCGACATACCGGCGTTGAGGAACTTCATCCCGGCCCGGCCGCCGACCTTCGCCGGGGCCATCAGCACCCGGATCAGCTTCCCGTCGAGGAAGGAGCCGAGGCGGCTCGGCGCGTCCAGGAAGTCCAGCGCGGAGCGGGACGGCGGGGTGTCCACGACGATCAGGTCCCACTCGTCGCGGGAGCGCAACTGCCCCAGCTTCTCCATCGCCATGTACTCCTGGGTGCCGGCGAAGCCCGCGGAGAGCGACTGGTAGAAGGGGTTCGCCAGGATGGCCCGGGCCCGCTCCGGGTCCGCGTGCCCCTCGACGATCTCGTCGAAGGTGCGCTTCATGTCCAGCATCATGGCGTGCAGTTCGCCGCCGCCGTCCCCCGAACCGCCCCCGCCCTCAAGGCCCTTGACCCGGCGCGGGGTGTTGTCCAGGGAGTCGATGCCCATGGACTGGGCCAGCCGCCTGGCCGGGTCGATGGTGAGGACCACCACCCGCCGGCCCCGCTCGGCCGCCCGCAGTCCGAGTGCCGCGGCCGTGGTCGTCTTGCCGACGCCGCCCGAGCCGCAGCACACCACGATGCGGGTGACCGGGTCGTCGAGCAGCGCGTCGACGTCGAGGGCGGGCACCGCCTCCAGGGCGCCGCCGTTCGCACCAGCTTTCATGAGACCCCTTGTCCGCGCAGTTCCCGGGCCAGTCGGTACAGTCCGGCCACGTCCAACCCCTCCGCGAGCAGCGGCAGTTCATGGGTCGGCAGGCCCAACTCGGCGAGGGCGGCCCGCTGTTCGCGCTCCAGCGTCCCGCGTTCCGCGTACTCCTCGGCCTGTTCGAGCAGGGGGGCGACCAGTTTGTCGGCGCCGCCGCCCCGGCGGGCGGCGCCCAGGCCCGCCCCGGCCAGCGACCTGGCCAGCGCGCCGCGCGCCACCCCGCCGCGCACCAGGGTCAGCGAGTCCTCGTCCAGCAGCCCCGGGCGCACCATGTTCACGATGACGCGGCCGGTGTGCAGACCGGCCGCGCGCAGTTCCGCGATGCCGTCCGCGGTCTCCTGGACGGGCATCTCCTCCAGCAGCGTCACCAGATGCACCGCGGTCTCCGCGGACTTGAGCACCCGCATCACCGCCTGCGCCTGATTGTGTATCGGGCCGATCTTCGCCAGGCCCACCACCTCGTCGTGGACGTTGAGGAAGCGGGTGATGCGGCCGGTGGGCGGGGCGTCCATCACCACGTGGTCGTAGACGTACCGGCCCTGCTTGTCCTTGCGGCGGACGGCCTCGCAGGCCTTGCCGGTGAGGAGGACGTCGCGCAGGCCGGGGGCGATGGTGGTGGCGAAGTCGATGGCGCCGAGCTTCTTCAGGGCGCGGCCCGCGCTGCCCAGCTTGTAGAACATCTGGAGGTAGTCCAGCAGCGCCAGTTCAGGATCGATGGCCAGCGCGAACACCTCCCCGCCCCCGGGCGCCACGGCGATCTTCCGTTCCTCGTACGGAAGCGCCTGCGTCTCGAAGAGCTGCGCGATGCCCTGGCGGCCCTCGACCTCGACCAGCAGGGCACGGCGGCCCTCGGTGGCGAGGGCGAGGGCCAGTGCTGCGGCGACCGTGGTCTTGCCGGTCCCGCCCTTGCCGCTGACGACCTGGAGCCTGCTCACAACTGCGAGCCTAACCAGTGCGACCCGCGGCTACGCACCAGCCCGTCCCCCGCTGTCCCCGCCTCCGCCCACCCGGTGCCGGGCCATGACCCGAGTCCCCGGGGCACGGGCTACAGTCGGCCCATGACCAAGTGGGAATACTCGACTGTGCCGCTGCTCGTCCACGCCACGAAGCAGATCCTGGACACCTGGGGCGAAGACGGCTGGGAGCTCGTACAGGTGGTGCCCGGGCCGAATCCGGAGCAGTTGGTGGCCTACCTCAAGCGGGAGAGGCAGTCATGAGCGGTGCCGTGGAGGCCAGGCTCGCCGAACTCGGCCTGCTGCTGCCCGAGGTGGTCCCGCCGCTCGCCGCCTACCAGCCCGCCGTACACAGCGGCGCCTATGTCTACACCTCGGGCCAACTGCCCATGGTGGACGGCAGGTTGCCGGTCACCGGGAAGGTCGGCGCGGAGGTCACCGCGGAGGAGGCCAAGGAACTGGCGCGGGTCTGCGCGCTGAACGCCCTGGCCGCGGTGAAGTCCGTCACCGGTGACCTGGACCGGATCGCGCGGGTGGTGAAGGTTCTCGGATTCGTCGCCTCCGCCACCGACTTCACCGGGCAGCCCGGCGTCCTCAACGGCGCCAGCGAACTCCTCGGCGAGGTCCTCGGCGAGCGCGGGGTGCACGCCCGCAGCGCCGTCGGTGTGGCCGTACTGCCGCTGGACGCGCCGGTCGAGGTCGAGATCCAGGTCGAGCTGACGAGCTGAGCCGGGCGCGGCCGCCGACGCCGGGTGCCTCTCGAACATCCGGCCGGATGCGGTTAGCCTCCGATCATGGCAAACGGTCAGTGGTACCCCGAGGAGTGGCCGGCCCGGATCCGCGCCCTCGCGTCCGGCGAGCTGACGCCGGTCGAGCCGCGGCGCGCCGCGACGGTCATGCTGCTGCGGGACACCGGCTCCGCCCCGGCCGTGCACCTGCTGCGCCGCCGCGCTGGCATGGCCTTCGCCTCCGGCGCCTACGCCTACCCCGGCGGCGGTGTCGACCCCCGCGACGACGACGCGCGCATCGCCTGGGCCGGACCGGACCGCGCCGCCTGGGCGGACCGACTGGGCCTCCCGGAACCGGCCGCCCAGGCCGTGGTCTGCGCCGCCGTCCGGGAGACGTTCGAGGAGGCCGGAGTGCTGCTCGCCGGGACCGGGCCCGGCGATGTGGTGTCCGACCTCACCGGTGCGGACTGGGAGGCGGACCGGCAGGCGCTCATCGGGCACGAGTTGTCCTTCGCGGAGTTCCTCGCCCGGCGCGGCCTGGTGCTCCGCTCCGACCTGCTGGGCGCCTGGGCCCGCTGGATCACACCCGAGTTCGAGCCCCGCCGCTATGACACCTTCTTCTTCGCGGCGGCCCTCCCCGACGGGCAGCGCACCCGCCGCACCTCCCGCGAGGCCGACCGGACCGTATGGCTCCAGCCCGCCGAGGCCGCCGCCGGATACGACCGCGGCGAGCTGCTGATGATGCCGCCGACCATCGCCACCCTGCGCCAACTCGCCCCCCACCGCACCGTCGCCGACGTCCTCGCCGCGGCCCCGGAGCAGGACCTCGCCCCGGTACTGGCCCGCGCCTCGCTCCGCGACGGCGAGGTGGTGCTGAGCTGGCCGGGGCACGAGGAGTTCACCAAGCGAGTCTCCGCGGAGGGCACCGTATGACCGAGGCGACCTACCCACCCGGCCGCCCGCGGGGCACGGTGCACAGCGGCCCGGCCACCGCCCGCGCCGTCAACGTACTGGCGCCCAACCCGTCCCCGATGACCCTGGACGGCACCAACACCTGGATCGTCTCCGAACCGGGCTCGGGCCTTGCTGTCGTCATCGAACCGGGCCCGCTCGACGAGGGCCATCTGCGCAACGTCGTACGGACCGCGGAGGAGGCCGGGCAGCGCATCGCCCTCACCCTCCTCACCCACGGCCACCCCGACCACGCGGAGGGCGCCGGACGCTTCGCAGAACTCACCGGTACCGAGGTCCGCGCCCTCGATCCGGCGCTGCGGCTCGGCTCGGAGGGCCTGGCCACCGGCGATGTGATCACCGTCGGCGGCCTGGAGATGCGTGTGGTGCCCACCCCCGGGCACACCGCGGACTCCCTCTCCTTCCACCTCCCGGCCGACCGGGCCGTCCTCACCGGTGACACCGTGCTCGGCCGCGGCACCACCATGGTCGCCCACCCCGACGGGCGGCTCGGCGACTACCTGGACTCACTGCGCCGGCTGCGCTCGCTGACCGTGGACGACGGCGTGCGGACGGTGCTGCCGGGACACGGGCCGGTACTGGAGGACGCCCAGGGAGCCGTGGAGTTCTACCTCGCGCACCGCGCCGGCCGGCTCGCCCAGATCGAGACCGCCGTGGAGGCCGGCCACCGCACCGCCCAGGAGGTCGTCGCCCATGTCTACGCGGACGTCGACCGGTCCCTGTGGCCCGCGGCGGAACTCTCGGTCCGCGCCCAGCTCGACTACCTGGACGAACACGGGCTGATCTGACGGGAGTCGGCCCGCGGCGTGCGGACCCGGGCATGGCTGAGGCCCCGCCGCCGGCGGGGCCTCAACGAGCCTTCAGGGGGCCGCGGTCAGCGGGACCGCTTGGCCAGGCGCTCCACGTCGAGCAGGATCACGGCCCGCGCCTCCAGGCGCAGCCAGCCGCGGCCCGCGAAGTCCGCCAGCGCCTTGTTGACCGTCTCCCGGGAGGCGCCGACCAGTTGGGCCAGCTCCTCCTGCGTCAGGTCGTGCACCACATGGATGCCCTCCTCGGACTGCACCCCGAAACGGCGCGACAGATCGAGCAGCGCCCGCGCCACCCGGCCCGGTACGTCCGAGAAGACCAGGTCCGACATCTGGTCGTTGGTCTTGCGCAGCCGCCGGGCCACCGCACGCAGCAGCGCGGAGGCGACCTCGGGGCGGGCGTTCAGCCAGGGCAGCAGGTCACCGTGGCCGAGACCGAGGAGCTTCACCTCGGTGAGCGCGCTGGCGGTCGCCGTACGCGGGCCCGGGTCGAAGAGCGACAGCTCGCCGATCAGCTCGCCGGGGCCGAGCACCGCCAGCATGTTCTCCCGGCCGTCGGGGGAGGTGCGGTGCAGCTTGACCTTGCCCTCGGTGACCACGTAGAGGCGGTCACCCGGGTCGCCCTCGTGGAAGAGCGCGTCGCCGCGCGCGAGGGTCGTCTCGCTCATGGAGGCGCGGAGCTCCGCGGCCTGCTCGTCATCGAGCGCCGCGAAGAGCGGGGCGCGCCGCAGAACGTCGTCCACGAGTTCTCTCCTTGTCGACCAGTCAGAGGTGCAGTGGGACTGCCGTTCCCCATTGTGCTGGACGTGTGCTGGACGGTTTCCAACAGTGTGATCAGTCACAAGTCTGCCGCACCCGCGTGGCGTGCTGTGCGGGAGGGGCCCATTTGGGGGCCGATCCCGGGGGTCCGGGGCGTATGTCGGTGTCGCGCTCTAGGCTGGCCGGGTGTTCGGGGCGCCGATGAGAGCAGGCCAAGGGGGCCGGGCAGGTGGCAGTACGTCGCAATTCCGCTGTGGGCGAACACGGTGGCACATCGCCCCGTAAAGCGACAAATCGAACTAAAGGCGATTCGGTGCGGGGGGTGACCGAGGCGGATTCCCACCCGGCCCCCGCGGAGAACCTCTCGGCCGGGACCCCGGCCGGCACGACTTCGGCGGGGAAGGCGGCGAGCGAGAAGATGGCGGCGAGGAAGACGGCAGCGGTGGGAGCGGCAGCGGCTGGAGCGGCGGAGGCCGCGGAGGCGTCACCCGCGAGAAAGGCTCCGGCGAAGAAGGCTTCGGCGAAGAAGGCACCCGCCAAGAAAGTTTCGGCGAAGAAGGCTTCGGCAGGAAAGGCCTCTGCCAAGAAGACGACGGCAGCCAAGAAAGCCTCCGCCAAGAAAGCCACTCCCGCGAAGGCCACTGCGGCGCAGGCCCCCGCGGCCGCGCCCGGCGGGGAGTCGCGGACCGCGCTGGTGCGGCGGGCGCGGCGGATCAACCGGGAGCTGGCCGAGGTCTACCCGTACGCCCACCCCGAGCTGGACTTCGAGAATCCGTACCAACTGCTGCTGGCCACCGTGCTCTCCGCGCAGACCACCGACCTGCGGGTGAACCAGACGACCCCGCGCCTCTTCGCCCGCTTCCCCACCCCGGAGGACCTGGCCGTGGCGAATCCGGAGGAGGTCGAGGAGCTGATCCGGCCGACCGGCTTCTTCCGCGCCAAGACCAGGTCGATCATGGGGATCGCGGCCGCGCTGCGGGACCGGTTCGACGGCGAGGTGCCCGGCACCCTGGACGAGCTGGTGAAGCTGCCGGGCGTGGGCCGCAAGACCGCCTTCGTCGTCCTCGGCAATGCCTTCGGTGTCCCCGGCATAACTGTGGACACGCACTTCGGGCGGCTGGTGCGCCGCTGGAAGTGGACCGAGGAGACCGACCCGGACAAGGTGGAGCGCGCCGTCGGCGAGTTGTTCCCCAAGAGCGACTGGACGATGCTGTCGCACCGCGTCATCTTCCACGGCCGCCGTATCTGCCACGCCCGCAGACCGGCCTGCGGCGCCTGCCCCATCGCCCCCCTCTGCCCGGCGTACGGCGAGGGCGAGACGGATCCGGTCAAGGCGCGGAAGCTGCTCAAGTACGAGAAGGGCGGGCTGCCGGGGCAGCGGCTGAGCCCGCCGCCCGAGTACCTGGCCGCGGGCGGCATCCCGGCCCCGCCGCTGGGCGCCGCATGACGGGCCCGTGGCCGGTGCGGAACGAATCGGCGCACCACGGGCGTTGTGCGGTCACGGCACCACCGGCGGACGCCGGCCCGCATCCGGCGGCGGTGGCCGCGAGGGACGGGGACGGACCGAGGACGGGGGTGCGATGACCCGCACGCACCAGAGCGGCAACAACACCTGGCACGCCGACGGCCCGGCGCCCCGCACCGAGGGCCTGCCGGGCTGGCTGGAGCCGGTGGTCGAGGCGGTACGGACGGTCCGGCCCGAGCAGTTGAGCCGTTTCCTGCCGCCCGAGGACGGCGCCGGCCGCCAGTCCGCGGTACTGGTCCTCTTCGGCGAGGGCGAGCAGGGGCCCGAGCTGCTGCTGACCGAGCGGGCCGGTTCGCTGCGCTCGCACGCCGGCCAGCCGTCCTTCCCCGGTGGCGCCCTCGACCCGCCGGACGGCGATCCGCACGGCGCCGGTCCGCTGCGGGCCGCACTGCGCGAGGCGGAGGAGGAGACCGGCCTCGACCCCGGCGGCGTACAGCTCTTCGGGGTGCTGCCGAAGCTGTACATCCCGGTGAGCGGCTTCGTCGTCACACCGGTACTGGGCTGGTGGCGCACCCCGACCCCGGTGCGGCCGGTCGATCCGGGGGAGACGGCGCGGGTGTTCACCGTGCCCGTGGCCGATCTCACCGACCCGGGGAACCGCGCCATGGCGGTCCACCCCAGCGGCTACACCGGTCCGGCCTTCCTGGTCGACTCGGCGCTGGTGTGGGGCTTCACCGCGGGCGTGATCGACCGCATCCTGCACCACGCCGGCTGGGAGCGGCCCTGGGACCGGGACCGGCGGGTCCCGCTCGACCGGCGCGCATGACAGGGTGGCGCAGGACCTCCCGCGCCACCGGGCCGGGGGACAGCGGCGGATGGGGCGGCGACTGATGCGAGGCTTCGAACGGTGAACGCACTGGACTACTGCCTGCTGGCGGCCGCCGCGTGGTTCGCGTGGATCGGGTACCGGCAGGGGTTCGTGGTCGGCATCCTGTCGGTCATCGGCTTCCTCGGCGGCGGTCTGGTCGCTGTCTATCTGCTGCCGGTCCTCTGGGACGCCGTCACCAGCGGTGCCGAGGTGACCACGACGATCGCGGTGCTCGCGGTGGTCGTCGTCATCGTCTGCGCCTCCGTGGGCCAGGCCTTCACCACCCACCTCGGCAACAAGCTGCGCCGCCACATCACCTGGTCACCGGCGAGAGCCCTGGACGCCACCGGCGGCGCCCTGGTCAATACGGTGGCGATGCTGCTGGTCGCCTGGCTGATCGGCTCCGCCCTGGCCGGCACCACCCTGCCGGGCCTCGGCAAGGAGGTGCGGGGCTCGCAGGTGCTGCTGGGCGTCTCGCGGGCGCTGCCCACCCAGGCCGACACCTGGTTCGCGGACTTCTCCTCGGTACTGGCGCAGAACGGCTTCCCGCAGGTCTTCAGCCCGTTCGCCAACGAGCCCATCCACGAGGTGCAGCCGCCGGACCCGGCGCTCGCCGGGAGCCCGGTCGCGGCCCGTGCCCGCAAGTCCATCGTGAAGGTGGTCGGCACCGCGCAGAGCTGCGGCAAGGTCCTGGAGGGCACCGGCTTCGTCTTCGGCAACCGCCGGGTCATGACCAACGCCCATGTCGTCGGCGGCGTCGACGAGCCCACCGTGCAGATAGGCGGCCAGGGCCGGCTCTACGACGCCAAGGTCGTCCTCTACGACTGGCGGCGCGACATCGCCGTCCTCGATGTGCCCGAACTGCGGGCGCCCGCCCTCCAGTTCGCGTCCAGGGACGCGGGCAGCGGCAGCAGCGCCATCGTGGCCGGCTTCCCGGAGAACGGCGGCTACGACGTGCGCCCGGCCCGGGTCCGCGGCCGGATCACCGCCAACGGCCCCGACATCTACCACCGCGGCACCGTCCGCCGCGATGTGTACTCGCTCTACGCGATGGTCCGCCAGGGCAACTCCGGCGGCCCGCTCCTCACCCCCGACGGCAAGGTCTACGGCGTGGTCTTCGCCAAGTCCCTGGACGACGCCGACACCGGTTACGCACTGACCGCCGACGAGGTACGCCCGGACGTCACCGCGGGACGCCGTGCCAACCAGCAGGTCGGCAGCGACAACTGCGCCCTGTGACGAGAAGGACCCGCCGGAGCTGGCCCGTCACGGGGCCGCGCTCGGCGGGTCGGGTGTGCAGGGGGAAATGCGGTGTCGGGTACGCCTCAGCCGCCGCCCGGGCACATGTCAGGTGCGGCTCAGGCCCGCGGTGCGGATGAGGTTCAGGTGCGGGGATGCCGTAGTCGTGCGGAGACCCAGCGGGCCCGGCGGCGCAGTATCCGGGGAATGCCCACCGCCTCCGCGGAGGCCGTCTGCCCCTCGTCCTGCCGGGCGCCTCCCGCGAGCGTGTTCATCGCGGTGGCCGAGCGGCGATTTCGTGCTACGTCACTGTAGTCGTGCGTCCAGCCCATACTCGGACCACTGCCCGTCGCCCATGGTCGATAACCGCGGCCCGGACCCTCAATCGGCCCATAGACCAGGCATTCGGCATCTTGACCGAAAGTCACACCGCACCGACCCGGAGACTCCGCCGAGCCTGTGAACACCCGGCCACGGAGTGTGCGGACATCCAGGGCGGGAGGCCCTACGGCAGCTTCTAGCGGTCCGGCTCCGGGTCCTTCAGCCAGTTCACCAGTTCGGCGGAGAAGGCCAGCGGGTCCTCCTCGTGCGGGAAGTGCCCCAGACCGTCGAAGAGCCGCCAGCGGTACGGCGCCTCCACATACTGGCCGGAACCGGCCGCGCTGCGGGTCCGCAGCACCGGGTCGAGGGAGCCGTGCAGATGCAGCGTCGGCACCCGCACTGGCCGCTTCATCCGCCGGTTGAACTGGATCCCGTCCGGCCGCGCCAGCGACCGCACCAGCCACCGGTACGGCTCCACCGAGCAGTGCGCGGTGGACGGGATGCACATGGCGCGCCGGTACACCTCCACCGCGGCGTCCTCCGGCTGTCGGGGACCGGACCACTCGTGCAGCAGCCGGCCCACCAACGCCCCGTCGTCCGCGGTGAGTTGACGCTCCGGCACCCAGGGCCGCTGGAAGCCCCAGATATGCGAACCGGCCGCGCTCTGCCGAGGGTCCGCCAGCATCGCGGAGCGCCAGCGGCGCGGGTGCGGCATGGACGTGACGGCGAGCCGGCGTACCAGCTTGGGCCGCATCACCGCCGCCGTCCACGCCAGATAGCCGCCGAGGTCATGGCCGACGAGGGCGGCGTCCGGCTCGCCGAGGGAGCGCACCACGCCGGTGATGTCGAGCGCCAGATTCGCCGGGTCGTAGCCGCGGGGGGTGCGGTCGCTGCCGCCGACACCGCGCAGGTCCATCGCCACCGCCCGGAAACCGGCCTCGGCGAGAGCCGTCATCTGATGCCGCCAGGCCCACCAGAACTGCGGGAAGCCGTGCAGCAGCATCACCAGCGGCCCGTCACCCGCCTCGGCGATATGGAAGCGGGCGCCGTTCGCCGCGACATCCCGGTGCGTCCAGGGGCCGTCGGGGCGGATCACGGCGGCCGACTGGGCCGAGGGGGTGGCGGGGTCCGTCATGAGGTCGAGCGTGCCACAGTCGCGCCGGGGCCGCCGATCTGCTCCAGGGCCGCGTCCTCCGCCGGGGGGACCGGCCGCGGGTGGGGCTTGGCGTGGCCGAGGACCTCAGCGGTCTCCTTCGCCGCGGCCACCGCCTTCTGCGGGCCCTGCCCCTGCTTCGCCTTCTTCACGAAGTACAGGCCGATCAGCGCCAGCAGCAGGGCCAGCAGCACATTGGCCGCGAACGACAGCAGGAAGCAGACCGACAGATGCCAGTGGCTCCAGGCGCGGATGCCGTAGGCGAGGGCGAAGCTCAGCATCGGCAGCGAGAAGATCAGCACCAGCAGGGCCGCGACGAAGGCGCCGCCGCCGACCGTGCCGCGCTTGACGTCCTGCCGGAGCTGGGCCTTGACCAGCGCGATCTCGTCGTGCACCAGGGCGGACAGCTCGCTGGTCGCCGCGGCGACCAGCTCACCGAGGCTGCGCTCGGCGCCGACGGGCCCGTCGGGTGCGCTCATCGCGTTCTCCTCTTCGTTCTCTGCCGCGGGCTCGCCACGGACACTTGTGCGGATCTGACACCGCGTGGGGACTCGTACCCGGACTCAGATCATGCCGGACGGTCGTCCTCGCCGCTTGCCCCGCCCCGGGCTTCGCCACGCCTGCGGTGCGCAGCGGCCTTGCGCTCCAGGATCTCCGCCATCCTCAAGTGGTAGTCAGGACCGTCCTGTTCGTACACGTCAGGCACCCCGTCACGGTCTTCGTCGCGTTCCTCCTCCTCCCACAGCAGGCGGTAGTGCTTGTTGCGGAACTTCAGCAGCAGGGTGGCGAGTACGGCCGCGATGAGGGAGCCGATCAGTACGGAGGCCTTCACCTCGTCGGTGAGGTGCGGGTCGCCGGTGAAGGCGAGTTCACCGATGAGCAGGGAGACGGTGAAGCCGATGCCGGCGAGGGTGGCGACGGCGAACAGGTCGGGCCAGGTGAGGTCGTCGCCGAGCCGGGCGCGGGTGAAACGCGCCGTCAGCCAGGTGCCGCCGAAGATGCCGAGGGTCTTGCCGACGACCAGGCCGAGCACCACACCGAGGGTCTGGGGCCGGGTGAAGACATCGGTGAGCGCGCTGCCGGAGACCGCAACTCCCGCGCTGAACAAGGCGAAGAGCGGCACCGCGAGCCCCGCGGAGACCGGCCGCACCAGATGCTCCACCCGCTCGCCGGGGGACCGCTCCTCGCCCTCGCGCCGGTGGCAGCGCAGCATCAGCCCCATGGCGACACCCGCGATGGTGGCGTGGACGCCGCTGTTGTACATCAGCCCCCAGATCACCAGCGCCAGCGGAACGTACACATACCAGCCGTGGACGCCGCGGCGCAGCAGCAGCCAGAAGACGAGCAGGCCGAGCAGGGCGCCGCCGAGGGCGAGGAAGTCGAGCCGGTTGGTGAAGAAGACGGCGATGATCAGGATGGCGCCGAGGTCGTCGACGACGGCGAGGGTCAGCAGGAAGGCGCGGAGCGCGGACGGCAGCGAGGTGCCGATGACCGCGAGTACGGCGAGGGCGAACGCGATATCGGTGGCGGTCGGCACCGCCCACCCGGCGAGCGAGCCGCCTCCCACGGAGTTGACCAGGGCGTAGACCAGGGCGGGGGCGGCCATTCCGCATACCGCGGCGATCACCGGGAGTGCGGCGGCCCGCGGGTCGCGCAGGTCCCCGGCGACGAGTTCCCGTTTCAGCTCGACCCCGGCCGCGAAGAAGAACACGGCCAGCAGTCCGTCCGCGGCCCAGTGCTGTACGGACAGGTGCAGGCCGAGGGAGGAGGGCCCGAAGTGGAAGTCGCTCAGTGAGTGATAGGCGTCCCGCAGTGGGGAGTTGGCCCAGATCAGTGCGGCGACCGCGGCCGCCAGCAGGATGATCCCGCCGACCGTCTCGGTGCGCAGGGCGTCGGCCAGATACCGCCGCTCGGGGAGGGAGAGACGGCCGAGGGCACTGCGGCGGTTGGGCGCGGTCACGGGGGAGGCCTCCGGGTCCTGTGCGGCGTCTGGGGTCGCTGACTGCGTTGCCGACCAGACTTCCCGGCGCACCTATGAACTTCCGCGCCTGCGACGGGGACCGCACCAGCGGCCCTGTCCTGTGTGTGGCGCATGAACCAGCGTACCGGCTGAACGGGGTCCGCCGCAGCCGCCGGTACCACCCCGGCGGGAGGGCCCGGGGCGGGGCTTCCTGCACAGGCGAAGGGCACCCGGCAGCGCGCCGGGTGCCCTTCGCCTGTCGTGACGGCCGCCTCGCGGGGGAGGGGCCGTGCGGTCTCAGTCCTCGCTGGCCGCGGCCGGGAGCTTGGACTGGATGAGGTCCATCACCGAGGAGTCGGTGAGGGTGGTGACATCGCCCAGCTCGCGGTTCTCCGCGACGTCCCGGAGCAGCCGGCGCATGATCTTGCCGGAGCGGGTCTTGGGCAGCTCGGCCACCGGCAGGACCCGCTTGGGCTTGGCGATCGGGCCGAGGGTGGCGCCGACGTGGTTGCGCAGCTCGGCGACGAGGTCCTCGTGCTCGCTGGCGCCGCCGCGCAGTATGACGAAGGCCACGATGGCCTGGCCGGTGGTCTCGTCGGCGGCGCCCACCACGGCGGCCTCGGCGACCGAGGGGTGCGAGACCAGGGCGGACTCCACCTCGGTGGTGGAGATGTTGTGCCCCGAGACCAGCATCACGTCGTCGACCCGGCCCAGCAGCCACAGGTCGCCGTCGTCGTCCTTCTTGGCGCCGTCGCCCGCGAAGTAGGTGCCCTCGAAGCGGGCCCAGTAGGTGTCGCGGAAGCGCTGGTCGTCGCCCCAGATGGTGCGCAGCATCGACGGCCACGGCTCGGTCAGGACCAGATAGCCGCCCCCGCCGTTCGGCACCTCGCGTGCCTCGTCGTCGACCACCGTGGCGGAGATGCCGGGCAGCGGGGTCATCGCGGAGCCGGGCTTGGTCTCGGTGACCCCGGGCAGTGGGGAGATCATCATGGCGCCGGTCTCGGTCTGCCACCAGGTGTCCACGACGGGGCAGCGGTCGCCGCCGATGGTCTTCCGGTACCACATCCAGGCCTCGGGGTTGATCGGCTCACCCACCGAACCCAGCAGCCGCAGGCTGCTCAGGTCGAACTTGGCGGGGATGTCGTCACCCCACTTCATGAAGGTGCGGATCGCCGTCGGCGCCGTGTAGAGGATGGTGACGCCGTACTTCTGCACGATCTCCCAGAAGCGGCCCTGGTGCGGGCTGTCCGGAGTGCCCTCGTAGATCACCTGGGTCGCGCCGTTGGAGAGCGGCCCGTAGGTGATGTACGAGTGGCCGGTGACCCAGCCGATGTCGGCGGTGCACCAGTAGACGTCGCTCTCCGGCTTGAGGTCGAAGACGGCGTGGCTGGTGTAGGAGACCTGGGTGAGGTAGCCGCCGGAGGTGTGCAGGATGCCCTTCGGCTTCCCGGTGGTGCCGGAGGTGTAGAGGATGAAGAGCGGGTGCTCCGCCTCGAAGGCCTCCGGGGTGTGCTCGGCGGACTGCCGGCCGGTGATCTCGTGCCACCAGATGTCGCGGCCCTCGTTCCAGGCGATGTCCTGCCCGGTGCGGCGGACGACCAGGACCTTCTGCACCGTGTCGGCCCGGCTCACCGCGTCGTCCACCGCGGGCTTCAGCGCGGAGGCCTTGCCGCGCCGGTAGCCGCCGTCGGCGGTGATGACGACCTTGGCGTCGGCGTCGTCGATGCGGGCGGCGATGGCGTCCGCGGAGAAGCCGCCGAAGACCACCGAGTGCGCGGCGCCGATACGGGCGCAGGCCAGCATCGCCACGACCGCCTCGGGGATCATCGGCAGATAGACGGCGACCCGGTCGCCCTTGGTGACGCCCAGCTCGGTGAGGGCGTTGGCCGCGCGGCAGACCTCGTCCTTCAACTCGGCGTAGGTGATGGCCCGTCCGTCACCGGGCTCCCCCTCGAAGTGGATGGCCACCCGGTCGCCGTTGCCCGCCTCGACATGCCGGTCCACGCAGTTGTACGCCACATTGAGTCGGCCGTCGGCGAACCACTTGGCGAAAGGCGGGTTCGACCAGTCGAGAGTCTCGGTCGGTTCGGTGGCCCAGGTCAGCCGGCGGGCCTGCTCGGCCCAGAAGCCGAGCCTGTCAGCCTTGGCCTGTTCGTACGCCTCAGCCGTGACGTTGGCGTTTGCGGCCAGGTCAGCGGGCGGCGCGAAGCGTCGCTCCTCCTTCAGGAGGTTGGCCAGGCTTTCGTTGCTCACGACATCTCCCTTACCGTGCTGTGCCGGGGCGGCCGTTGTGTCCCAGGCCACAGCTCATCAGACGCATCCCCCCGGTGACAAGAGCCGCCGGGGAATTGGTTTAGACCTGTGTGCGGGCATTGGTGCTGGTGTGCGCTGTGTGGTCTCCCGCTGGGGCCAAACGTTCTCACGTACGGGGCGGGCGTGCGGTTCAGTCGCGACAACGGGGCCGGGGCGGGGTGCCCTGCGATCAGGCCGGTTGGGCCGCCGCCGGGTGGGGCGAATCCCCGTACTGGTTCTCGTGCAGGGCGAAGTCCGGGTCGATCTGGGCTGCGAGATCGGTGCCGGTTCTGGCGTTGCCCCAGCTTTCGGCGTTGCGTAGATGGAAGTGGATCATCTGGCGCAGATTGCGGTCCCAGTCCCGTCGCGCATAAGAGGCGTCCGCCGCGGTGTGCAGTACGGACAGGGCCTCGCGGTCGGCTGGGGCCAGCTCGGCGAAGGGGCGGGGGTGGCCCTTCTCCGTCGCCCGCACCCAGTCGGAGTGCCCGACCGTCACCAGCAGGTCGTCGCCCACCTCGGCCCGCAGGAACTCGATGTCGTCGGGGGCCTGCACCTTGTTCCCGATCACTTTGAGTCCGACGTCAAACTCCCGTGCGTAGTCGCGGTATTGGCGGTAGACGGAGACGCCCTTGCGGGTCGGCTCGGCCACCAGGAACGTCAGGTCGAAGCGGGTGAACATCCCGGAGGCGAAGGAGTCCGCACCGGCGGTCATGTCCACCACCACATACTCCTCGCGCCCGTCCACGAGATGGTTGAGCAGCAACTCCACCGCGCCCGTCTTGGAGTGGTAGCAGGCGACCCCGAGATCGGACTCGGTGAACGGCCCCGTCACCATCAACTGCGCGGTCCCGCCGTCGAGTTCGACCGGCTGGGCACACGCCTGGTACACCGCGTTGTCCTCGCGCACTCTGAGCAGCCGCGAACCCCTGCCCGGCGGGGTCGTCTTGATCATCGCGTCGGCGGAGGCGATCCGCGGATTGCTGCCGCGCAGATACTCCTTGATGAGCGGCAGCCGCGCCCCGAGCGCCGGCAGCCCGGCCGCGGTCTCCTCGGGCAGCCCGAGGGCGGTGCCGAGGTGCTGGTTGATGTCGGCGTCCACGGCGATGACCGGGGCCTGCCGTGCGACGAGATGGCGGATGAAAAGCGAGGACAGCGTGGTCTTCCCACTGCCGCCCTTCCCTACGAATGCAATCTTCATAGTCACTTAGAGTAGTCGAACCATGGCCGTCTGTGGCTACCCTCAGTGAGGAAGACCACTCCTTCGTGGAGTGCCGGGGACGGGTGCGTAGGGTCTTACCCATGAGTACGACAGGTGGCTCCGTCGAGGCCGACCCCTTCCTCCCGCTGGCCTCGCTGCCGGGCGTCGGTGAGTCCGTGGACTCCGTGCGCAAGGCGGTGGACCGGGTCTACGGCCACCGCATCATGCGGCGCCGCAGCACCGAGATCACCGCGGAGGCGGCACTGCGCGGAGCCCGCGGTTCCGCCGCGCTCTCCGGCGCCGACTGGGCGCTCGAAGAGGTCCGCCGCCGCACCGACTTCAGCGGCGACCCGGAAGCCCGCATCCTCGGTGCGGCGCTGCGGCTGACGGCGGAGGCGGGTCAACTCCTGTCCATCTGGCGCCAGTCACCGCTGCGCGTCCTGGCCCGGCTGCATATGGTGGCGGCGGCCGAGCAGGGGGAGCGGGTGGGGCGGCCCCGGCAGGCGGGCGAGGCGGTCGAGGAGCCGCTCATCGAGTTGCCGCTGCCCGGTGCCGAGGAGGTCGCCGGGCGGCTCGACGGGCTGGCCCGGCTGGTCATCGCCGGGAGTTCCGCGCCCGCGCTGGTGACCGCCGCCGTGGTGCACGGCGAGCTGCTGGCGCTGCGCCCCTTCGCCTCGCACAACGGCCTGGTCGCCCGTGCCGCGGCGCGCATCGTGCTGGTCGGCAGCGGCCTCGACCCGAAGTCGATCTGCCCGGCCGAGGCGGGGCACGCGGAGCAGGGCGCGGCGGACTACGCGGCGGCGCTCGGCGGGTACGCGTCCGGGACGCCGGAGGGGATGGCGGCCTGGATCGGCCACTGCGGGCGGGCCGTGGAGCTGGGGGCCCGCGAGTCCACCGCGGTCTGCGAGGCCCTTCAGCGCGGCGCCGCCTGAAGGCCCGCGCGCAGAAAAGTGCGGCGGTACGACTGGGCGTACCGCCGCTGGCATGTTCACCGCGTTACCAAGCGTCCTCGGATATTTGCCCATCAGGTCGGGACTTTGCCCGTCGCCTGGTGCGGCTGGCCCGTAATCGACGGGTCGACGTCGCGTGGGTGCCCGGTGTTCATGCTTCGGTCCGTGGGGCCACTCGTTGCGTTAGGTGTTCCTCTCGGATGTCCCTGGTCTCGCGGGCCGTTGATTCCTTTGTACTCCTGCCCTCCCGGGGGCGAAAGACCTGGGAGCACTTCTTTACTTTCAGGTTCAAAGACGAGTAAAGCGGGCACTCGAAAGGGTTTTCCTGTGCTGATTCGCCAGGGGCTCGAAACGGCCGCCGGCGAATACGGCGGGCCGGGCCGGCGCGATCAGACCGCTTGCGTGCGCCGCCGGCCCGCCAGCCAGACCAGGCCCGCGGTGGCGGCCGCCGCACCCACCGCGGCCGCCGCGACCAGAGCCGGCCGCGGCGGTACCGAGAACGTGGGCAGCCGCTGCTTGAGCCGGACCGGACGGTGGAAGTCCAGTACCGGCCAGCCGCGGGCCTGCGCCTCCCTGCGCAGCGCCCGGTCCGGATTGACCGCGTGTGGATGCCCCACCGCCTCCAGCATCGGCACATCCGTCGCCGAGTCGCTGTAGGCGTGGCAACGGGCCAGGTCGTAGCCCTCCGAGGCGGCCAGCTCCCGGATCGCCTCCGCCTTCGTCGGGCCGTAGGCGTAGTACCCGACCTCGCCGGTGAAGCAGCCGTCCTCGCCGACGACCATGCGGGTGGCGATGACGCGGTCCGCGCCGAGCAGTTCGCCGATCGGCTCCACCACCTCGGCGCCCGAGGTGGAGACGATCACCACGTCGCGCCCGGCCGCGTGGTGCTCCTCGATGAGCGAGGCCGCCTCGTCGTAGATGATCGGGTCGATCAGATCGTGCAGGGTCTCCGCGACGATCTCCTTCACCTGGCTGACGTTCCAGCCGCGGCACAGGGCCGACAGGTAGGCGCGCATCCGTTCTATCTGCTCGTGGTCGGCGCCGCCGGCCATGAAGACGAACTGCGCATAGGCGGTGCGAAGGACCGCCCTGCGGTTGATGAGTCCGCCTTGGTAGAAGGACTTGCTGAAGGTGAGCGTGCTCGACTTCGCAATGACCGTCTTGTCCAGGTCAAAGAAGGCCGCGGTACGGGGCAGTGAGTGGTTTTCCACGAAGTCGAGCATAGGCGCCCGCCATTCGGCGTAAGGTGGGGCGCGTGGGTTTGCCTGAGAAGGCTCTCGGGTACACCATGGAAGTCACGGATCGTTCGCGCGACCGTGCTAACCCCGGTCCGGCTCCTCCCCCCCCCCGAGTCGGCCCGTGGGGACGACCCCCGCTCTCCCCCCCGGCGGGGGTCGTCGCATGTCCGGACGGGTTTCGTCCGTCCTCTCGCCCCCGGATGCACCCCTTGAGCCCCCGTGCCGCGCGGGCGTATCGGCTCTGCCTGTCTGGTCACCCAGTGTGACGATCATGCCGCAGCGGGACGGCTCGATCCGGCCCGGCGGAAGAGGAACGCTCCCCGCCGCTTTTGTCATGGCATCGACTCACCACTTCGAGTGAGCGAGTTATTCACAACCGCAGGGTTGTCCACAGTAATCGACCAAGATCCACATCTTTTCCGCGGCCCCGGCACGGTGATTCCGCGCGCTCTGCTCGTGGAGTTCACCCGCCGTTCCGAGTACCGGTCCCCATGGCCGGTTCCTTTCGGGCGTCAGCGGAAGACGACCGGCCGGTCGGCACTTCGCGCGCGGGCGTTTCGCAGGCCCACACGGGGCCCGCGACCCGAGCGCACCGAAGGGACGGCACACCATGGCCGGAACCACCACCGACCCCACGCCCGGCGCGACCGACCGGCGGCACCCGGGCCCGCTCCTCGTCACCGAGGACCCGGAGCTGCTGGACGACCTGCTGCGGCTCTGCGCCGCGGCCGGGGCCCGCCCCGAGGTCCACCACGGGGTGCCCGCGCGGCGCGGCGGCTGGGAGTCCGCCCCGCTCGTCATCGTCGGCACCGACGCGGCACCCAGACTGCGGGGTGCGCCGCGGCGCCGCGGGGTGGTCCTGGCCGGCCGGGATCCCGACGACCATGCCGTGTGGCGGCGGGCCGTGGAGATCGGTGCCGAGCATGTCCTGGTGCTGCCCGACGGCGAGCAGTGGCTGGTGGACCGTATCGCCGACGTCGCGGAGGGAGCCGGGCGGCCCGCGTTCACCATCGGTGTCCTCGGCGGCTGCGGTGGTGCCGGTGCGTCCACTCTGGCTTGCGCGCTCGCGGTCACCGCCGCCCGCTCCGGCCGCCGCACCCTCCTGGTCGACGCCGATCCACTCGGTGGCGGGCTCGATGTGCTGCTCGGCGGGGAGAGCGTCCGGGGCCTGCGCTGGCCCGATCTCGCGGGCGCCCGCGGCCGGGTCGCCAGCGGAGCCCTGGAGGAGTCGCTGCCCCGAATGCACTCGCTGCGGCTGCTCAGTTGGCATCGCGGCGAGCGCCTCACCGTCGCACCCGAGGCGATGCGTGCCGTCCTGTCCGCGGCCCGCCGCGGCGGCGGAGCCGTCGTACTCGATCTGCCGCGCAGCATGGACGAGGGCACCGCCGAGGCACTCACCCAGATTGACCTCGGACTGGTGGTGGTCCCCGCTCGGCTGCGCGCCGCGGCCGCCGCCCGGCAGGTCGCCTCCGCCGCCGGACTACTTCTGCGCGATCTACGAGTGGTGGTCGCCGCCCCGCACGGGCGGGGCGCCCGCCCCGAGTTGCCCGCCGCCGACGTGGCACGGCTGCTGTCACTGCCACCGGTCGGTGAGGTGCCGACCGATCCCGGTCTCGCCGCCGCCCCGGAGAACGGCCCGCCGCCCGGCGGCGAACCCAAGAGCCCCCTGGCCCGCTTCTGCGGCACCCTCTGGGACCGCCTGCCCGCCGACGGAGACCCCCGATGAACACCAGTCACCCGATGAGCACCGGCCACCCGATGAGCACGCCGCCCGAGACGGGCCTGCTGGACGGGGTGCGGCGCTGGCTCGCCGAGCGGGGAGCCGAGCCGACCCCGGCCCGCGTCGCCGAGGCCCTGCGCGCCCAGGGCCGCGTCCTGGGCGACGCGGAGGTGCTCGCCACCGCGGCCCGGCTCCGCTCCGAACTGGTCGGCACCGGACCGCTGGAGCCCCTCCTCGCCGATCCGACCGTCACCGATGTCCTGGTCTCCGCGCCGGACCGGGTGTGGGTCGACCGGGGCGCCGGACTCGAACTCACCGGCGTCACCTTCCCCGACGCCCGCGCGGTACGCCGCCTCGCCCAGCGCCTGGCCAATATCGCGGGCCGGCGCCTCGACGACGCCCGCCCCTGGGTGGACGCCCGCCTACCTGACGGAACCCGACTCCACGCCGTGCTGTCACCGGTGGCCGTCGGCTCCACCTGCCTCGCACTGCGCGTCGTACGGCCCCGTGCGTTCACCCTCGATGAGCTGGTCACCGCGGGCACCGTGCCACCCGGCGGCGACCGCATCCTGCGCGCCCTGCTCGGCGCCAACCTGTCCTTCCTCATCAGCGGCGGCACCGGCACCGGGAAGACCACCCTGCTCAGCGCCCTGCTCGGGCTCACCCGGCCGAACGAACGCATCGTCCTCGCCGAGGACTCCGCCGAACTGCGCCCCGACCACCCGCATGTGGTGCGCCTGGAGACCCGCCCGGCCAACCAGGAGGGCGCCGGCCAGGTCACCCTGGAGGACCTGGTACGGCAGGCGTTGCGGATGCGCCCGGACCGGCTGGTGGTCGGTGAGGTCCGCGGCCCCGAGGTGGTCCACCTGCTGGCCGCGCTCAACACCGGCCACGAAGGCGCCGGCACTGTCCATGCCAACGCCGCCGCGGACGTCCCCGCCCGCCTGGAAGCCCTGGGCACCGCGGCGGGCCTGGACCGAGCAGCCCTGCACAGCCAACTCGCCGCGGCCCTCTCGGTCGTACTCCACCTGGTACGCGACCGGGACGGGCGGCGGCGTATCGCGGAGGTGCATGTGCTGGAGCGGGACGCGGCAGGTCTGGTGGTCGCCGTGCCCGCACTTCGCTGGGAGCCCGGCGCCTTCGCCTGCGAGACGGGCTGGCCCCGCCTCGCCACCCTCCTGGCCAAAGGCGGTGCCGTATGAACGCGCTGCTCCTGGCGGCCGCCCTGGCCTGCCTCGCCCTCGCGGTACGCCCGGCGGGCGCGCGGCACCGGACCCTGGGCCGCGCCCGACACCTCCTGGCGCCGGCGGCGAGCCACCCCGAAGCGGTGGGGAGTCGACCGGTTCGCCTCTGGGGCTCCGCAGTGCCCGAGTGGCAGCCGGCGCCGTCCATGCTGCGGGGCCGCGTAACTCGGTTGCTGCGGCGGGCAGTTCGGCCGGAGGTGGGCTGTGTGCTGGTGGGGGCCGCTGTCGCTGTCCTCGGTGGTTCGCCACTGCCGCTGCTGCTCGGCGCCGCGGGCTGGCCCCTGGTACGGCGGACGGCCAGGGCCGGTGCCGCCCGCCGTGCACAGGATCGGCGTACGGAGGCGGTGATCGGCCTGTGCGGGGTGCTCGCCGGGGAGGTGCGGGCCGGGCGGCAGCCGGGGCAGGCACTGCTCGCCGCGGGACGTGAGCGGGCGGACGGGCTCGCCGGAGCGCGGGCCGAGGTGCTCGCCGCCGCCCGGTTCGGCGGTGATGTACCGGCCGTGCTGGGGCGGGCCGCCGGTGAGCCGGGCGCGGAGGGACTGGCGGGGATCGGTGCCTGCTGGCGGGTCGCGGTCGACCGGGGCGCCGGTCTCGCCGCCGGCCTGGACCGGCTGGAGGCGGCCCTGCGGGCGGAACGCGATCAACGGGCAGAGCTGCGGGCCCAGTTGGCGGGAGCCCGGTCCACCGCGCTGCTGCTGGCCGCGCTGCCCGTCCTCGGTCTCGCCCTGGGCTCCGCCCTTGGCGCCGACCCGCTGCGGGTCCTGCTGCACAGCGCCGCCGGTCTGGGCTGCCTGGCGGTGGGCGGCGCGCTCGAAGCGCTCGGCCTCTGGTGGGCGCTGCGCATCGTACGGAAGGGGGAGACGGGATGACCGGGGAGATTGTCCACAGGCTGGGGACGGCGGGGTGTGCGGCGGCCGCGGTGTTGTGGCTCGCCTGTGCCTTCGGGGGCTGGCGGTACCGGCGCAGGCACGGCGCCCGGCTCACCGCGGTCCTCGGCACCGTCCCGCCACCATCGCGGCCCGAGGTTCCGGGTGCGTTGCGCGGCCCTGTCGGGCGGGAACGGCTGCGGCGGTGGCTGACCGTGGCGGGGGCTGCCTGCGCCGGATTTCTGGCGGTGGGAGGGGTGCCGGGGCTGGTGGTGGGGGTGCTCGCCGGCGAGCTGGTCCGGCGCCTGCGTCCCCGCCAAGTACCGGCCGACGCTTGCGACTTGGTGCGCGCGGCACGCGAACTCCCGCTCGCCGCCGACCTCCTGGCCGCCTGCATCGCGGCCGGCGCCGATCCGGTGGCGGCGAGCAGAGCGGTAGGGGAGTCGCTCGGCGGGCCGGTGGGTGAACGGCTGGCACGCGGCGCCGCCGAGGTGCGGCTCGGCGGCGAACCGGCTGAAGCCTGGCGGGACTTGGCCGCCCTTCCCGGGGCCGAGCCACTCGCCCGGCTGCTGGCGCGAGCCGGTGATTCCGGTGCTCCGGCCGCAGCTCCGGTGGCCCGGATCGCCACGGCCGCCCGGGAGTCCTGGGGGCGCGCCGCGACCGCCCGCGCCCGGCGGGCCGGGGTGCTGATCACGGTGCCCGTCGGCATCTGCTTCCTCCCGGCCTTCCTCGCCATCGGAGTGCTCCCGGTGGTGATCGGCCTCGCCGGCCGACTCCTCGGCGGAGGCAGCCCCTGACCCCTTTCCCAGGAAACGCAGAGACGACGAGAAGCCGGGGCGAGCGACAGGGACGGCCCCCCGTCCCCGTACCCAACCAAGCGCGCACAGGCGCACATTCGGAACGGAGAACGACATGAGCGACGCGACGAAGACTCAGGCGAAGACCGAGACCAAGACCCAGACGAAGACCGACGTGAGGGACGGTACGGAGACCGATGGGAAGTGTGGATCGGGGACCGGTGTGAGGCGTCGGGAGACCACGGCGCCCGGTCGTGGGCGGGGTGACGTCAGGCCCGGTACGGGTGTCGTGGCGAGGCCCCGTGCGTCGACGGTCCCGGTGATGAGGGCGGCGAAAGCGCCGGCCCGGGAACGTACGCCGAGTAAATGGCTGCGGGACAAGATCGCGTTGGAGGTGGCGAGGGCCGGGGCGGCCGAGGCGGCGGCAGTGGTAGCGGCGTCCGGCCCGGCGGAGGCGCGGACCTGGAGGCGACCCAGGCCGGCGAGGCCCCCGGGTCGGTCCAGGGGTGACGCGGGCATGGTGACCTCGGAGTACGCGATGGGTCTGATCGCCGCGGTCGGATTCGCCGGGCTGCTCTACAAGGTGCTGACCAGCGCCCAGGTACGGCAACTCCTCCAGGGCATCGTGGAGAAGGCCCTCGATGTCCACTTCTGAAAGGGCTGTTGCTCGGCCCACCGCCGGGAACCGGGGCGGCCGATGGCGGCTCCCCATGTGCGTACGGGTGGGGAGGCCGGGGCGGTGTGATGCCGGGTTTGCCACGGCGGAGGCGGCGGTCGTGCTGCCGGTTCTGGTGCTGTTCACGATGGGTCTGGTGTGGATGCTGCTGGCCGCGGCCGCGCAGGTGCAGTGTGTGGACGCGGCCCGCGCCGGGGCCAGGTCCGCGGCGCGGCAGGACCCGGAGGGGGTCGCCGTGGCCGCCGCCCGCCAGGCCGCCCCACCGGGTGCGCAGGTCACCGTACGACGGGCTGGCGACTTGGTTCGGGTACGGGTGGAGGCACCTGCTCCGGGGCCCGGCTTCGCGCTGCGGCTGCGTCAGGAGGCGGTCGCCCTCGCGGAGGAGACGGTGTCCGGAGTCCCGGGTACCGGACCCCGCCCCAGCCCGTATGACCTCAACAGGCCGCCGGGGGAGGGGACATGAGGTGGGCGGGGCGGTGTGGTGAGCGGGGGTCGGCGACGGTGGTCACCGTGGTGGGGGTCGCGGTCCTCTGCCTCGTTTTCGGTGTGCTGCTGGCGATGGCACAGGCCGTGGTCCTCCGGCACCGGGCGGGTGGCGCCGCCGACCTGGCCGCGCTGGCCGCCGCCGGGCACTGGCAGGAGGGCCCCGGCCCGGCCTGCGACCGCGCCCGTACGGTGGCCGCCGCGCAGGGCACCCGCGTCGTGCGATGCCGGTTGAGCGGCCGGGAGTCCGACGTGGTCGCCGCGGCTGGACGCGGGCCGCTGACCTCCGAGGTCAGATCCCGGGCCGGGGCTCCGGAACCACTCCCGTCTCTCCCGAGTCCCCCGACGGAGCCGACGCCGACCGACCAGACACCGCCCCGCCCGCCTCCGCACCCACCCCCGAGGAGCGGCCCGTCCCCTCCTTCGCCTCCGGAGGAGTCGGGGCTCCGCGGAGAAGGGTGGTGAGCAGGCGTACCGCGCCCCGTTTGTGCAGGGGGTCGTTGCCGTTGCCGCACTTGGGGGACTGGATACAGGACGGGCAGCCGGCTTCGCACTCGCAGGACGCGATGGCCTCCCGGGTCGCCGCGAGCCAGGTCCGCGCCGTGTGGAAGGCACGCTCGGCGAATCCGGCGCCCCCCGGGTGGCCGTCGTACACGAAGACGGTCGGGAGCAGGGTGTCCGGGTGCAGGGGGATGGAGACGCCGCCGATGTCCCAGCGGTCGCAGGTGGCGAAGAGCGGCAACATGCCGATGGCGGCGTGCTCCGCGGCGTGCAGGGCGCCGCCCAACTGCTCGGGGCCGATCCGGGCGGCGTCCAACTGGTCCTCGGTGACGGTCCACCAGACGGCCCGGGTGCGCAGGGTGCGGGGCGGCAGGTCGAGTTTGGTCTCGCCCAGCACCTCGCCGGTGATGAGGCGGCGGCGGAGGAAGGAGACGACCTGGTTGGTCACCTCGACCGACCCGTAGCAGAGGCGGCCCTCGCCCCAGGGCACCTCGATATCGGTGTCCAGTACGGAGATGGAGGTGGTGTCGCGGGCGACGGTCGAGTACGGCGGGGTGGCTTCCTCCACCAGCGCCACCGGGTTCCCGGACCCGCCGGACGGGCCTCCGCCCGCCCCGGCGCCGTCCGCCGCCCCGTCCTGCCCGGACCCGTCCTCCGACGCGGCTTCGCCGAGGTCCAGGTGCCGGACGAGATAGGTGCGGCCCTGGTGCAGGTGGACGGCGCCCTCGTGGACGGTGGTGTGCGCGGCTGCGGCGTCCACGGTGCCGAGGAGGCGGCCGGTACCGGCCTCCACCACCTGCACGGGACGGCCGCCGGAACCGCGGATATCGGTGAGGTCGGCGGCCCGTTCGCGGCGCGTCCAGTGCCAGGCGCGGGTGCGGCGGCGCAGCAGCCGGGCCGCCTCCAGTTGCGGCAGCAGCCCGGCGGCGGCAGGTCCGAAGAGTGCCAAGTCGGCTTCGGTGAGCGGGAGTTCGGCGGCCGCGGCGCACAGGTGGGGCGCCAGGACGTACGGGTTGTCCGGGTCGAGGACGGTGCTCTCCACTGGCTGGTCGAAGAGGGCCTCGGGGTGGTGGACGAGATAGGTGTCCAGCGGGTCGTCGCGGGCGACCAGTACCGCCAGGGCGCCCTGTCCGGCCCGTCCCGCGCGCCCGGCCTGCTGCCACAGGGAGGCCCGGGTGCCCGGGTAGCCGGCGATGACGACCGAGTCGAGCCCGGCCACGTCGACACCGAGTTCCAGGGCGGACGTGGCGGCGAGACCGAGCAACTCGCCGGTGTGCAGGGCGCGTTCCAGGGCACGGCGTTCCTCCGGGAGGTAGCCGCCACGGTAGGCGGCGACCCGCTGCGGCAGGGAGCGGTCGACGTCCGCGAGCCGCTCCTTGGCGATCACCGAGACGAGTTCGGCGCCCCGCCGGGAGCGGACGAAGGCGATGCTGCGGCGGCCCTGCACCACCAGGTCGGTCAGCAGATCGGCGGTCTCCGCGATGGCGGTGCGGCGTACGGGGGCGCCCCTCTCGCCGTGCAGTTCGGTCAGGGGCGGCTCCCACAGGGCGAAGACGAGTTCGCCGCGCGGTGAGGCGTCGTCGGCGACCTCCACCACGGGCAGCCCGGTGAGCCGGCCGGCCGACTGCGCGGGGTCGGCGGCGGTGGCGGAGGCCAGCAGGAAGACCGGGTCGGAGCCGTAGCGGGCGCAGAGGCGGCGCAGCCGGCGCAGCACCTGTGCGACATGCGAGCCGAAGACCCCGCGGTAGGTGTGGCACTCGTCGACGACCACGAAGCGCAGCGCACGCAGAAAGGACGACCAGCGGGGGTGGGAGGGGAGTATTCCGCGGTGCAGCATGTCGGGGTTGGTCAGTACGAGGTTGGCGTACTGGCGTACCCATTCGCGTTCCTCGACGGGGGTGTCCCCGTCGTAGACGGCGGGCCGTACGGCGGTGCCGAGGGGGGCCGCCAGGTCCTTGACCGCACGGCGCTGGTCGGCGGCGAGGGCCTTGGTGGGGGCGAGGTACAGCGCGGTGGCGCCGCGGCCGTTCGGTGCCTCGGAGCCGTCGAGGAGGGTGCTCAGCACCGGCACCAGATAGGCGAGCGATTTGCCGGACGCGGTGCCCGTGGCGACCACCACCGAGTCGCCGTCCAGGGCGTGCTCGGCGGCTCGCGCCTGGTGTTCCCACGGATGTGCGATCCCGGCGGTCTGGACGGCCGCGATGATCTCTGGTCGGATACGGTCGGGCCACACGGCATAGCGCCCCTCACGTGGGGGCATGTGCTCCGTATGGGTGATGCGCGTAGCCCGGCCCTGCCCCGGGGCGAGCCGGTCCAGGACCGACTGCGGGGAGGGACGAGCTGCGGTGCCCGCCGGGGAACGATCGGGACGATGATTCTTGGCCATCGGCACCGAGTGTGTCACCGGAGTGACGGACAATGGTCCCAAGGCGTCGTGCGCGACTGCCGGTAAGTGATTGAATGCCAACGCGGCTGGCGATCCGTCCCGGGGTTCAAGCCGAGGTGTCCCCAAGGGGCGCGACCGCTCGATAGCAAGGTGCTGGAGGATCCGTGGACCTGTCCCTGTCGACTCGTACCGTCGGCGATCGTACGGTCGTCGAGGTCGGTGGCGAAATTGATGTGTATACCGCGCCCAAGCTGCGCGAGCAGTTGGTCGAGCTGGTGAACGACGGCAGCTTCCATCTTGTCGTCGACATGGAGGGAGTCGACTTCCTCGACTCCACCGGGCTCGGCGTGCTGGTGGGCGGGCTCAAGCGGGTGCGTGCCCATGAGGGCTCGCTCCGGCTGGTCTGCAACCAGGAGCGCATTCTCAAGATCTTCCGTATCACCGGCCTGACCAAGGTGTTCCCCATCCACACGTCTGTGGACGAAGCGGTCGCCGCCACCGACTGACCGCAGCCCCGGGCCCCGCGGCCCGGACCGTCAGAGCACACGGGGGCCGGGCCGAGGCCCGGCCCCCGACAGCACGCCCGTATGTAGAGGGGGATGCATGGCCACCGTCGAGCTCCGCTTCAGTGCGCAGCCCGAGCATGTCAGGACGGCCCGCCTGGTGGCGGCCGCCGTGGCGCGCCGGGCCGGCGTGGACGAGGCGGTGCTCGACGAGGTGCGGCTCGCCGTGGGCGAGGCGTGCTCCCGCGCGGTGGGGCTCCACCAGAGCAACGGGGTGGCCGCGCCGGTGCAGGTGCTGCTGATCGAGGAGGAGAAGCAGTTCTCCATCGAGGTCGGTGACGAGGCGCCGCACGCGGTCGCCACCGGCGGGGAGCCCGCTCCCGGAGCCGACGAGGACGCGGAGAGCGAGGACGAGATGGGCCTCGCCGTGATCAGCGGTCTGGTCGACGATGTCGAGGTCCGGGCGGACGAGAACGGCGGCCGGATCAGGATGAGTTGGCCCACCGCGCCCGAGCCCGTCCTCGACTGACCGCGCCCCGGGCGGGTCCGGACCGGCCCCCGCCCACACCGCTCCCCCCGCGGCCGTCGCCGCCGACTTCCCGAGCCCCGCCCTCCGAGGCGGGGCCTTTCTGTTTTCGGCCACTCCGCCGCCGCGCGTCCCTCGCCGACCTGCGATCGCCCTCCGGTCGCCGTTCCCCGTTCGGCCTAATCGCTTCGGGCACTGTGCAGATGATCCGGATCATTTCCCCGGCGTCAATGCTTTTGGGCCATTACCTCTTTCGGTGATCGTCCAAGAGCGCGATCATTTGCTGAGGAGCAACGGCGGGTCAATGCGGGCCAATTCCGATCGGGGCCCACTGTTTTGATCGGCTGCCGCTCCCTACAATCCGTCCACATCTTGAGCTCAGCCCAAGCGTCAAGGAGGACGAATGGCGGGGCTTTCTTCCCCTCAGCAGTTCGATCAGCCCACAACCCTCGCAGCCGCGGTACTCACCGACAGCAATAGGATCATCGTCGTCGTCATCGCGGTGGTCGCGCTCGCAGCCCTTGCGGTGGCGGGCGTTCTGGTGCGCCAGGTGCTCGCGGCGGACGAGGGCACCGAGAGTATGAAGAAGATCGCGGCGGCGGTCCAGGAAGGCGCGAAAGCCTATCTGGCCCGGCAGTTGCGCACCCTGGGCGTTTTCGCCGTCGTGGTGTTCTTCCTGCTCATGTTGCTTCCCGCGGACAGTTGGAATCAGCGCGCCGGAAGATCTCTCTTCTTCTTGATCGGTGCCGGGTTCTCCGCGGCCACCGGTTATATCGGCATGTGGCTCGCGGTCCGCAGTAATGTGCGCGTCGCCGCCGCCGCACGCGAGGCGACTCCGGCGCCGGGAGAACCGGAAAAGGATCTCACCACCGTTTCCCACAAAGCCATGAAGATCGCATTCCGTACCGGCGGTGTGGTCGGGATGTTCACCGTGGGACTCGGCCTGCTGGGTGCCTCCTGCGTGGTCCTCGTATACGCGGCGGACGCGCCGAAGGTGCTGGAGGGCTTCGGCCTGGGCGCCGCGCTGATCGCCATGTTCATGCGGGTCGGCGGCGGCATCTTCACCAAGGCCGCCGACGTCGGCGCGGACCTGGTCGGCAAGGTCGAGCAGGGCATCCCGGAGGACGACCCGCGCAACGCCGCCACCATCGCGGACAACGTGGGCGACAACGTCGGCGACTGCGCCGGTATGGCCGCCGACCTCTTCGAGTCCTACGCGGTGACGCTGGTCGCCGCGCTCATCCTGGGCAAGGTCGCCTTCGGTGACGCGGGTCTCGCCTTCCCGCTGCTGGTGCCCGCGATCGGTGTGGTCACCGCCATGATCGGCATCTTCGCGGTGGCGCCCCGGCGGGCCGACCGCAGCGGTATGTCGGCCATCAACCGCGGCTTCTTCATCTCCGCGGTCATCTCCCTGGTCCTGGTGGCGGTCGCCGTCTTCACCTATCTGCCGTCCACCTACGCCGAGTTGAACGGCGTCACCGATGCGGCGATCCAGGGCAAGAGCGGTGATCCGCGGGTGCTCGCGCTGGTCGCGGTGGCCATCGGCATCGTGCTGGCCGCGCTGATCCAGCAGTTGACCGGGTACTTCACGGAGACCACCCGGCGCCCGGTGCGCGACGTCGGCCGGACCTCGCTCACCGGACCGGCGACCGTGATCCTCTCCGGTATCTCTCTCGGCCTCGAATCCGCCGTCTACACCGCGCTGTTGATCGGCCTCGGTGTGTACGGCGCGTTCCTGCTGGGCGGTACCTCGATCATGCTGGCGCTGTTCGCGGTGGCGCTGGCCGGTACCGGTCTGCTCACCACGGTCGGTGTGATCGTCGCCATGGACACCTTCGGTCCGGTCTCCGACAACGCGCAGGGCATCGCCGAGATGTCCGGTGATGTGGAGGGCGCCGGCGCCCAGGTCCTCACCGACCTGGACGCGGTGGGCAACACCACCAAGGCCATCACCAAGGGCATCGCCATCGCCACCGCGGTGCTCGCCGCCTCGGCCCTCTTCGGCTCGTACCGGGACGCGATCACCAGCGCCGCCCATGACGTAGGGGAGACGGTCGGCCAGGGCGGTCCGATGAATCTGGTCATGGACATCTCCCAGCCCAACAACCTGGTGGGCCTGGTCGCGGGTGCCGCCGTCGTCTTCCTCTTCTCCGGGCTGGCCATCAACGCCGTCTCCCGGTCCGCGGGCGCCGTGGTGTACGAGGTGCGGCGCCAGTTCCGCGAGAAGCCGGGGATCATGGACTACACGGAGACCCCGGAGTACGGGCGGGTCGTGGACATCTGCACCAAGGACGCGCTGCGGGAGCTGGCCACACCGGGTCTGCTCGCGGTGATGGCGCCGATCGCCATCGGCTTCACGCTGGGCGTCGGCGCACTCGGCGCCTATCTGGCCGGCGCCATCGGGACCGGCACGCTGATGGCGGTCTTCCTCGCCAACTCGGGCGGCGCCTGGGACAACGCGAAGAAGCTCGTGGAGGACGGCCACCACGGCGGAAAGGGCAGTGAGGCGCACGAGGCCACCGTCATCGGCGACACCGTCGGCGACCCCTTCAAGGACACCGCGGGCCCCGCGATCAACCCGCTGCTGAAGGTGATGAACCTGGTCGCCCTGCTCATCGCGCCCGCCGTCATCAAGTTCAGCTACGGCGGCAACGCCAGCGTCGGAGTGCGGGTGGTGGTCGCGGTGCTCGCCCTCGCGGTGATCATCGGCGCGGTGTACACGTCGAAGCGCCGCGGGATCGTGGTGGGCGACGACGAGGACACCGAGGGCGGCACCGGCGGCGGCGCCAAAGGAGCCGGGAAGGGGGCGGGCAAAGGGGACCAGGTGAGCAGCGACTCCGCGGACGCGACGGTTCCGTCCTAGTCCGCGTCCGCCGCACATCCCCGCGTCCGCGGCGGCTCCCGGCGTCCGGACGTATTCCCGCGTCCGGTACGGGAGTTCACCGGACGGGTTGTCAATCCGCGGGCGGGTGGCGCCACTTGGGCGCCGCCCGCCCGCGCTGTCGTGCGGAGGGCCCAGTACCTGGTCGCATGGCCGCGGTTCCGCACCAGGGGATCTTCGACCGTGACCCTTCTCTCGCCTGGTGCAAACACCCTTAATTGCTTGCATAACGGACTTTGTGTGTGCGGGTGTCGTCCGGATGCCGTGTATGTTCCGGGGCCGAGAGCCATGGAAGGGACCGATCCGGTGAACAAGAAGCTAGCTGCCGCACTGTCCGGCGGTGCGGTACTGGTACTTGCGCTGTCGGGGTGCGCGGACGACAAGAACGAGAAGCTGGACGCCTGGGCCAAGACGGTGTGCGACTCCGTGCAGCCGCAGGCGAAGAAGATCGGTGCGGCCAACGCGGCGATCCAGAAGGAGACCTCCGACAACAGCAAGCCCGAGGACGTCCAGGCGACGGACTCCAAGGCCTTCCAGGACATGTCCGACGCGTACGCCGCCATCGCCAGTTCGGTCGACAAGGCGGGCGCCCCGCCGGTCGACAAGGGCGAGAAGAAGCAGCAGGACGCGGTGAAGGAGCTGAAGAGCATCTCCTCGTCCTACGCGGACCTGCGCAAGCAGGTGGACAAGATCGACACCAAGGACCAGTCGAAGTTCGCCGACGGCCTGAAGGACGTCGCCACCCAGCTCGACAAGCTGGGCAGGAGCGGCAACAACGCCCTCAAGAACCTGGAGCAGGGCGACGTCGGCAAGGCCATGCAGAAGCAGGAGAGCTGCAAGAGCGCCGGCGCGGCCCCCTCCGCCCCCGCGAGCTGACCCACCGCGCCACCCCGGCCGCCCGGCCCCGCCCCCGTCCCACCCCCCCCGTCCCGCTTCCGGAGCCCCGGACGCGGGGCGGGTGGCGAGGGATCACAATGGCGGGGTGAGTACCGAACTGCCCGCCGCCGACCGCCCCGACGTCGCCGCCCGCCTCCGCGGCGGCCTGCTGAAAGCCGCCTTCACCGCCGACGGCCTGCTGGACCTGCTCGGCGCCCCCGCCTACGCGGCCCTGGCCCGCAGCGAGACCGTCCCCGCGCTGCGGGCCACCCGCGGCGACACCCCGCTGGAGACCCTGGTCCGGCTCTTCCTGTTGCAGCAGCCGGTGCCCGGCGCCCGCGCCGCCGCCGTGCTGCCCGTGGAGGAGTGCCTGGACAGCGGCTGGCTGGCCGAGGCCGGCGGCGACGAGGTGACCGCCGCCGTCGACATCCGCCCCTACGGCGGCCCCGCGGGCGAGGACTGGTTCATCGTCTCCGACCTGGGCTGCGCCGTCGGCGGCGCGGCCGGTGCCGGGGGCCGTGGAGGGGAGGCCGAGACCGATGTGGTGCTCGGCGTCGGCGGCGCCTCCACCACGCTCGCCGGACTGACCGTACGCACCCCGGCGGCCGCCGCCCTCGATCTCGGTACCGGCTCCGGCATCCAGGCGCTGCACCTCGCCCAGCACGCCACCCGGGTCACCGCCACCGACCTCAACCCCCGTGCCCTGCACTGCACTCGGCTCACCCTCGCCCTGTCCGGCGCGCCCGAGGCCGAGCTGCTCCAGGGCTCTCTCTTCGAACCGGTCGGCGACACCCGGTACGACCTGATCGTGTCCAACCCGCCGTTCGTCATCTCCCCGGGCGCCCGCCTCACCTACCGGGACGGCGGGATGGGCGGCGACGACCTGTGCCGCACCCTCGTCCAGCAGGCGGGGGCACGGCTCAGCGAGGGCGGGTACGCGCAGTTTCTCGCCAACTGGCAGCACCTGGAAGGAGAGGAGTGGACGGACCGCCTCCGCTCCTGGGTGCCGCGCGGCTGCGACGCCTGGATCGTCCAGCGCGAGGTCCAGGACATCAACCAGTACGCCGAGCTGTGGCTGCGGGACGCCGGTGACCACCAGGGCGACCCGGCCGGATACGCGGCCCGCTACGACGCCTGGCTCGACGAGTTCGAGCGCCGCGGCACCAGGGCCGTCGGGTTTGGCTGGATCACGCTGCGCAGGACCGGCGCCGAGCGGCCCTCGATCGTGGTGGAGGAGTGGCCGCACCCGGTGGAGCAGCCCCTCGGCGAGACCGTGCGGCGGCACTTCGAGCGGGTGGCGTATCTGCGGGCGCACGACGACGCGGCGCTGCTGGCCGGGCGGTTCAAGCTCGCCCCCGAGGTGGTGCAGGAGCAGGTCGGGCTGCCCGGCGCGGAGGACCCGGAGCATGTGGTGCTGCGCCAGAACCGCGGGATGCGGCGCGCCACCCGGGTGGACACCGTCGGCGCCGGTTTCGCCGGAGTCTGCGACGGCACCCTCACCGCCGGCACCATCCTGGACGCCATCGCCCAACTCGTCGGCGAGGACCCGGTGTTGCTCCGGGACCGCACCCCCGCCCAGATCCGGCTGCTGGTCGAGCAGGGCTTCCTGGAGCCGGTCGCCGAGGGGTAGCCGTGCGGCGGACGGCCTCCGTTCACCGCGCATCGGCCCCCGGGTCGGGGCCGAAAGGCTGCGGCACGGCGCACCCGTCGCACAAGGTGTGAACCCGGTCGCATCGGCCGCCTTGGCGGTGCTCGGCGGGGTGGTCGCACTTCTGCCGGGCTGCTGGTGCCTCACCCTGAGCTGACCTGGGCTCCGAGGGCGGTCCCGCTCACCGGACCGAGTGGTACCGGGCAACTAAGAGGAGGGCTTCCGCTTACTCTCCGTTCGCTGGAAGAGGGCAGGTCCCGACTCCGGGCGGCAGGAACCGCGGGACTCGGGTTACCGTTCGAGTGGCCGTTGCGCACTTTTCCCGTTTGACACGGGGGCGGGATGTACCGTCACACTCCGCAGCGTCAGCAGATGTCCACCGAGCGTCCACCGGAGAGAAGAGCGAAGTTGTCCCCGACCAGCGAGACCGCGCAGGGCGGCCGCCGACTCGTCATCGTGGAGTCGCCTGCCAAGGCGAAGACGATCAAGGGTTACCTCGGCCCGGGCTACACCGTCGAGGCGAGCGTCGGGCACATCCGAGATCTTCCCAGCGGCGCCGCGGAGGTCCCCGAGAAGTACACCGGCGAGGTGCGCCGCCTCGGCGTCGACGTCGACCATGACTTCCAGCCCGTCTATGTCGTCAACGCGGACAAGAAGGCCCAGGTCAAAAAGCTCAAGGACCTGCTGCGGGATTCCGACGAGCTCTTCCTCGCCACCGATGAGGACCGCGAGGGCGAGGCCATCGCCTGGCACCTCCAGGAAGTCCTCAAGCCGAAGATCCCCGTCCACCGGATGGTCTTCCACGAGATCACCAAGGACGCCATCCGGGACGCCGTCGCCCACCCGCGCGAGCTGAACAAGAAGCTGGTCGACGCCCAGGAGACCCGCCGCATCCTCGACCGCCTCTACGGCTACGAGGTCTCGCCGGTGCTGTGGAAGAAGGTCATGCCGCGGCTGTCGGCGGGCCGCGTACAGTCCGTGGCCACCCGCCTCGTCGTCGAGCGGGAGCGCGAGCGCATCGCCTTCCGCTCCGCCGAGTACTGGGACCTCACCGGCACCTTCGGCACCGGTCGCCCCGGTGACACTTCGGACCCGTCCGTGCTGACGGCCCGGCTGAGCACGGTCGACGGCAAGCGGGTCGCCCAGGGCCGGGACTTCGACGCCCGCGGGCAGCTCAAGTCCGACGCCCTGCACCTGGACGAGGCCGCCGCGCGCACCCTCGCCGCCGCCCTGGAGCAGACCGACTTCGCGGTCCGCTCCGTCGAGTCCAAGCCCTACCGCCGCTCGCCGTACGCCCCGTTCCGTACGACGACGCTGCAGCAGGAGGCGAGCCGGAAGCTCGGCTACGGCGCCAAGTCCACGATGCAGATCGCGCAGAAGCTGTACGAGAACGGCTTCATCACGTATATGCGTACGGACTCCACGACGCTCAGCGACACCGCCGTGGCCGCCGCCCGCGCCCAGGTCACCCAGCTCTACGGCGCCGGCTACCTGCCCGACAAGCCCCGCACCTACGCGGGCAAGGTGAAGAACGCGCAGGAGGCGCACGAGGCGATCCGCCCCTCCGGCGACCGCTTCCGCACCCCCGCCGAAACCGGCCTGACCGGCGACCAGTTCAGGCTCTACGAACTCATCTGGAAGCGGACCGTCGCCTCCCAGATGAAGGACGCCACGGGCAACTCGGTCACCGTCAGGATCGGCGGCCGGGCGGGCGACGGCCGCGACGCCGAGTTCAGCGCCTCCGGCAAGACCATCACCTTCCACGGCTTCCTCAAGGCCTATGTCGAAGGAGCCGACGACCCCAACGCCGAGCTGGACGACCGCGAGCGGCGCCTGCCGCAGGTCGCCGAGGGCGACGCGCTGACCGCCGAGGAGATCTCCGTCGACGGCCACGCCACCAAGCCCCCGGCCCGCTACACCGAGGCCTCCCTGGTCAAGGAGCTCGAAGAGCGCGAGATCGGCCGCCCCTCGACGTACGCCTCGATCATCGGGACGATCCTCGACCGCGGCTATGTCTTCAAGAAGGGCACCGCGCTCGTCCCCTCCTTCCTGTCCTTCGCCGTGGTCAACCTGCTGGAGAAGCACTTCGGCCGGCTGGTCGACTACGACTTCACCGCCCGGATGGAGGACGACCTCGACCGGATCGCCCGCGGTGAGGCCCAGGCCGTGCCGTGGCTGCGGCGCTTCTACTTCGGCGAGGGCGACAGCGCCGGAGCCGCCGAAGCGGGCAACGGCGACGGCGACCACCTCGGCGGTCTCAAGGAACTCGTCACCGACCTCGGCGCCATCGACGCCCGCGAGGTGTCGTCCTTCCCCGTCGGCGACGGCATCGTGCTCCGCGTCGGCCGCTACGGCCCCTACATCGAGCGCGGCGAACGCGACTCCGACGGCCACCAGCGCGCCGACGTCCCCGAGGACCTCGCCCCCGACGAGCTGAGCATCGAGTACGCCGAGGAGCTGCTCGCCAAGCCCAGCGGCGACTTCGAGCTGGGCACCGACCCGGGCACCGGCCGCCCCGTCATCGCCAAGGACGGCCGCTACGGCCCCTATGTCACCGAGGTGCTGCCCGAGGGCACGCCCAAGACCGGCAAGAACGCGGTCAAGCCGCGCACCGCCTCGCTCTTCAAGTCGATGTCCCTGGACACCGTCACCCTGGCGGACGCGCTGAAGCTGATGTCGCTGCCCCGTGTCGTCGGGACCGACGCCGAGGGTGTGGAGATCACCGCGCAGAACGGCCGCTACGGCCCGTACCTCAAGAAGGGGACGGACTCGCGCTCGCTCCAGAGCGAGGACCAGATCTTCGGCATCACCCTCGAAGAGGCGCTCGCCATCTACGCGCAGCCCAAGCAGCGCGGCCGGGCCGCCGCCAAGCCCCCGCTCAAGGAACTGGGCGAGGACCCGGTCAGCGGCAAGCCCGTCGTCGTCAAGGACGGCCGCTTCGGCCCGTATGTGACCGATGGCGAGACCAACGCCACCCTGCGGTCCGCGGACAGTGTCGAGGAGATCACCGCCGAGCGCGGCTACGAACTGCTCGCCGAGAAGCGTGCCAAGGGCCCCGCCAAGAAGACCGCGAAGAAGGCGGCCAAGAAGGCGCCCGCGAAGAAGACCGCCGCCAAGAAGACGACGGCCAAGAAGACCGCGGCGAAGAAGACCACCGCCACGAAGACCACCACCGCGAAGAAGACCGCGGCGAAGAAGACGGCCGCCAAGTCCGCCACCGCGCCCGCCGCCGAGGACTGACCACCCGTCGGGCCCGCCCCGGCACACCACCGACGCGCCCCGCAGGCCATCCGCCCGCGGGGCGCCGTCCTGCGCACCGGCCGCGGCCTGCTGTTTCGGAACCCTGTTCGGCGAGCTGAGGGGAGGGCGCCCGCCGTGTCAGTGGCTCCCGATAGGCTGGACGGATGACGCCAGCCGAGCAGCCACCAGTCGTCTCCACGGCATCCGACGACGCCCTGGTAGCAGATTCCCGGGAGCGCGCCGTCCGGGCGCTGCTGCGTGTACCACCGCTGAAGCGGCTCTGGAGCGCGCAGTTGACCAGCGGAGTCGGCGACATCCTGGCTCTGCTCGTCCTGGTGGTGCTCACCCTCCAGGCCGCCGTCGCGAAGGACGCCTTCGGCGGGGACTACCGCGGAGTGGCCCTCGCCGTGGCGGCCGTCTTCGGCGCCCGCCTGCTCGCCACCTTCCTCTTCGGCGCCGTCCTGCTGGGCCCGATCGCCTCGCTCACCGCACCCGACGGGCCCCTGGACCGCCGCTGGACGATGCTCGTCACGGACGGTCTGCGCGCCGCCCTCCTGATCGTCGCCCCCCTCTGGATCACCTGGACACCGGACGACGCCTTCCCCATCCTGCTGGTCACCGCCTTCGTCACCGGCGTCGGCGAGCGCTTCTGGACGGTGTGCCGGGCGAGCGGCGCCCCCGCGTTGCTGCCGCCGCCCCCGCCCGAGGGCGCCGCCGTCCGCCCGCTGCCCGACCACCTCGACGCACTGCGCCGCCTCAGCCTGCGCACCTCCTTCCTCGCGCTGCCGCTGGCCGCCGCCGGTCTCGTCGCCGCCACCCTGGTCAGCCGACTGATCGCCTCCTTCGGCATCGAATGGTTCGACCTGCACCAGGCCGCCCTCGCCTCCTATGTGGCGGCGGGGATGTTCGCCGCCTCCGCCTCCATCCTCGGCGCGCTGGAGTTTCCGGGCGGCCGCACCCCGCGCGCCCGCTCTCCGCTCGAAGGCCTGCGCCGCCCCAAGAACGGCACCGCCACCGGCACCGACAAGGGCCGCACCGGCGCCGTCCCGCTGATCGTCCTCGGCTGTGCCGCGGTCGCCGCCGCTATCTCCGCCGCGGTCGCCGTCGCCGTGCTGCACGCGGTCGACCTCGGCGGCGGCCCCGTCACCTTCGGCCTGCTGGTACTCGGCCTCGCCGGCGGCACCGCCCTCGGCGTCCGCGGCGCCCCCGCCGTCCTGCCGTCCCTGTCCCGCCGCCGGCTCCTGTCCTACGCGGTCGCCGTCACCGGAATCGCCCTGCTCGTCGCCGGACTGGTGCCCGACACCACGACGGTCGTACTGCTCGCCCTGATCGCCGGTGTCTTCGCCGGTATCGCCGCCAACACCGGGCACACCGTGCTCGACCAGGAGACCGAGGACGGCCGCCGTTCCCGGCTCACCGACCATCTGCACGCCGTGGTGCGGGTCGCCGTCGGCTTCTCCGCCGTCGCGGCCCCGGTGCTCGCCGCCTTCATCGGCCGGCACCGGCTGGAGAGCGGCGCCTTCGTCTTCGCCCACGGCGGCGCCGCCTTCACCCTGATGCTGGCGGGTGCGCTGCTGCTGCCCGTCGCCGCGCTCCTCCTCGCCAAGGTCGACGACCGCTCCGGCGTCCCCCTGCGGCACGATCTGCGGGACGCGATGCGCGGCGGCGACCCGGACCAGGCCCCGTCCGCCACCGGCTTCTTCATCGCCCTCGAAGGCGGCGACGGCTCGGGCAAGTCCACCCAGGCCGAGGCCCTCGCCGAGTGGATCCGCGAGAAGGGCCACGAAGTGGTCCTCACCCGCGAGCCCGGCGCCACCCCCGTCGGCAAGCGACTGCGCTCCATCCTGCTGGACGTCTCCTCCGCCGGCCTCTCCCACCGCTCCGAGGCCCTCCTCTACGCGGCGGACCGCGCCGAGCACGTCGACACCGTGGTACGCCCCGCCCTGGAGCGCGGCGCCGTCGTCATCTCCGACCGCTACATCGACTCCTCCGTCGCCTACCAGGGCGCCGGCCGCGACCTCTCCCCGACCGAGGTCGCCCGTATCTCCCGCTGGGCCACCGGCGGCCTCGTCCCGCATCTCACCGTGCTGCTCGACGTGTCCCCGGAGTCCGTCCGGGAGCGCTTCACCGAGGCGCCCGACCGGCTGGAGTCCGAGCCCGCCGAGTTCCACGACCGGGTCCGCAGCGGCTTCCTCACCCTGGCCGCCGCCGACCCCGGCCGGTATCTGGTGGTGGACGGCGGCCAGGAGCCCGAAGCCGTCAGCACCGTCATCCGGCACCGCCTCGACACCCTGCTGCCGCTCTCCGAAGCCGAGGTCAGGGCCCAGGAGGAGGCGCGCAGGGCAGCCGAGGAGGAGGCCCGCCGCCGCGCCGAGGAAGAGGCCGCCCGCAAGGCCGAAGAGGAACGTCTCGAACGCGAACGCCAGGAGGAGCTGGCCCGGCTCCGCGCCGAGGAAGAGGAGCGCAAGCAGCGGGAGTTGGAGGAGGCCCAGCGCCGCGAAGCGGAACGGCAGGCCGAGGAGGCCAGGCAGCGCGCCGAGGAGGCCAGGCGCCGTGCCGAGGAGGATCGCGTCCGGCTGCTCGCCGAGGAGGAGGCCCGCGCCGCGGAGGCGGAGCGGCTGCGCGTCCTCCGCGAGGAGCAGGCCCGGCAGCGTGAGGAGGCCGAGGCCCGCCGCCGGGAGGAACAGCGCAAGGCGGAGGAGGCACTGCTGCGCGCGGAGAAGGCCCGCCGGGCCGCCGCCGCGGAGCAGGCCGAGCGCGCGGAGGAGGCGGAGCGCGCCGCCGAAGCCGAGCGGGCGGCCGAGGCGGAGCGTGCGGCCGAGGCGGAGCGGGCGGCCGCCGCCCGCGCGGCCGAGCGGCCCGAGACCCGGGGCACCCCCGGTGATCACCACACCCCCGGCACCGCGGACAACGAGATCACCCAGCCCACCCCGTTCTTCCGCCCGGACACCTCCGGCGAGGACGGCTCCTCCGCGGAGGACACCGCCCAACTGCCCCGGCTCTCCGAATCCGGACTGCCCGTGACGGACGGGTCGGCAGGGTCCGACGGATCGGCCGGACGGTCCGGCGGCAGGCCCGGCGTATCGGGCGTGTCCGAGGCGGAGGAGACCGCGGTACTGCCGCAGCCCCCCGTGCCCGGCCGCGGCGAGCGCCCGTCCGCCGCCGAGGAGACGGCGGTCCTGCCCCCGATCCGGAACGAGGCCCCCGCGGACCGGGTTCCGCCCGGCTTCTTCCGCGACGAGCCCGCCACCCCGGTGGACGGGCCGGACGGAAGCGACAGCACCCGTGAGATGCCCCGGATCGACCCGGCCGCCGAGCCGGACGCCGCCCGCACCTCCCGCCCCCGCCCCGACTGGGCGGAGGAGACCCCCCTGGATGATCTGCCCTCCCTCGCCGACGAGCTCCTCGGCACCCACGACAACGAGCGCCGCCGCGGGAGGAGTTGAGCCCCGAGCCCGGCCGGGACAGGCACCGCTTCGCACGGCCCGGGGGCCGGTGCCTGTCCCGCGTTCGTTGCCGGCACAAGGTGGGTGCGCTCCCGGTTCGGTGCCCGACTCACGCTCGCCGTACGGCACTTGGGCACCGACGCGGCCTCGCTCCCCGCCCCGGACCGCGTTGTCAGTGCCGTGCTCCACAATGGACGGGCACAGCAAGCACATGGGCAGATGCAGGGCGACCCGGCCTGGGCCCAGGCCGGATCCCGGTCCGGCATCCCCGATCGACCGGAGCGGAGGCAGCGGATGCCGGTATGGGACGACGTCGTCGGCCAGGAACGGGTCAGCGCGCAGCTCGCCGCCGCCGCGGCGGACGCGGACGCCCTGGTTACCGCCGCCGCCCAGGACACCCCGCCACCCGGCGCGTCCAAGATGACGCACGCCTGGCTGTTCACCGGCCCCCCCGGCTCCGGCCGCTCCACCGCCGCCCGCGCCTTCGCCGCCGCCCTCCAGTGCGTCAGCCCGGACCGGGCCCTCGGCGGCGCCCCCGGCTGCGGCTTCTGCGACGGCTGCCACACGGCCCTCGTCGGCACCCACGCCGACGTCGAGGTCGTCCGTACCGACCTGCTCTCCATCGGTGTCAAGGAGACCCGGGAGCTGGTGCGCCGCGCCCAGTTGTCCCCGGCCGGCGGCCGCTGGCAGGTCATCGTCCTCGAAGACGCCGACCGCCTCACCGAAGGCGCCGGGAACGTCCTGCTGAAAGCCGTGGAAGAGCCCGCTCCGCGCACCGTCTGGCTGCTCTGCGCCCCCTCCGTGGAGGATGTGCTGCCCACCATCCGCTCCCGCTGCCGCCACCTCAGCCTCCGCACCCCACCGGTGGACGCCGTCGCCGATGTCCTGGTCCGCCGCGACGGCATCGCACCGGAGACCGCCGCGGCCGCCGCCCGCGCCACCCAGGGCCACATCGGCCGCGCCCGCCGCCTCGCCACCGACGAGCGCGCCCGCGAGCGCCGGGCCGCGGTGCTCCGGATGCCGCTGCGGATCGAGGAGGTCGGCGGCTGCCTGCGTGCCGCGCAGGAGCTGATCGACGCGGCCGCCGAGGACGCCAAGCAGGTCGCGGAGGAGACCGACGCCCGGGAGACCGAGGAGCTGCGCGCCGCACTCGGCGCCGTCCAGGGCAGCCGGCTGCCGCGCGGTACGGCCGGTGCGATGAAGGAGCTGGAGGACAAGCAGAAGCGCCGCCGCACCCGCACCCAGCGCGACAGCCTCGACCTGGCGCTGACCGACCTCACCGCCTTCTACCGCGACATCCTCGCCCTCCAGCTCGGCTCCCGGATCGCCCTGGCCAACACCGACCAGCAGGACACCCTGGAACGCCTCGCCCGGTCCGCCGCCCCCGAGTCCACTCTGCGCCGCATAGAGGCCATCGCCGCCTGCCGGGACGCCCTCGACCGCAATGTGGCCCCCCTCCTCGCCGTGGAAGCCATGGCCCTCACCCTCCGCACCGGCTGACCACCGACCGCCGCGGCCCTCACATCCCCCCCGTTATCCACCCGTTCGAGATCACCTCTCCGTGTGTACGCTGCGCGACGGCGGAAATCCGCAGCGTTAGGGTCGTCCGATGGACACACCTCGCCGCAGTGGCAGCCCCCGTCCCGGCCGTTCGACCCGCCCGGGACGCCGGGGTTCCAGTCCCCGACGCGGCCCGGTCCTCGCCGCAGCCCTGCTCGCCGCAGCGGGACTTTTCGCCTCCGCCTGCTCCGCCCCGGCCGCCACCACCCAGGCCGGAATGGCCGCCCTCCCCGCCGAGACCCCCAAAGCCCTGTCCCCTTACTACGGGCAGAAGTTGAAGTGGCACGGGTGCGGTACCGGCGGCTTCCAGTGCGCCACCATGAAGGCCCCGCTCGACTACGACCACCCCGCCGAGGGCGACGTCGACCTGGCCATCGCCCGCAAGAAGGCCACCGGCCACGGCAAGCGCCTCGGCTCCCTCCTGGTGAACCCGGGCGGACCCGGCGGCTCCGCCATCGACTACCTCCAGTCCTACGCGGCGGTCGGCTACCCCGCCGCCGTCCGCGCCCGCTACGACATGGTCGCCGTCGACCCGCGCGGCGTGGCCCGCAGCGAGCCCGTCACCTGTCTCAGCGGCAAGCAGATGGACGCCTTCACCCGGACCGACACCACCCCCGACGACGCCCGCGAGCGACAGGCCCTGGAGACCGCCTACCAGCGCTTCGCCCGCGGCTGCCAGCAGCGGTCGGCGAAGATCCTCCCGCATGTGTCGACGGTGGAATCGGCCCGCGACATGGACGTACTGCGCGCCGCCCTCGGCGACGACCGCCTCCACTACGTCGGCGCCTCCTACGGCACCTTCCTCGGTGCCACCTACGCGGGGCTCTACCCGCAGCGCGTCGGCCGCCTCGTACTCGACGGGGCCATGGACCCCTCGCTCTCCGCCCGGGAGATGAACCTCGGCCAGACCGCCGGCTTCGACACCGCCTTCCAGGCCTTCGCCAAGGACTGCGTCAAGGCCCGCGACTGCCCCCTCGGCGGACGCGGCGCCCGCCCCGCTGCCGTCGGCGACCACCTGAAGTCCTTCTTCCGCCGACTCGACGCGAAGCCGCTGCCCACCCGCGACCACGGCCGCACCCTCGACGAGGCACTCGCCACCACCGGCGTCATCGCTGCCCTCTACGACGAGGGCGCCTGGCCGCAACTCCGCACCGCCCTCACCTCCGCCGTCCAAGAACGCGACGGCACCCAACTCCTGTCCCTGTCCGACAGTTACTACGAACGCGGCCCCAACGGCCGTTACACCAACCTGATGTTCGCCAACGCAGCCGTCAACTGCCTTGATCTGCCACCGGCGTTCACCTCCACCGACGAGGTCCGCAAAGCCGTCCCCGACTTCGAGAAGGCGTCCCCCGTCTTCGGCGAGGGCCTCGCCTGGGCCTCCCTCTCCTGCGCCCACTGGCCCGTCCACCCCACCGGCGAAGCCACCCGCATCACCGCCGAGGGCGCCGCCCCCATCGTCGTCGTCGGCACCACCCGCGACCCGGCCACCCCCTACACCTGGGCCCGCTCCCTCGCCGCCCAACTCGACTCCGGCACCCTCCTCACCTACCAGGGCGACGGCCACACCGCCTACGGCCGCGGCAGCACCTGCATCGACTCCGCCATCAACCGCTACCTCCTCACCGGCACACCCCCCACCCACGGCAAACGCTGCTCCTGACCCCACCCACCCCCGTACGGAGCACCCCCCGAAACTGTGTAGACTTGGCGAGGCCGCCGACCCACCATGGTCCCACCGGCCAAGCCGCCTTAGCTCAGATGGCCAGAGCAACGCACTCGTAATGCGTAGGTCTCGGGTTCGAATCCCGAAGGCGGCTCAGACATAGACCCCCAGGTCGGAAGCGTTCCGGCCTGGGGTTTTTGTTGTTCTGTGGGCGTGGTTCAAGGGTGGGTGGCGAGTACGTCGGTCCGTACTGGTGGTGGGACCATGGGTTGGTGGAGTCAGGGCTTCCCGGTGGGTGGACGGTTGAAGGGGTGCGTGCGGTTTCGGGGGATCCCGGGGCCGTCGTGCTGTCGTGTGATCGGCTTGTGGTTGTCGAGGTGGTCGGTCAGGACGACTACGAGGGGTTGCGGCCCGATGTGGTTCTCGGGTTTCACGAGTTGTGTCTTGTGCGGGATGGCGGCGAGTGGTTCATGGGGCGGCTCGATGATGACGGGTCTGTGATCTGCTGGGGTTGCTACGGATCCGAGCTGGCCGAGGCCATCCGCGGTCTCTGAACGCCGCCCCGCATCGGTTACTGCGGGGGCATCGGGTCGGAGTGCATGGGGTGGATGCGGGCGGTGGCGTTGGACATGCCCTTGATGGCGCCGGAGGGCCAGTGCAGGGTCACGTGGCGGGTGTCGTTCGGGGGCGTCACCTGGATCTCGACCGGGTTGGACTCACCCGGCTCGCCGCCCTTGGAGATCTTGTACGAGATGTTGAAGACGCCGTTCTGACCGGGTTTCAGGTCGGCGATGCGGGGCTGGTTGTCGTCGCGGGTGAGGGGGCTCGTGGTGTGGTCGGCGTCCGTCAGATCGACGCCCGGGAAGCCGGTGACCGAGCAGGTGCGGGAGCTCGTGTTGGTCATGGTGACGATGACGTTGCCGTTCTCCAGGTCGGGCTTGGCGTCCCTGGCGTTCATGTCCAGGTCCTGCACCTTGCAGAACCTGGTCCGCCGCGTCCCCGTGTCCGAGCCGGTCTTCGAGCCGGAGAGGGGCTCGGTGCGGTCTTCGGTACCCGTCTTCGCGCCGCCGGCCTTCCCGCCGCCCGACGACGAGCCGCCACCCGAGTCGGAGCCGCCCGAGTTGGAGCCACCCGTCGTGTCGCCCTTGGCTGTGTCCGAGGTGTCCGAGGAGCCCCCGGACGAGGAGGACGAGGAGGACGCGGAGTCGTTCTTGGCCGAGGTGCCCGTTCCGGAGTCGCTGGTGCCGCAGGCGGTGAGCGAGAGGGCGGTGGCGACGCCGAGGGCGGCGAGTGCGGCGGTGCGGGTGTACTTCACTGGTCCCCCTGGAAAGCGTTTGTGCTCGTGGTCGAAAACCTTTCTACTCAGCGGTAGTTACGGGAACTCGATCACCAGGTCTTGGTTCTGTCACGTGCGGCTGAGGAGGGCCGCCGTGCCTGCCTGATCGTCAACTCGCCCTGTGCGGGCTGCCGTTCGGGCCTGGGGCGCAGCTTCCGGAGGAGTCCGCCACGGCCTACGGTCCCTGGCCGCCGCGGAGTTGGGCGCTGAGTGAACGTCGGGCGAACACCGCGAGGCATCTTGCCCGTGTCAAGTGCCCGCCGTTGCACCGCTTCCTGTCGGGAACGAATGTGTGTGTGATACTGATCGGCACGGAGGGCCATGTATCAGAACGGTTCTCGGTGAGATCGTTCCTACCGAGTGGCTTGTGCCTGCGGGCGCTTGGGGGTGTGAGTCGCCACTCCAGCAACGACCACTGGAGAGCGACGGAGGCTCGCTGAGAAGGCTCGTTGGCGCCTTGCATTTTCCACATGCCAGGGGGGACACATGGGGGACTTTGCTTTCGATCCACCGCCTGTCGAAGTCCCCGGACGGTGCGTGTGCGGGCGGGAGCCCGGCGTCTCCGGCGAGGGGAGCACGGAGGACGGTGGCGGGGTCGTTCGCAGACTGCACGGGGGTGTCGGCGCATCGGGTTCCGGCAAGGCGGACGCGGCAGGGGCCAGCGGTGCCGGGGGCGTGGAGATTCCGGACGCGGCCGAGGTGTCCCTGAGTTCCGAGGACGAAGTCGATGAGGCCCTCCTCGAAATGCGGAAACTGATCGAAACCGTGGTCGCCAAACGGCGGGACCGCAACTCCGAAGGGCAGTTGCTCATGGAGACCGCCAGCGACGTCGGCGTGGCCGAGCAGGCCCTGCGCTCCCTGCTCGGCGACGCGAAGCAGGTCAAGGTGGTCTTTCCGTCCGACGCGGCTTCGGTGGAACTGCTCTGCCGGACTCTGCGGTCCATGAGACCGGAGACGCTCGGCAGTGTCCAGGTGCAGGCGCTCTGCTCGCGGCAGTTCGCGATGTGCCACCAGATGGCGGAGCGCCCCGCGGAGGCCGCCGAGTTCGGCCCTGAGGTCGATGTGCGCATCACCAAGGCGGTCCTGCACGGGGCGGTCCTCATCGACGAGGAGATAGCGCTGACGCAGTCCGACCGAAGCACCGGCGCCCATGCGACGCTCGTGCGGGACCCGGCCGTGGTCAAGACGCTCAACTCGCTCTTCGTCAGCGCCTGGAGGCATGCCGCGACGCCAGCCGGAAGCAGGGTCAGGCAGGAGTTCCCGCAGGAGATACTGCGCTGCCTTCGCCAGGGCTACACCGACGAGGCCGCCGCCCGCGAACTCGGCGTCTCGGTACGGACCTACCGCAGGCACGTGGCCGAGATCATGCGTGAGCTGGGTGCCAACTCCCGCTTCCAGGCGGGGGTTTACGCCTCGGAGCTGGGTCTGCTGCCGGCGGACGGCCGCCCCGGTCCGCAACGAGTCCCGTGACCGCGGCGCGCGGCGGTCCGTGGGACGCCGGTGCGCCCGGTGCGGGCGCCGATGTGGCGGAGCCCGCCCCGGTCGGCACATGGCTGGTGCGCGTGGGCGCGTCCGCGGCGGCGGCGACCGACCTCGCCGGTGTGCTCGACGAGCAGGAGTCCCGGCGGCTGGCCGCGACCCGGCACGAGGCGGGGCGGCTGCGTTATCTCGTCGCACATGTCGGGCTGCGGGTGCTGCTGGGCGCCCGCCTCGGCGAGTCGCCCGGCCGCATCCGGTTCCGCCGAGAGGCCTGTCCGATGTGCGGCGGACCGCACGGCCGTCCCGCGATCGACGGTGAGCCGGGACTGCACTTCTCCCTGTCCCACTCCGGTGACACGGTGCTGTACGGCCTGGCGGCGAGACCGGTGGGCGTGGACATCGAGGCCCCGTCCCGCCGGCACGCCCGCTTCGACCTGTCCTCCCATCTGCACCCGGACGAGCAGCGGGACATCGCCGCGCTGCCGGCGGGCCGGCGCACCGCCGCGATGCTCAACTGCTGGGTGCGCAAGGAGGCTTACCTCAAGGGCACCGGGGCCGGTATCGCCGCGGGCGTGGGCGGTGTGTACACCGGGTTGGGGCCCGAGTTCTCCGGTCCCGGCCCGGCCGTGGCGCCGCCGGGCTGGGCTCTGCTGGACGTGCAGGCGCCCGCCGGCCATCCGGCTGCCGCCGCCGTCGAGAAGGGCTCCGCGGCGGTCGTTCCGGACCCCGGGCCGCTGCGTCCGTGGCCGCTGCATCTGCATGAAGTGGACGGTTGACGGCGGCCGTTCGCGTTCTGGCGTCCCGCCGGGGCATTCCGGCCGGGGCATTCCGGCACCGTCAGTGAGGCTCGAATTACAAGACGTGTCCGGTTTCGCTTTTTCGATGCAGCATCCTGACACTTTGGTGGGGTCCGGGTCCCGGTCCGACGGCTCCCCTGTCCATAAGTGGCCTGTGCGTTGCACGTGCCTCGACGGCGGCTATAGCTTGATTGGGCTAGGGGGAGCTGGACCGGGGGCCTCGTATCTGCCTCCGATGCATTTCGGTGGCAGGTCCGAATTGCGCCTGTGTCGGCCGCGATGATGCGGCTCACGCTGAATTGGCGTTCGGGAGGAAGAACACCTTATTCGTGGATGAGCACCGTGACTTGTGCGTCATCTTCCTGCCCACTCGTTCGCGCGGGGGAAACGAACTATTTGTGATGTGTATCAAAGTGGTCCATCAGCACGGTGAAAAGCGGGCTTCTCAGGTCTTTCAGGGGGCGGTATGTCACAGGTGGTGATCACCGGCGTCGGCGCGGTCAGTTGCCTGGGCGATTCGGCCGCGCAGCTGTGGGAGGGCCTTCTGAAGGCCGATGCCCGGCCCTCCCCGGCGCCCGAGGACTGCGCTCTCGATCCACGCCCGTCCGTCTACCAGGTCCGCGGCGCCGCCCAGGAACGCACCGAACGCGCCGGGCGTCTCCACGGCCGGACCAGCGGCATGGCCTGCCATGCGGTCGGCGAGGCCCTGGCCGACGCGGGTCTCGGACCGGAGCAGCTCGCCGACGCAGGACTGACCGTCGGCACCACACTCGGCGACATCGACCTGGCCGAGTCCGGCGCCGCCGACGACGCGCCCGCCACCGCCTCCTTCCAGGTGGCCTCGGCCGTCGCGGGCACCTACGGCCTGGGCGGGCCCAACCAGACCCTGAGCACAGCCTGTTCCGCCGGCGTCTACGCGGTCAGCTCGGCGGCCGAGCTGATCAGCAGCGGTCAGGCCGATGTCGTGATCGCCTGCGGGGCCGACGGGTACTCCCGGGTCGCACTCGCCTCGCTGGAGCGGTTCGGCCTGCTGGACCGGGTGCTCTGCCGCCCGTTCGACGCCGACCGGCAGGGCATGGTGACCGGTGACGGCGCCGCCGCGGTGGTGCTGGAGTCCGCCGAACACGCGCGCCGCCGGGGGGCCACGCCCTACGCGGTGCTGGAGGGCGACGGCTGGAGCTGCGACGGCCACCATCCGACCGCGCCCGAGCCGGGTGGGGAGCAGTTGAGCCGCGCCGTGGCGGGTGCGCTGGCCGGGGCGTCCGGCCCGCTCGGGGCCGTGGTCCTGCACCGTGCCGGTATCGCGGTCAACGACGTCGTGGAGAGCGACGTGATCGCGGCGGCCCTCGGTGACCGGGTGGACCGTACGCCCGCCTTCGGTATCAAGGCGGTCATCGGCCATACGGCGGGAGCGGCCGGGGCGTTCGGCTGTGTCGCGGCGGCGCTGATGCTGCGTCACCGGACGGTGCCGCCGAACGCGCATGTGGACACGCTCGACCCGGAGTGCTCGCTGGAGGTCCCGCTGGACGGGCCGGTGCCGCTCACGGAGCCGCGGGTCATGGTCAGCGCTACCGGATTCGGCGGCAACAACGCCGCCCTGGTGCTGGGGGCAGCGTCATGAACATCTCCGTCACAGGCATCGGGCTGGTCGCACCGGGCGTGCGGGAGCCGGCCGATCTCACCCGCACCGGGCCTACGGCCGCCGAGACCGCCGAGGACTGGTTCGACCCGATTCCGTATCTGGGCCGGCGCGGCTGGAAGTACCTGACTCCGGCCACCCGTTACCTCCTCGCCGCCGCGAACGAGGCCGCGGGCCGGCGCCACGGCGACGAGCCGCCGGCCGGGCACGACGCGGCCCGCTCCGGCATCGCCACGGGCACCCACCACTCCATCTCCGCGATGCACCAGCGGCTGGACCGCAGCATCCGGGAGGAGGGCTCCGCCGGGCTCAGCCCGGCCGAACTGCCCGGCTTCTCGGTGAACATGCCCGCCAGCCAGCTCGCCATCTCCATGGAGTGCCGGGCCTTCTCCGTCACCCTGATCAATCCCGTCGTGGCGGGCCTGGACGCCGTGCTGTTCGCGGTGGCCGCGCTGCGCCGCGGCCGGGCCGACCGGGTACTCGCCACCGCCACCGAGCACGCCGCCCCGGGCACCGGGGTCCTCGGCGGAGCGGCGGCGCTCCGGCTGGACCGCACGGACGGCCCGGCGGCCGGAGAGGTCACGGGCGGTCTGTCGCGGTTCGTCCCGCGGACCGGCGGCGGCGCCTGGTCGGAAGCGGCGCTGGAGTCCACCGCGCGCAAGACGGCCGCCCTCGCCGCCGGTGAGCCGGTGCTGCGCTACACGTTCTGCGGCCCGGCCGCCGCGGCGCCGATCGACAGTGCCGTGCGCGAGGCGTGCGCCGCTGCCGGAACGGTCCTGAAGGACACCGTGTTCGTCGGCGCCGACGCGCGGTACGGCACCGTCAGCCCGCTGCTGCACCTGGCCGGGCTGGTCCAGGAGTCCGGTCCCGGTCTCGTCGTCGCCGCGTCGGACGACGGACACCTCACCGCGGTGACCGTCCGGGGGGCGGTATAGCGAGCCGCACGAATGTCATCACACACACGGGGGAGCACAGGAATGCATCACGAAACGCTCAGTCCGCGCACGGCCCGGGGCCGTGTCATCCACCACGAGGACACCGCAGAGGCCAGAACCGTCATACCGGGGCAGTGGGCCCCCCGTACGCACGCACGGGCGGCCGCGGGTTCCCGTCTCCGGGGACGCCCGCCGTACGGAAGCCGGATCGCCACCGTCCTCGTCGACGGTGAGCCGCAGCGCCAACTCGTCCCGGACGAGAGCACCGCGCCCGTGGTGTCGCGCATCTTCCGCGAGTACCTGGCGGACAAGGGGCTGCAGGGCATAGCCGAGGGCCTGACGGCCGACGGCATCCTCAGCCCCGGAGCGGCCGGGCGCGCCCCCCGGCACTCCACCGTCGCCTGGTCCAAGAGCGCGGTGCGGGCGATCCTCGTCAACGGCCGTTACGCCGGGCACTCCGAGTGCAGCGACACGAGCGGTGCGGCGCTGGTGTCCCCGCCGATCGTGGCGCCCGAACTCTTCCACGCGGTGCAGGAGATGTTCGACCAGCGCCGGCCCCAGCGGGCCGCGGCCCCCGTCGCGCGGCCCTACAGCCTGCGCGGCCTGGTGCGCTGCGCCCGCTGCAACCGCCTGATGCAGGGCACCTGGAACAACGAGGAGCCCTACTACCGCTGCCGGTTCCCCGCCGAGTACTCCACCGCCAACCGCATCGACCACCCGCGCAATGTGTATCTGCGGGAGCAGACGGTGCTCGGCCCGCTCATCTCCTGGCTGCGCGCGTCCTGTTCGCCGCGTCTCCTGATGAAGCAGCTCAACGCCGAGCGCGCCGGCACCCAGCACGAGCGGACCATCATGGCGACCGCCCGCCACCTGTGGACCCTGCGCGAGGCCGAGGGGGAGGCGCAGGCGGCCGCGTTCCAGGGGCTCGGACTGCGGCTGACCTACTCCGACCGCAACCGGATGCTGCGGGTCAAGGCGGTGCTCGGGCCCACCGAACTCGTCGTCTCGGGCTCGCTCGCCTTGTGAGCGTCCGGTGGCCGTGACGTGTGCCTCGTCCGGTGATCCCAACACCCATCTGTGTGCATGACACGCGGCGTGGTTCGCGTAGCGTCCGAGCCGGGCAGGGCCGCCGTCGAAGACTTCCGGCGGCCGTGTCCTCCCTTCTGTTCTCCGTCGACCGACCTGACCCACCAAGGAGATGTGATGACCACTGACGCCACCCTGAACAAGGACGAGTTGAGGGAGCTCGTCGCCGACGCACTCGACGTCGAACCGGAGTCGCTCACCGACGAGGCCCTGTTCATCGAGGACCTGGACGTCGACTCGCTGGTGGCTCTGGAGCTGGCCGTCACCCTGGAGCGCCGGTACCAGGTGAAGATCGAGGAGGCGGAGATCGTGCAGATCCGCCGGCTGCCGGACGTCCACGACCTGCTGGTCCGGAAGCTGGCCGGCTAGATGAGCGCGGTCACGCTGCTCACCGGGGCGCAGGTGCTGCGCCTGGACGAGGCCGGTGTCGAGGTGCGCGCCGTGGTGGACCCCGCCGCACCGGTCTTCGACGGCCACTACCCGGCGTTCCCGATCTTGCCCGGCGTCTTCACGCTGGACACAGTGCACCAGGCGGTGCTGCGGCACGCGGACGAGCAGCAGGGTGTGGTGCCCGTGCTGGAGGAGGTCCGCTCGATGCGCTTCTTCTCGCCGGTCTTCCCCGGCGACGTGCTGTCCGTCGACTGCGTGATCACCTGCGCCGACGGCGTCCGCGATGTGCGGGCGCGGTGTGGGACCGACCGGGACAAGACCGCGACCCTCCGGTTGCGGTACCGGGACCCGGCCTAGGAGATCCGATGTACGACGCACGGTCCTGGGGGGCCACCGAGCAGGAGTGCACGGCGAGTTACCCGTGTGACGAGTACCCGCCGCAGCCATACGTCAGCTTCCACCGGGCCGTCGACGTCGAGGCGCCGGTCCCGCTGGCGTTCCGCTGGCTGTGCCAGTTGCGGACCGGGGCCTACACCTACGGGCGGCTGCGCAGCAGCAGCACGACGCTCACCCCCGGCGCGGAGGACCTGGCGCCCGGGCAGCGCTTTCTCGCGTTCGAGGTGGTCGACTTTGAGGCCGACCGGCACCTGACCGGCGTGACGCACGCCGCGGCCCGCCGCGCCTACGGCGCGATGGCGGTCACCTACCAGGTCGTCCCCCGGGAGCCCGGGGCGAGCCGGCTGGTGGTCCGGCTCAACGCGGCCCCCTCGACGGGCGTCGCACGGGTCCGGGCAGGGCTGCTCGCGGCCGGCGACACCCTCATGATGCGCAAACAACTACTGACCCTGAAGGCGCTGGCCGAACGCGATGCGGCGGCGCAGCCTTGACCATGAGGGAGATGGACGGTCTGTGGACAATCCGTCACGCTACTTGCTGATCGAAAGTCAGGGGACCTGGGCAGGGCCGAACGCCGCTCGGTTCCTGGGCGACGCCCGGGTCCTCGCCGAGGCGGGGCACCAGGTCTGCGTGTTCCTGGTGCAGGACGGCGTCTTCGCCGCCGCCCCCGGGATACCCGAGTTGGAGAGCCTGACCAAGGCGGGCGCCGAGGTGTGGGTGGACGACTTCTCCGCCGCCCAGCGCGCGCTCGGCGAGCGCGCGCTGTCCCCGCACGTGACCGTGGCGGGCATGGACCGGGCGTCGGAGATGCTGATGTCCGAGGGCTGCAGGACGGTGTGGCACTGATGGCCGCCAAGATCGCCCAGCGCCGCTGGGACCTGCTGCTGGTCGTCACCGCGGCCCCGCACTCCAACGATGTCGTCACCTCCGCGCTGCGGATGGCCCAGGCCGTTCTGGACCAGGGCAAGACGGTGCGGCTGTGGGCCTGCGGCTACGCGAACATGCTCACGCAGACCACGCACGGCGAGACCAAGCTCATCAACACCCGTGATCCGGAAGGGGTCTACCCCTCTCCCTCGCGCATCGTGCGGGACATGCTGGCGGCCAATCCCGGCAAGTTCGCGTGGATCGCCTGCACCGCGTGCAGCGCCGAGCGAGGTGCCACCAGCCATATCGACGAGGTGCGTTTCCGCTCGCCGATGCGATTCGTCTCCACCATCCAGGGTGCCGACAAGACCGTCTTCATCGGAGGTGCCTGATGGCCGGCTACCGAGTGCTCGGCGTGATCGACCGGGCCTACCGGGGCTCCGTCGAGGCGCAGTTCTTCGACGCGCTGTACGGCATCCTCGACTTCAACGCCCAGTTGGACGGGGTCGCACTCGCGCTGCGCGGCGCGGCGGTCACCGTCGCGGTGAACGAGGACGTCTACCAGCCGGCCCTCGACTTCGGGCCGGTGCGGGTGGACACGCTGCCGGACTACCGCAATTCGGTACGGCAGCTCATCGCCGAGGGCATCCCGGTCATGGTCGACGAGCCGGATCTGCGCGCTCTCGGCTTCGGACCGGAGGACGTGGTTCCGGGGGTCGAGTGCCTGGACACCAACGAACTGGCCGCCCGCTGGCCCGAGTACGACGGAGTGTGGTTCGTGTGACCGGCGTCGCGACTCTCAAGACGCTCATCCCGCACCGCTTCCCGATGCTGCTGGTGGACCGGGTGCTGGAGGTGGAGCCGGGCGACCGGATCGTCTGCGTCAAGGCCGTCACCTGCAACGAGCCGTGGTACAGCGAACTGCCCGACACCACACCCGACGACGGCTACGCCTACCCGACCGCGCTGCTGGTCGAGTCGTGGTGCCAGAGCGCCGCGCTGCTCGCCGCGTGGGACCAGCCCCGGGACGTGGTGGCCGACCAGGTCGCCCTGTTCGGCGGGATCTCGGGCCTGAAGGTGTGTGGTCCGGTGCTGCCCGGTGAGCTGCTGCGGCACGAGGTGCGGATCAGCCGGGCGCTGGAGGGCACCTGGTTCTTCGAGGGCGTCACCACCACGCCGGACGGACGTGAAGTGCTGGTGGTGGACAGCGTGATGACCGCGCTGCGTCCCGCCGAGGTACTGAAGCCCCCGGCGCAGGCGGACGGGGCCGAGGCCTCCGCCACGGCGGAGCCGGCCTCCGAATCGGCCGATCCGAAGGCGCTGGCATGAGCGCGGCAACCGTCACCGCGGTGGGGCAGCCACCGTTCGCAGCGCCGCTCCGGGCCGTGGACACCGCCGAACTGAGGGAAGTGGACGGCGGGTTGAGGCTGCGCGCCACCAAGCTCGTCACCGTCGACGACCCCTATATGGCGGGCCACTTCCCTGGTCTGACCATGCTGCCCGCGGTGTTCCTCCTGGAGGGGGTGCGCCAGGCGGTCGCCCATGTCTTTGACCTCTCCGAGCCGCCCGAGCTGCTCGAAGTGCGCTCCGCCCGGCTCCTCGCCCCGATGCTCGGCGGTGACCTGATCACCCTCGACGCGGGGCTGGAGCCGCAGCCGGAGGGCAACCGCTGGGTCGTCGACGCCCGCTGCACCAGCCAGGACGGCACTGCGGTCGCCAAGCTGAAGGTGCTGGTGGGAACGGTCGCCGAGACGGACTTCCTGATCGCGCCCACGCCACCGCCCGAACCGGTCGACGGCGAGCCGCTGTTCGACCACGCCGGCATCCGCGAGCTGCTGCCGGTACGTCACCCCATGCTGCTGGTGGACCGGGTGGTGGAGGTCGAGCCGGGCCGCAGGATCTCCGCGGTCAAGGCGGTCGCGGGCAGCGAACCGTGCTACCAGGAGCTGCCGGACGGACTGCCCGGGGCCAGGTATGACTACCCGCGTTCGCTGGCCTTCGAGTCGTTCGGGCAGAGCGCGGCCATGCTGTGGCTGGCCAGCACCTCGCTGGGGGGACCGGACGGGGTGCTGATGCTGGCCGCCATCCGCGGCTGCCGGTTCGCCGGAGGGGTGCGGCCAGGCGAGAGCATGCGGCATGTGGTCCGCCTGGAGCAGATGGTCTCCGGAAACGCATTTCTCTCCGGTGAGGTCTGGGCGGGGCAGCGGTGTATTGCCGTCGTGGACACACTTATCGCGGTCAACCGTCCACGCTCCGTGGTGCAGGCCGCTCCCTGAGTTCCGGCGCGATAGGCCCCCCTCGGACCTGTCGGTCCTATCCGCCGTCATTCAATTGAACGTTGGATTACGGGCACGGAGACGCCCCTGTCAATTCCGCGTAATAGATCTCACACAAGAGATCGCAGACGCGGAGCGGCGGGGGCGTTTTGCGATTCTCGGGTCATGTGTCCCGGTAGGCCGGTGGTGGTCCGTTAGCCAGGGATTATCGGTGTTAAATCCGGCGGCGACCGGGCGTCCCAGATGCGTACGACAGGTTGAAAAAGGGGCATTCGGTTCCGCTGTTGTCCGCAACCGGGCAGCGTGAATTGTGAACACCCATGCTCGCTGGATACCCCGAACCCCCGCTGCCTAGTCTCAATGGCGAGGGATCGAACTGTGAATCCGTCACGAACGTGCACTGGAAGGTGTTTAGGGATATGACGACTGCCGTCGACAAGCAGGAGAAGCTCGAAGAGATCCGCGAGATCGTCGCGGAGGTTCTTGAGCTTGAGCCGGAGGAGATCACCGAGACCAGTAACTTCGTCGAGGAGCACGAGGCCGACTCGCTGCGCGCCATCGAGATCCTGGCCCGCATCGAGAAGAAGTACAAGGTCGAGATCCCGCAGTCCGAGCTGCCGAAGATGGTCAACCTGACCGAGGTCTACAACACCCTGGCGCAACACGCCGGCTGGCTGGGCTGAGCCGTGCGACGGGTAGTCATCACTGGGCTGGGCCCCGTGTCGAGTATCGGGATCGGAGCGACGGCCTACGAAGCGGCGCTGCGTGAGGGCGTCAACGGAGTCTCCCCCATCGAGTGCTTCGACTCCACCGGATTCCCCTACTTCATGGCCGGCGAAGTACACGCCTTCCGGCCGGAGGACATGGTCCGGCGGCTGTCCGTCGATGAGTGGGGCCGGACAAGCCTCTTCGCGGCGTCCGCGGCCCGGCTCGCGGTCGCGGACGCCGGAATCGACGAGGAGGAACTGGCCTCGGCCAGGGCCGGTTCGAGCATGGGTACCACCGGGGGAGAGTCCCAGGTGCTCGAACGGCTCACCGGCGACAGCCTGACGGCCGGCTTCGACGGCCTCGACGCGGGCCTGGTCCGCCAGGTGTCCAGCGCCCGGCTGTCGCAGGCGGTCAACCGTGAACTCCGCCTGACCGGGGACGCGGTGACACTGTCCACCGCGTGCTCGGCGAGCAACTACGCCCTCGGCTACGCCTACGACCTGATCAGGACCGGCGAAGCCGACTACATGATCGCCGGTGGCGCCGACTCGGTCGGCCGCTGGTCGCACGCCGGTTTCTACCGGCTCGGCGCGCTCACCGAGAAGGCCTGCTCGCCGTTCGACAAGAACCGCTCGGGCATCATCACCGGCGAAGGCGGCGCGGCACTCTTCCTGGAGAGCCTGGAGTCCGCGCAGGCCCGCGGCGCCCGTATCCATGCCGAGGTCCTCGGCTACGGGCTCAACTGCGACGCCAACCACATGGTCGCCCCCAACCGGGACAGCATCGCCGAGTGCATGCGCCTGGCCCACCACAACGCGGGCATCAAGGCGTCCGAGGTGGACTACATCTGCGCCCACGGCACCGGCACCCCGGCCAACGACTACATCGAGGCCGGCGCGGTGACCGACGTCTTCGGGGACGACGCTCCACCGGTCAGCTCGACCAAGTCCATGCTCGGTCACACCATGGGCGCCGCCAGCGGTCTGGGCGCGATCGCGTCCGTCCTCGGCATCGCGGGATCGTTCCTGCCGCCCACCATCAACTACAACACCCCGGACCCCGACATCAAGATCGACCCGGTGGCCAACCAGGCGCGCACCGCCGACGTGCGGATCGCTCAGGTCAACGGATTCGCGTTCGGCGGCAACAACGCCATCGTCATCCTGGGGAGGCCCTCATGACGGTCACAGAGACCTCGGCCGAGGCCGCTCCGGCGCAGTCCGGCCCCCCCACCCTGGCCATCACCGGCTTCGGTGTGCTCTCCGGCGCCGGCATCGGTGCCGGGGCCCTCGCCGCCGCCATCGGCGGGGAGGGTGCCGGGCCCGCGGACGTCAGCGAGATGTTCGAGGAGCCGCTGCCGCGCCAGGACGCCCACGCCCTGGTGGACTTCAAGGTCCGCGACCACCTCGGCCGCAAGGGCACGTCGTTCTTCGACCGCAGCACCGCCCTCTCCATGGTCGCCTGCAAGGAAGCGCTCGCCGACACCGACCTCCAGGTCGATGACGACAACCGCGCCCGTATCGGCATCACCATGGGCACCACCGCGGGCAGCGCCAAGTCGACCAGCGACTACAGCCGCGACACCTTCGTCCAGGACCGCCCCTACCTGGTCAACCCGCTGCTCTTCCCCAACGCGGTGATGAACTGCGCGGCCGGGCAGGCCGGGATCTGGTTCGGCCTCCAGGGCGCCAACTCCACCATCGCGGGCGGCCCGCTGGCCATGCTCAACGTGCTGCGCTACGGCCGCAACCTCATCGGGTGCGGCTACGCGGACGCCCTGCTGGCCGGCTCCGTCGAGGAGTTCAGCCCGCAGTCCGCGTGGGCGGTGCACTACGCGCAGTCCACCGAGGGCGGCAGCCTGCCGCCCGGTGAGGGCGCCGCGGTCTTCGTGGTCGAGAACGCCGAGACGGTGCGCGCCGCCGGCCGGCGGCCGGACGCCGAGGTGCTCGCGGTGGAGGTCGGGGTCTTCGAACCCCCGGCCGCCGACGGCGAGTTCACCCGGGGCCTGGCCCTCTGCCTGACCCGGGCACTGGAGCGGGCCGGCATCACCGCCGACCAGGTCTCCACGGTCGCCACCGCGGCCAACGGGATGACGCGCCTGGACGACGCGGAGGAGAGCGCCATCGCCTCCGTGCTCGGTTCCGAGGTACCGCGGCTGCGGGTCAAGGACGCGACCGGTGAGGCGTTCAGCGCCTCCGGCGCCTTCCAACTGGCCGCGCTGCTCGCCCGGCACCGTGCCGAGCCCGCCCGCGACGGCGAGATCTCGGTGGTCACCACCCGCTCCGCCGAGGGTGCCGCCGGCGCCGCGGTCGTCAGGGGGTGGAGCCGTGTCGGCGGCGATAACCGGTAGCTCGATGCTGAGCTGCCTCGGCAGCGTCGACGAGACCTTCGACGCGCTGCTTGCCGGGCGCAGTGGGGCCTCCCCACTGCGCTGCGGTGACCCGGACAAGCTCAACGTCCGCTACGGGTACGAGATCCGGGACGAGGCGCGTGACGGCGCCGACGACGGTGGTCTGCGGCTGGCCGGCCGGTGGCTGGCGGCCTGTGTGGCCGAGGCCCTGCGGGACGCGGGCGTGGACCCGTCGGAGCGCCGGGTCGCCGTGATCGTCGGCACCGGCCTGCGTGAGCACCGGGCCGTGGAGCAGTGGCACGGTGACGGCACCGAACTGCGCCTGGCCCAGACCCACTTCACCGAGGCGGTCCGCTCGGTGGCCCCCGGTGTGACGGAGGTGCACACGCTCGCCAACGCGTGTGCCGCCTCCGGCTACGCGCTGGCCCTCGCCGCCGACCTGCTCGAACTGGGTGAGGCCGACGCGGTGGTGGCCGCCGGGTGCGACACCCTCACCGAGTCCATGCTCACCATGATCGGCCGGGTGGGCACCACCACGGCCGAGACCGTGCAGCCCTTCGACGCCGACCGCGACGGGGTGCTGCTCGGCGAGGGCGCGGTCGCCGTCGTACTGGAGACCCCGTCGCCCGACAAGCCCGCGATCGGGCTGGTGCGCGGAGTCGGTGTGGGGTGCGACGCCTACCACGAGACCGCACCCGACCGCGCCGGCATCGTCGCCACCATGCGCGACGCGCACCGCAGGGCCGGAGTCGAGCCCGAGGACATCGGCCTGGTCGTGGCGCACGGCACCGCCACCGCGCTCAACGACCCCACCGAGGCAGCCGCCCTGCTGGAGGCCTTCGGTCCGGACGGACCCCCGGTCACCGGCATCAAGGGCGCCATCGGGCACACCTCCGGCGGCGCGGCCCTGATGAGCGTCCTGGTGGCGCTCAAGGCGATGCGCTCCGGAGTGGTGCCGCCGACCGTCGGACTGCGCACCCCGATCGCCGAGGCCGAGAAACTGGCGCTCGTGTACGGGCAGCCCCTGGAGGCCCGCCCCCGGATGGCCCAGGTGAACGCTTTCGGATTCGGCGGAGTCAACGCCGTGACGATCCTGGAGACCGTCGATGCCTGAGCGCACAGAACTGCTCGCCGTGGACGGCTGGGCCGTGCACGCGCCCGGCTGGGCCGCCGCCGACCTGCCCGGGTCGCCGGCCGAGCCGGCCTGTCCTCCCGAGCAGGCCAAGGAGGTCCTGGGCCGCAAGGGACTGCTGGGCAAGGAGCCCGCGACCCGGCTGGCGATGTGCGCGGTCCACCGCGCACTGGGCCTGCCGCCCGGCCGGCCCACGGAGCCCCTGCCCGGCGCGGCCGGCACCGCGGTGATCGTCGCCTCCAACCTCGGCAACGCCGAGACGGTGTGCACCGTGCTGTCCGACATGCGGGAGCGCTCCGGCTCGGTCGTCAGCCCGCTGGACGCTCCCAACGTCTCCAGCAACGTCATCGCCAGCACCCTCGCCATCTGGTACGGCTTCACCGGCCCCAACCTGACCGTGTGCAGCGGTGCGACCGCCGGACTGGACGCCCTGCGCCTGGCGCGGGTGCTGCTGCTGTCCGGGCGCGCTCGCAAGGCGGTCGTGGTGGGCGTCGAGCCCGCGGATCCGATCGCCGTGAAGCTGGCCGCGTTGCGCCCGGACTCGCCGGGCGAACTGACCGCGGCGGCCGGCTGCGTACTGCTCGGGGCTCCGAGCGCGTGGCCGGAGCCGACCGGACTGCGGTGCGGGCCCGTGCTGCGCCACCGCGAGCCCGTCGAGGCGGCAGGCTCCGTCCCGGGCGAGCTGTACGGCGCCGCCGGGGTCGTGCAACTGGCCGCCGCGGCGGCCCGGATGGCCGAGGCCGGACCGGGCACCGCGTCGGTCACCGTGAGCTGCGGTGACACCGAGGACGGCTGGGCGAGCCTGGAGATCGTCCACGCCACCCCCGCCGGAGCAGTGGCATGACCGGGTGGACCCAGGTGGCCGCCGCCGACGGACTGGAGGTCTGGTGCCGTCCCGGCCCGGGCCCGGCGCTGGTCGCCGTCCACGGCATCGAGGATTCCTGGCGCAACTGGAAGGACCTCGCAGAGCGGCTGCCCGGGTTCACCATCTACGCGCTCCAGATGCCTTGGCACAGCGGCAACGCCTACACCTGGCACGAGGGCCGCAGCCCGGCGCAGTGGCTGCGCCGGGCGCTGGAGCTGGTACCCGAGCAGCCCCACGCGCTGCTGGGACACTCCTTCGGCGCCAACTCCATCCTGGAGCATCTGGCGACGCTGGAGGACGGCGAGGATCCGGGCATCGCCGCCGTGGTGCTGGCCGCGCCGTTCTACCGGCCCGCCGGGTACGCCCTGTCCGCGCAACTGCGGGTGCGTTCCAAGGCCGCGTTCCGCCGGGTGCTCGTGGACGGGCTGCGCCTGTCGCTGGGGAGCAAGACGTCGCGGCTGGACCCCGAGATCCTCTTCCGGATGGAACAGAAGCTCCTGGAGCGGGCGGTGCCGCGCGGATTCCCGGTGTTCTTCAAGGAGTTCGCCGCCTCCGGACATCTGGACCTGACCAGGATCACCGTGCCGACGCTGATCATCGCGGGCACAGCCGACGAGGGGCTCACCCCGATGCGCGCCGCCGCCCTGGACGAGGCGATGCCGGCCGCCACCGTGCGGCTGAGCCGGGCGTACGGCCACTTCTGCCACATGGCGCAGGCGGACGAGATGAGCCGGGATGTGACCGGTTTCCTACGGGACGCCGCCGTCCCGCCGACCATTCAGCAAGGAGAACCGAACGTGACCGAGCTACTCGACGGCGAGCCCACCAGCTACGTGGGGATGCCGCGCTACGAAGGCGCGAACATCCGTACCTGGATCGGGTTCAAGCACTTCATGTACCTGGTCGAGGAAGGCATCCTGCAGTACTTCCGCGACCGCGGCGTCGGCGCCCGCTCGCTCTACCACACCTACGGTCTCGGCCTGGAGATCGTGGACTCCTCGGTGCAGCTGCCGGTGGCGCTTGAGGTCGACGAGCAGGTGTACGCGACCGTGGTGTCCGGCACCCCGAAGCCGGGCCAGGGCGCCCCGTTCTCCGTCTCGCTCACCGTGGAGCGCGACGGGCAGACGGTGACCGCCCTCAAGGGCAAGGTCCGGGTCGCGCTCGTCGCCGTCAAGGACGGTTCGGGCACCGAGCCGGTCCCGGCGTTCCTGGAGCCCTATGTGGTTCCCGAGGTCGCTGCGCTGACCAACTCCCAGTCCGCGACGCTGGCCATCGAGGACGGCCAGTCGGTCGCCGACGTCCTCGCGCCCGAGGGTTCCGGCGCGATGCTCTGGGACTGGCGGGCGCCCTACTACTACTGCCACTTCTCCGACCGCCTCCAGCACTCCGCCTACGTGCGCACCCTCGAAGAGGTCGTGGACCGGTACCTGTACCAGCAGGACCTGGCGATCGGCCGGCTCCTGGACGAGCGCGGCTGGATCCCGGTGGTCTCCCGGGCCCGGGTCCAGATGCTGTCCGACATCTACATGGAGGAGACCGTGCACACGGTCTTCAAGGTCGAGGAGATCCTCCGCGACACCATGTACACGGCGCGGATGGACTGCTACGTCCGCCGCGGCGACCGCCTGGAGCGCGCCGCGACCGGCACCATCATGCACGGCTACGCCATCAGCCGCGGTGAGAACGCCGGCACCGTGGCGGTCCTCGACGCGGACGTGCAGGCCGCGCTGCTGGGCGGTGCCAAGTGAGGAAGCCGAAGCCGCCGCGCCTGTACTTCTCCCTGCGCAGCCCCTTCAGCTGGATGGCGGTCCGTCAGCTTGAGGAGCGCCTGCCCAACGCCCAGGAACTCATCGAGTACGTGCCGTTCTCCGAGCCGGACGCGGTCAGCGCGGCCGCGCTGGAGGCGGCGGGCGGCGAGTTCCACTACGTGGCCATGAGCAAGGCCAAGCACCTGTACATCCTCAACGACACCAAGCGCCTCGCCGCCAAGTTCGGCTACGACATGAAGTGGCCGATCGACAAGGGCGACGAGTGGTGGGACCTGCCGCACCTGGCCTGGTTCAAGGCCAGGGAACTCGGCGTCCAGCGCGAGTACTACGCGGCCGTGGTGTCCGCCCGCTGGGAGCGCGGCGAGAACATCTGCGATCCGGAACTGCTGCGCCGCGTCTGCGACGAGGCCGGACTCGACGGGGCGGCGCTGGTCGCGGCCCCCGGCGAGGAGCACATCCGCGAGCTGGGGCTCCAGGCCCTGATGCAGATCTACGAGGACGACATCTTCGGCGTCCCGTACTTCAAGGTCGGCCGGCAGCGCTTCTGGGGGCGGGACCGGCTGGACGACTTCCTGCCCGCGCTGGAAGAAGCGCTGGCGGCCGCTGCCGCCAAGGCCTGATGAGGAGCGCTGTGATGACCACGATGACCACGACGGAGAACGAGACCAAGCCGACGGCCTACCCGCTGGTCGACGCCGAGTGGGGCCCCGACCCGCTGGAAGGCATCCCGACCGAACTGGTGGAGCGACGCGGCTCCATGGATGCCGACACCGCGGGTGGCTGCGGCTGACCGTGGCCGGGTCTCCCCCAACCCGGTCACACCGCCCCGGCCGCGTCCGCGGCCGGGGCACCCCCACATCGCCGTCGCGGCAAGAGCGGCGGCAATCCAGGAAAGGCAAGTGCAGTGACCGAACGCCGTATGGCCATCGTCACCGGTGGATCGCGAGGAATCGGACGGGCCGTGGCGGCGCAGCTTGCCGCGGACGGCTACAACATCGCCTTCTGCTACCACAGCGGCGGTGACGCGGCCGCCGAGACCGAGAAGCTGGTGCGCGAGCACGGCGTGGAGGTCTACCACGCCCCGTGCGACGTCTCCGACTTCGACGCCGTGCAGGAATTCGTGTCGAAGGCCACCAAGGAACTCGGTCCCGTGTACGCCCTCGTCAACTCCGCCGGCATCGTGCGCGACAACCCGATGGTCCTGATGCCGGTCGAGGACTGGCGGGCCGTCATCGACACCAACCTCTCCGGCACCTTCCACTTCTGCCGCACCGTCGCCTTCAACTTCATGAAGCAGAAGGAGGGCGTCATCGTCAACATGTCCTCCATCGCCGGTGTGTACGGCAACCCGACGCAGACCAACTACAGCGCCTCCAAGGCCGGCATCCAGGGCATGAGCGCCGCTCTGGCCAAGGAGGTCGCGTCCTACGGCATCCGCGTCAACGCCGTGGCCCCCGGCTTCATCGAGACCGACATGACCGAGGCGCTGCCGGAGAAGATCCGCGCGAGCGCCCTCAAGTCCATCCCGATGAAGCGGTACGGCGGCGCCGCCGAGGTGGCCGACCTGGTCTCGTTCCTGGTCTCGGACAAGGCCGCCTACATCACCGGCGAGGTCATCCAGATAGACGGCGGGGTAGCGCTGTGACCGGCGCGCCCGTCGCCGCCGTGGCCACGGTCCCGGAGACCTCCGACGGTGCGGGCGCGCCACCGGCCCGCAGGCGTGCCGCCCCCCACGCCCCGATCGACTCGGCCACCGTGCTGTCGCCGACCGAGGTCACCGCCAGCAAACTGGTGCGCGCGGACGACGCCTACCTAGAGGGCCACTACCCGGACATGACTGTCTATCCGGGGGTCTTCCTCATCGAGTCGGTCCACGAAGCGGTGATCCACTTCGTCCGGGAGACCCACGGCGAGAACGTCGTACCGGAGCTCGCCCTGCTGGACTCGGTGCGTTTCACCACCGCGCTGCGCCCCGGCGACCTGCTCGAAGTGCACTGCACCTGCCTCCCGGCGGAGAACGACCTCCTGGCCGTGACCGCGGTGTGCACCAGCGGCAGCGCCCGGGCCGCTCTCATAAAGGCCGAGTTCCGGTTGGTCGCCGGCATACCCGAGGTGGGGACCCATGCATGACTACGCGGCCATCCGCGACCTGATCCCGCACGCCCATCCCATGCTGCTGGTGGACCGGGTCGTGGAGATGGAGCCCTTCCACCGGATCGTCACCGTCAAGACCGTCAGCGGCAGTGAGCCCTGCTACGCGGGGATGGCCAAGGGCCTGGACACCCGGGCGTTCGCCTACCCGTCGTCCCTGCTCATGGAGTCCTGGGGGCAGGGCGGCGCGATCCTGTGGATGGAGCGGATCAAGGCCGAGAACCGGGAGCGCAGCGGTGCGCTGATCCTGGCCGCGACCCGCAAGGTGCGTCTGCACCGCGCCGTACTGCCCGGCGACACCCTGCGCCATGTGGTGCAGGTCGACCAGTACGTCGGCGACAACCTCTTCCTGAGTGGCAAGTCCTACGTCGGCGACGAACTCGTCTCCGAGGTCGGCTCCGCCATCGCCGTCATGCGTCCCGCCGAGCGCGTCTCGTGGGAGGGGTGACGTGATGGCGGACATCGTGATCACCGGGCTGGGTGTGGTCTCCCCGCTCGGAAACGACATCGACAGTTTCTGGAACGGCCTGCTCCGTGGCGAGGTGCCCATCAAGCCCCTCGACTACCCGGGCACCGCCGTGGACCGCTCGCTCACCTACGTCGTCGACGGTGCCCCCGGTGCCGACGGGGAGATCGGGCGGGCCAGCGGGTTCGCCGTGGAGGCGGCCCGCTCCGCGCTCGCGGACGCCGGTATCGACCTGGCCGCGGACGGCGCCGACCTCACGGTGGGCCTGTGCGTCGGCACCGGCAACGGTGACAGCGACCTGCCGGAGGCCGAGCGGGACGGGCGGCGGAAGCTCACCGGACTCCAGTGGTTCCCGTACGGCATCAGTGGTGCCGTCGCCCGTGAACTCGGGCTGGACGGCCCCGCCACGACCGTATCCACGGCCTGCGCGGCGGGCGCCTACGCCGTCTCGCTCGGCGTGGAGATGATCGCCGACGGCGAGGCGGACGTGGTCCTCGTGGGTGGGGCGGAAGCAGTTTCCCGGCCCGCGATGGGCGCGTTCATGCGGCTCGGCGCCGCGGACCCGGTGCACTGCCGGCCGTTCGACGCCGACCGAGCCGGCACCGTCTACGGCGAGGGTGCGGCCTTCCTGGTGCTGGAGTCCGCCGAGCACGCGGCCCGACGCGGGCACACCCCGTACGCGGCGGTGCTCGGGGAGGGCTGGAGTTGTGACGCCTTCCATGTGACGGCTCCCGACCCGTCGGGCGTCCAGGCCGGGCGCGCCGCGCACGAGGCACTGGAGCGCGGCGGCATCGACCCGGAGAGCATCGGCGCGGTGATCAGCCACGGCACCGGCACCCCCGCCAACGACAGTGCGGAGAGCCGGACGACCGCCTCGCTGCTCGGCGAGCGTACGGACTCCGTGCCGGTGGCCGCCGTGAAGTCCGCGCTCGGGCACAGCGGTGGGGCGGCCGGAGCCTTCTCCTGCGTCACCGCGGCGCTGGTCACCCGGCACGGTCTGCTGCCGCCGGTGGGCACCCTCGACAAGGCCGACCCGGAGTGCTCGCTGCGACTGGTGCGGGACGAGCCCGAGAGCCCTCGCGGTACGACCCTGCTGGTCAACGCCTACGCGTTCGGCGGCAACAACATCACCGTCGCCATCGGCGCGGCACAGCATCCCGGAACGACATCGGAGGTGCCGGCATGAACGCAGACGTGAACGGCGCGGCGCCCCTCGCCGCGATCACCGGGATCGGCCCGGTGAGCCGGGTGGCCATCGGCGTCGAGGAACTGGGTGCCTGCACGCTGCCCTACGGCACGGACCCCGAGGACGCGGGCGCCGGCATCCAGGCGATGGACAACTTCGACCCGGCCGAGCACCTCGGTAAGCGCGGCTGGAAGTTCCTGCCGCCGGTCACCCGAGCCGCGCTGGCCGCGGTGCGGCTGGCCACGGCCGACGCGGGCGAGCAGCCGGAACGGCCGCCGGAGCGCACCGGAGTGGTGATCGGCACCAACTTCGGCGTCGACGAGATCGTCGAACGGATCGACCTGGCGCTGCTGAAGGACGGCATCTCCGGGATCAGCGCAGTGGAGTGCCCCAACTTCTCGCTCAACGTTCCCGCGAGCCAGGTCTCCATCGCCCACGGCATGAAGGCCTTCAACATCACCCTGGCCAATCTGCTGACCGCCGGATACGAGGCACTGCTGTCGGGCGGCCGCGCGCTGCGCGCCGGTCGTGCGGACGCCGTGCTCGCCGGTGCCATCGAGGGGCGTCCGCCCCTCGCTCTGCAGACGATCGCCGGGACGCCGCTGGACGCGGCCGGGGCCTGCCTTCTCCACCTGGAGGCCCCCGAGGCCGCCATGGAGCGCGGCGCCCGGGTCTATGGGTGGCTGACCGGCGGCAGGCGCGGCGTGCTGTCGGACGAACCCGGCTCCGCGCAGCGCACGCTGTTCCGCACGCTGGACGCGCTCGGCGGCCCGCCGCCGGCCTCGGTGCACCTGTGCCTGCCCGTCGGCGAGGCCGGTACCGCGGCCCTCCGTACCGAGGAGGACACCCGCCGCTGGGCGGACGGACTCGGTACCACCGTCACCGTGACCCGGGGCGCCCCGCAGGCCACGGTCACCAGTGTGCTCGCGCTCGCCCGCCACCTGGTGCGCTCGACGTCACGGGTGCCGGTCGCGGCCGGGGGCACCGGACCGGAAGGACCGGGTGAGGGCGATGCCGTCTTCGGTGTGCTGGGGCCGCAGGGGCACACGGTGTTCCTCCGTGTGTCGTCGGAGCGGGGCCCGGCATGAGCGCGGGCGGGGCCGACGGCATGTGGGTCTCGGTCAACGAGGCCACCATGCGCGGTGAGGTTCTGGCCGCGCACCGCTACGCGGACCTGCCCGCTCTCGCGTTCGTTCACGGTCTGGAGGACGCCTGGTCGAGCTGCGGACAGCTCAGCCGTCTTCTGGCGGACCGTTTCCGCTGCTATCCCCTGGACATGCCCTGGCGCACCGGCGGCACGTACCAGTGGCGCAGCCGCGGCACCGCGGCCGAGTGGATCGAGGCGGGCCTGAGCCTCATCCCCGAGCCGGTATCGGTGCTCATCGCCCACTCGCTGGGCGCCAACTCCGTGCTCCAGTGGCTCGCCGCGGGGGCAACGCCGAAGTTCGACGCCCTGATCCTGCTCTCACCGTTCTACTGGCCGCCTTCGGTGCCCGTGGACTGGCGGGTCTTCGACGGATTCAGGGAGGACTTCGCCGGCGTGATGACGGCGGGGCTGCGGACCCGGCTGGGGCCTCGCGCGCAGACGATGGACCCGGACGTGTTCGCCGGTATGACGCGCAAGATGCTCGACGGGATGGGACCGCAGGCGTTCCTCGCCCTGTTCGACCAGTACAGCGCGGCCACCCAGCTTCCGCTGGCCCATGTCGACATCCCCACCCTCGTGCTCGGCAGTCCCCAGGACGCCGGGCTCGCGGGGGAGCGGGCCGATGCGCTCAAGGCCGACATGCCGTGCGCCGAGGTGTACCTGGACCCCAGGCTGACGCATTTCTGCCACATGGAACAACCACGTGAAGTGGCCGAACTGATCCTCGGGTTCCTGGACGCCCGAAAGTCGCCTTGAAGGGCACCGAAATCCTCAAACAAAGGAGTTGAGCATCATGTCAACGATGAGCCCCCCACAGACGGGAAGGGCGCCGAAGCCGGGTCTGACGATGCTGGCCGCGCTGCTGGGCCTGTTCATAGCCCTGCTGGACGTCACGGTCGTCACCGTGGCACTACCGACGATGGGGACCGAACTCAAAGCATCCTTCAGCGACCTTGAGTGGGTGGCCAACGCCTACATGCTGGCGCTGGCGGTCTTCATCGTCACCGCGGGACGGCTTGGCGACCGCTTCGGCAAGCGCCCGATCTACATCGGTGGCGTCATCCTGTTCCTCATCGGCTCGCTCGCCTGCGGGGCGGCCGGGGAATTCAGCCTCTTCGGCTGGTCGGACATCACCACCATCCACGCGGGGCGCGTGGTGCAGGGTGTCGGCGGTGCCGTGATCCTGCCGCTGACGCTCGCCATCATCTACTCGTCCTTCGAGGGCAAGATGCGCACGCTCGGCATCATGCTCTGGGGTGCTGTCGGTGGTCTCGCCACCGCGCTCGGCCCGCTCGTCGGCGGTCTGCTCGTGGACCACGCGGGCTGGGAGTGGATCTTCCTGGTCAATCTGCCGATCGGTGTGGTCGTCATCATCGCGGCCATGGCCGGCCTCGGCCACGACGGTCCCGCGCCCCTGCCCACACCCGCCGACTCCGGCCGTCACGCCGCCGCCAGCCGCCAGCCGCTCGATGTGCCGGGCCTGGTCATCATCAGCGCCTCGCTGCTCTGCCTCAACCTCGCCCTGATCAACGGGGCCGACTGGGGCTGGACTTCGACCCGCGAGATAGCCATGTTCGCCGGGGCGGCCGTGCTGCTCGCCGTCTTCCTGGCCGTGGAGTCGCGCTCGGCCGCGCCCATCATGAACCTGAGCTGGTTCAGGCGCCCGTCCTTCGGCGGCAGCGTCGTGGCCGGGTTCCTGCTCGGCGCGGGCATGTTCTCCGCTCTCTTCTACGTCTCGATCTACCTGCAGAGCGGCCTGGGCCTGTCCGCCCTGGACACCGGTCTGCGGCTGCTGCCGATGACGCTGATGCTTCTGCTCGGTGCCCCGCTGGGCGGCCGCCTCGCCGCGAAGGTGGGCGTCCGTAACGCGCTGGTCACCGCCTTCGTCCTGATGGCGATCGGTATCGCCCTCTTCACCCTGATCGACCCTGACGGCGACACCGGTTCCTGGACGCTGCTGCTGCCCGGCATGCTCATCACCGGTCTGACGATGGGTATCGCCATGCCGATCTCCTCCGAGCTGACGGTGGCCGCGGGACCGCAGGACCAGATCGGGATGTCGGCCAGCGCGGGCACCATGTTCCGCCAGGTCGGCAACGCCGTCGGTATCGCCATCATGGGCGCCCTGATGAGCGCCAAGACAGATGCCGCCACCGAGGAGGCGGGCCGGATGAAGATGTCGGGCACCCTCACGCCTGACGCCCTGGCCACCCTGAAGCAGCACGCCGTGACCGAGGCCATGAAGAACGGCGCCTGGTACGCCACGGCCGTGACGGTGGCGGCCGCCGTCCTCGTCCTGATCTTCGTACGCGACATCAAGCCCGCGGTGCCCGCTGCCGAGGAACCGCTCTCCGCGCAGCAGGTGTGACCCGGCAGGGCTGAACCGAACCGACCGTCCGACGCCGCTTCACAGGGGGGCTGCTCCGCAGTGGACAAGACAGCATTCATCTTCCCGGGCCAGGGCTCGCAGCGCGTGGGCATGGGCCTGCACCTGCTCCAGGAGCGGCCCGACCTGGTCGACCGCTACTACCGCCCAGCGGACGAGATCCTCTCCCTCCCGCTGTCCACACTCTGCTGGGAGGGGCCCGCCGAGACCCTTCAGGACACCGCCGTCACCCAGCCGGCGATCTTCCTGACCTCGCTGGCCACCCTCGATGTGCTGCGGGAGCACGGTGCCCGGCCCGATGTCGTCGCGGGCCACAGCCTGGGCGAGTTCTCGGCGCTCGTCGCCGCGGACGTACTGGACTGGACCGACGCGCTGCGACTGGTGCGCCGCCGGGGCGAGTTGATGTCGGCGGTCAACGAGTCGGTGCCCGGGAGCATGGCTGCGGTGATCGGTCTCGACCTGGAACGGGTCGAGAAGATCTGCGCCGAGGTCGCCACCGAGACGGGCCAGATCGTCGAGGTCGCCAACGACAACGAGCCCGCACAGGCCGTCGTCTCAGGGCAGTCCGAAGCGGTGGACCGGGTGCGGGTGGAGGCGGAGCGGCTCGGGGCGACCAAGGCGGTCGCTCTCAACGTGGGCGCCCCCTTCCACTGCAGCCTGATGGCCGGCATCGAGGAGGAGTTCACCGCGGAGCTGTCCAGGATCACCTTCCGCGACCCGCAGGTGCCGTTCGTGTCCGGGGTCACCGGGGACTACGTCACCGACGCGGAGGACATCGTGGAGGGGCTGCGCCGCCAGGTGGCCGATCGGGTGCGGTGGACCGAGACCGTGCAGCGTATGGCCGCGGACGGCGTCGGCCGGTTCGTGGAGGTGGGTCCGGGGCGTGTGCTGGGCGGGCTGTGCCGCCGTATCACCTCGGAGACGGAGGTCCGCGCGACGAACGACGAGCGCCGGCTGACCCAGGCTCTCGCCAGCCTCGCCGAGTCCCCGGCCGCGTAGCCGGTGCCGGTGAAGCCCCTTGCGGTGCCCGGTAGTTGATCTCCGGCTGTCCCATGGCGGATGGCCGGGGATGCCGGCCGGAAGCTCCGCACAGGACGTACGTACCAGAGCTTTCGGCCGGTCCGGCACGCTCCCTCACCGGAAGGTGGGTGGGCGTGCCGGACATCGACCACACCCCGTCCCGGCCGAGGCGGGGACCAGCCCCGCGGCGCGCACCGCTCACGGCGGGACGGCAGGGCTCACCACCGGAGCCGGCACTCCCGGCCCCCGACTGTGAGATCAAGGACTGACAGTTGATCCCGCTCGATCTGGAACAAGAGGCGGAACAGTGGCACGCAGGGCGATGACGCGCAGGGACATCAAGCCGGAACCCGCGGACGCGGTGCTCGTCCTCGGCGGCTGCGACCACATCGACGCGGTGGCCGTCGACGTGGCACCCGGGACCACCGCGATCGGCTTCATCACCGCGATGCTGTCCTCACCACCGCGCTGGCTGCGCGCCCTGCTCGCGGTCCGCGACACCCTCGTCTCCCCCTTCGGCCTCAAGGGTACCGAGACGAAGGAGACCCGGATCGAGCAGGGTGCCCAGGTCGGGCCGCTGCACATGTTCACCGTCTCGGACGAGCAGGTGGTGGCCGGCAAGGACGACAAGCACCTGAGCTACCGCACCACCTTCGTGGTGCGCGAGGGCGTGAACGGTCCCGAGGGTGTGTGCACCACGGTCGTCCTCTACCACCGCACCGCCGGCCGGATCTACTTCACCGCGATCAAGCCCTTCCACGTCGCCATCATGATCGGCCTGGTCCGCCGCGCCGCCGCCCCCCTCCGGGACCGCTGGACCATCTCCTGACCCCGCCGGTCCCGCCCGGGCCGATCCGAGGGCGGATCACCGGGGCGCGTTCGCCGACTCCCTGACGGCGGTGACTTTTTGACGGCGGTCAGCCGGTGGCGACCGCCAAGGCGGCGCGGTGGCCCGGGTGGGTGGCGCTGAGGTCGATTTCGCGGATGGTCCAGCCAGGTGGGTCGCACGTGAGGTCGTCCGCTTCCAGTGGGCGTCCCAGGCCGATGCCCAGGCCCTTCAGGTATGCCTCCTTGCGTACCCAGACCCGGGCGAAGCCCTCGGTCTGCTGCTCGGGGGGCAGGTTTCGTATGGACGCGGTCTCGGCGGGGTGGAACTGGTCGGCCAACTGCTTGACGGTGCGTTCGGCGGGCAGGGTCTCCACGTCGACGCCGACCGGGTGGGCCGCGAGGGCGACCATGGCCAGTTCCCGGGTGTGGCTGAGGGAGAAGTGCAGCCCGTGGTGGGGGGCCACGGCGGGGCGGCCGTGCAGCTTGCCGCAGCCCGGGCAGGGTTCCCGCAGCAGGGTGATCTCCCTTGGCGGCAGGCCGAGTTGGGCGGCCAGCAGCAGGCGTACCGCGAGGTGGCCGGCGACATAGGGGTGCCGGTCGCGGTCGTGGACGAAGCGCGCGGCCTTGGCCGCCTCCTCGTCGCTGAGGATGGACTCCGCGAGTCCGGCGGGGAGTTGGGGGACCGTGGCGGCGGGCGACAGCCATACCGTGCCCGCACCGGGCGGTGGGGGGACCGGCTCTCCGGTGCCCGCGGTGGCGGCCAGGGCGGGTATGTCGATGCTCCGCACCGGGAGTAGGTCGATCTGCGTCACGGGGGGACCTTACCTAACCAACTCTCGGGGAAGGGTGGGCAGTTGGGCTCTCAGGGGGTTCGCCCGGAAGTTCAGGGGCTTCGCCCAGCAGGACCGAGGTGTTGATGCCGCCGAAGCCGAAGGCGTTGCTCAGCACCAGCCGTGGGCGGGCGTCCACCGCGGTGGTGGGGGCCAGGCGCAGCGGTTCGGCCTGTGGGACCGGGTCCTTGAGGTTGGCGTTGGGGTGGATGAAGCCGTGCCGGAGCTGCTGTACGGCGGCGACGGCCTGGATCGCTGCGGCGGCGCCCAGGCAGTGGCCGATGAGCGACTTGGTGGCGTTGACCCAGACCTCGCCGGTGCGCTCGCCGAACACCTCGCGGATCGCCTCGGCTTCGGTCACGTCCCCCAGCGGGGTGGAGGTCGCGTGGGCGCTGATCAGGTCGACCCGGTCGGTGCCGCGGCCCGCGTCGTCCAGGGCGCGGCGCATCACCCGCACCTCGCCGTCCAGGGAGGGGGTTGTGAGCCGGCTGCCGTGCAGGGCCGAGGCGCCGCCCAGCAGGGTGGCGAGTGGTCGGGCGCCGCGGCGGGCGGCGTGCTCGGGGGACTCCAGTACCAGGGCGGCGGCGCCCTCGCCGTAGATGAAGCCGTCGTGCTGGGCGTCGAAGGGGCGGCAGCGTTCCCCGGCGGGTTCGGTCCGGGTCTTCGCGCCGAGGGCGCCGAGGTTGAACAGGGCCATCCGCTCGACCGGGGAGAGTTCGGTGAGGGGGGCGAGGACCAGGCACACATCGGCGTATCCGTCGCGCACCATGCGCAGGCCGGTGAGCAGGCCGACATTGCCCGCGGCGGAGGCTCCGCCGGTGCTCAGGCCCTCGCCGTGGCAGCCGAGCAGTTCGGAGGCGGTGCCCAGCAGATCGGTGTCCCACAGCTCGACGGCGTAGCTGGGCCGCACATAGGACGGCGATTTCCGGAACTTGCGGCCCATGTCCTGGTACAGCTCATGGGCCTGGTTGCCGCCGGCGACGACGATCCCGGTGCGGGTGGTGTCGCGTTCGGCGGGCAGGGCGGCTTGGGACCAGGCCTCGATCGCGGCGAGCAGCGCGTACTGCTTGGAGCGGGTGGCTCGGCGCATCAACGGCCGTGTCCGGTCCCGTAGTTGGGGATCAATTCCGGCCAACTGGGTGTCGAGGGCGTCGCGGGGGGAGTGGCGGGGAAGGGCTGCCACGCCCAGGGCGGGTGGCAGCCCCTCGGCCGGTGGCTCGAAGGTGACGCCGGGGACGCCGTCCCGCAGCGCCGCGGTGAACTCGGCCAGGCCGCTGCCGGCGGCGCACTGCACCCCGAGTCCGGTGATGGTGGCGCTGCGGTCCTGGTTCACGGCAGCAGATCCGCCAACAGGGTCTTGATATGGGCGAGTTCGGTGCCGAAGGGGGTGATGATCGGGTAGGTCCGGTAGCCGCGGTGGCTGGTCTTCATGATGGTGGAGAGGGTCGACGAGGGGGTGAGGTCGACATAGCGGGCCTCGCTCGCACCGGGGACCGCGGCCAGCGACTTGGTGAAGCCGATGGGCCGGCGCAGGGTCTTCCAGCAGTCCTCGGGCGCCCACTTGGTGAGGACGTCGGCGGTGGTGGAGGACACGACCAGGGGTGCCGTGGAGTCGCCGTCCGACAGGTCGAAGGCGAACGACTCGGCGAGCGCGGTGATCTCCTCGCGTACGGAGTCCAGGGCGGAGGAGTGGAACGCCTTGGAGACCGGCAGCGGTACGGCCATCAGGCCGCGCTCCTTGAGGGCGGCCGCGGCCCGCTCCAGGCCCTGGGGCGCGCCGCTGAGGACGAAGTGGCCGTCGTGGTTCACGGACGCCACTTCGGTGTGCTGGTGCAGGATCGGCAGTTCCTCGTAGAGCCGGGGGTCGCCGAGGACCGCCAGCATTCCGCCGCGCGGCAGGGCTTTCTCCAGCAGCAGTGCCATGTCGACGACGAAACGGAGGCCGTCCTCCGGGGCGACATGGCCCGCGACGGCGAGCGCCCCGAATTCCCCGAGGCTGGAACCGACCAGTACATCGGGCTTCAGACCCTCCGCGGCGAGGGCCGCACCGAGGGAGTACTCGACCATGAAGATGGCGGCATTGGACTTCGCCAGGTCATCAAACGCGTCGTTTAGTCCGAGTGACGGATCGTACATAGCGGCCGCGGGTGACCAGCCGTAGCGATCCAGACATACGGCGTCCAACCGGCCCATGTTGTGCCGGAACTCGGAGTTCTGCTCGTAAAGGGATGAAGCCATCCCCATGTACTGCGAACCCTGGCCGCCGAGAAGGTACACCGTACTGCTCACGATAGATCCCCCGGAAAAATTTGTTGTGAACTACTGTCGACGATGTCAATTACTGAAGGGTAACTCCGCCGGTGTTTACCGAGACCTAATGCTTTGTTCATCCCAGAATGGCGGGAAAAGCGTAGGGGAGCGCTCAGTCGCTGGTCAACTCGGCGGGTTTTCGGTCCCGTTGGGCCGTCGCCCGGAGGTCGGGAGGCGGGCTGAGGGCTCGTCAACTACGGCTACTGCGGGCCGATATGACCGATATGCTGGAGAAAACGACAACAAGGTCGGGTGCCCTGATGGGGGTAAGTCGGGATGTGGGGCGACTTTGTCGCGGTGTGGGGATGAGTGGCGTCTATGCTCGTTCTCGCCCGGCTGCGGGGAAACCCTGCGCTTCGTCACAATCCGGTAACCGGACTCTTGGTTGGTTGAGTTTGAGCCAGTCCATGAGGTGCAATGGACTGGCTCAAACTCCTCCTAGTAGGGTTCCAGGGGAGGACGGGACGGTGTAGACCTCACGTTTCGTGATGGAGTGACAGGCAGAGGGGGCGCAGGGAAATTTCTTTCATCCGCATTAATTGCAGGGCGTGCCGTGACAGCGATTTTGCGCCCGCAGTTATCGGTGCACGTTGACTCCACTTGGAACCAGGTAATTCTCCAGGGGGAGGACCGGCGGAATGTCGGATCTGGAGAACGCCTGATTCATCCGCCGCTCTTGATAACGCGAGTGATTGCTGAACAATCCTGACCGTAATGGCGGCAGGTGCTCCGGATTCCGGGGGCGCGCGGAGGGGACTGACTCACGGCCATGGTGGCTTATCTTTTTCCTGGGCAGGGTTCACAGCAACTAGGCATGGGCGCCGACCTGTTCGACGAGTTCAAGAAGCTCACGGACATCGCCGACGAGGTGCTCGGCTACTCCATCCGCTCCCTGTGCCTGGACGAGCCGGAGCGCCTGGGCAACACCGAGTTCACCCAGCCCGCCCTCTATGTCGTCAACGCCCTGAGCTACTACCAGCTCCTGGAGGAGGGCAAGCCGCGCCCCGACTACGTCGCCGGGCACAGCCTGGGCGAGTACAACGCGCTGCTGGCCGCCGACGTCTTCGACTTCATGACCGGGTTGCGGCTGGTCAAGAAGCGCGGCGAGCTGATGGGCCAGGTCAGCGGTGGCGGTATGGCCGCCGTGCTGGGCCTCGGCGAGCAGGAGGTCATGGAGATCCTGCGGGACTCCGGCCTCGACCGCACCATCGATGTGGCCAACCTCAACTCCCTCACCCAGACGGTCATTTCAGGACCGCGTGACGAGGTCGAGCAGGCAAAGGACGTCTTCATGGCGGCCAATGCCCAGTCCTACACCGTGCTCAAGGTCAGCGGCGCCTTCCACTCCCGTCAAATGGCCGATTCACAACGCGAGTTCGCCTCCTATGCGCATCAGTTCGAGCTGCGCACCCCGACCATTCCCGTCATCGCCAACGTCACCGCGCGCCCCTACCGCCGCGACCGCGTCGTGGACACCCTGATATCGCAGATATCCTCCCCCGTCCGATGGTGCGAGAGCGTGCGCTATCTGATGGGCAAGGACGTCGACGAGATGGTGCAGGTCGGCCCCGGCCGGGTGATCACCGGACTGGTGCGCAGTATTCAGCGCAAGGCCGAACCCCTCGTCGTCACCGCCGAGGAGGAGCGCGAGGCGGCGCTGCTCAACGAACCGCCGCAGCGCACCGCCCCCACCGAGCCGGCCCCCACCGCCCCCGCCGCGACCGCGAGCACCACCCCCCGGTCGATTCTGGCCACCGACCTGGGCAGCGCCGGCTTCCGCAAGGACTACGGTCTGCGCTACGCCTGTGTGACGGGCGGCATGTACCGGGGGATCGCCTCCCCCGAGTTGGTCGCCGCCGTGGGACGCGCCGGGATGCTGGGATTCCTCGGCACCGCGGGGCAGACCCCCGAGCAGGCGGAGGCCGGGATCCGGCAACTGAAGCAGACCCTCACCGGCGGCGAGCCGTTCGGCGTCAACCTGGTGCACGACCCCAGCCGCACGGGGTCGGAGGACGCCCTGGTCGACCTGCTGCTGCGGCACGACATCCGGGTCGCCGAGGTCTCCGCGTTCATCTCGCTGACGCCCGCCGTGGTCCGCTACCGGCTGACCGGGCTGCGCCGCGAGCCGGACGGCCGGGTCGTACCGCGGCACCGCGTCATCGCCAAGGTCTCCCGGCCCGAGGTGGCCCGGGCCTTCCTCAACCCGGCCCCCGCCCGCCTGGTGAGCCAGCTCCTGGAGCAGGGCCGGATCACCGCCGAGGAAGCCGAACTGGCCGCGGAACTCCCCGTCGCCGACGACCTCTGCCTGGAGGCCGACTCCGGCGGCCACACCGACCAGGGCGTCGCCTTCGCGCTGCTGCCCGCCATCCGCCGGCTCCGGGACACCGTGACCGCCGAGCACGGCTACCGGCAGCGGGTCCGGCTCGGCGCCGCGGGCGGGATCGGCACCCCGGAGGCCGCCGCGGCCTGCTTCCTGATGGGCGCCGACTTCGTCACCACCGGGTCCATCAACCAGTGCACCGCGGAGGCCGGGACCAGCGAGCAGGTCAAGGACCTGCTCCAGGACATCGACATCCAGGACACCGGCTACGCCCCCGCCGGCGACATGTTCGAGTACGGCGCCCGGGTGCAGGTGCTCCGCAAGGGCGTACTGTTCCCCGCCCGCGCCAACAAGCTGTACGAGCTGTACAAACGCCATGACTCGCTGGACGAGATCGACGACACCACCGCGGGCCAGCTCCAGACCCGGTACTTCGGCCGCAGCTTCGACGAGGTGTACCAGGAGGTGCGCGCGCACCACCCGGCGGCCGAGATCGAGAAGGCGGAGCAGGACCCCAAGCACAAGATGGCGCTGGTCTTCCGCTGGTACTTCGGCTACTCGACGCAGGCCGCGCTCAGCGGTTCCGACGAGGGCCGGGTCGACTACCAGGTGCATGTCGGGCCCGCGCTCGGCGCCTTCAACCAGTGGGTCAAGGGCACCGAACTCCAGGACTGGCGCCGCCGCCGGGTCGCGGAGATCAACCTCCGCCTCCTCCAGGAGGCCGCCGACCTCATGGCCCGACGGCTGCTCGCGGTGGGGACCGACTGAATGGAACCCTCAGCGATCCTGGTGCGGCACCAGGGGCAGGTGTGCCGGGTCCGGTTCAACCGGCCGGAAGCGCAGAACGCGATCAACGACGCGGTGATCCACGAGCTGCACACCCTGTTCGACGCCTGCGAGAAGGACGGCACCACCGTCGTGGTGCTGGAGGGCGACGAGGAGGCGTTCTGCGTCGGCGCCGACTTCACCTCCTTCACCGCACCGGAGCCGGACCCCGGCGCCACCCCCGTCGATACTCCCGCCGAGTACGACCCCTCGCCGCTCTACGACCTGTGGCTGCGGATGGCCACCGGCCCCTGGATCACGCTGTCCCACGTCCGGGGCCAGGTCAACGCCGGCGGGGTCGGCTTCGTCGCCGCCTCCGACATCGTGATCGCCGACACCACCGCCACCTTCGGCCTCTCGGAGCTGCTGTTCGGGCTGTACCCGGCGATGGTCCTGCCGTTCCTGGTGCGGCGGGTCGGCTTCCAGCGCGCCAACTACCTGACCCTGACGACCCGGGCCGTGGACGCCCGGCAGGCCACCGAGTGGGGACTGGTGGACCGCAGCGCCGAGCGCAGCGGCCCGCTCCTCGCCCAGCACCTGGGGCGGCTGAGCAAGCTCTCCGGTGACGGCATCGCCCGCTACAAGCGCTTCGTGAGCGCGGAGATCGCCCCGCTGGGCCGGCACCGCGAGGCCGCGATCGCCGCCAACCGCGAGATCTTCTCCGACGCCGCCAACCTCCGGCGCATCACGGAGTTCGTGGAACACGGCATCCACCCGTGGGAGCGTCGCGGCTCGCACGGTGAGACCCCCTCCGCCCGGGAAGCACCATGACTCCCGGCCCGCCTCGGACCGTACGGTGCCGGGCTCCCCGTTGTCGCCGGCTGACCGCACAGCCGCCGGCGTGACCGGCAGAGACACCCGCCAGCACGTCTCCGCCCGGCCCAACCGCGACGAGGAACCCGAAGACATGTACGTCCCACCGCTTGCCGAACCCGTCCGCCTGTCAGTCCACACCGCACTGCCGCACGCCCCGCTCGGGCTCAGGAGCCCCGGGGGGCGCCTCGGTCCGGGCCGAGGTGCGCCGTGGTGTTCCGTCCTGGAAGAGCGCGCGAACAGCGCCGAGGTGACCCCATGAACACGCCCGCCACCGCCGCCGGTCACGGAGACGAGAACGTCGCCGAGGTCCGCCTCGACAGCAGCGAGGTGGCGCGTTTCGCCCGCGCCAGTGGGGACTCCAACCCCCTGCACACGGACGCGGGTTACGCGCGCCGGACCCCGTTCGGCACGCCCGTCGCGCACGGGGTGCTGGCCGTGCTGCGGACCCTCGCCGTCGTCGACGCCCAGCCGGGGCGCCGGCTGGCGAACCTGGACATCCGCTTCCCCGCGCCGGTCTTCCCCGGGCGTTCCTACCGGTGGACGGTCACGGAGGAGGCGGACGGGGCGGCGGACGGCGGCAACCGGGTCACCGCGAGCCTCCTCGACGGGGACCGGCCGGTGCTGAGCCTGGACGCCGACTTCGTCACCGCGGAGGAACCGGCCACCCAACTCCCCACCGGGGGCGGCGGGGTGTTCAGCCGTACCTCCGCCGAGGTGCGTGCCCTGGCGGACATCCGCACCGGGCTGACCGCGGCGGCCGCCTACGAGCCCGACTGGGCCGAGCTGGCGGAGCTGGTCGCCGACTGGGAACTCGACGAACGGGGCGTGGGCGCCGAGCAGTTGGCGGCCCTGCTCTGGTGCAGCTACGCCGCGGGCATGGAGATCCCCGGCGAGTCCGCCCTGCTCTCCCGGATCTTCCTGATCTTCCCCGAGGCCGAGGCCGAGGCCGGTACCGGGGGGACGGGAGCCGCCGAGGACTCGGCCACCCTGAGCGGTGAGGCCGAAGTGACCGCGTTCCACGCCGACTTCGGTGCCCTCACCGTGGGCGGCACACTGCGCGCCGGGGACGACGCCGACGCCGACGACGGTGCCGGGCGTACCGTCGCCGAGGTCGAGATCCAGGTGCGGGCCCGGCCCGAGGAGACCTCGGCGCAGGTCGAGCGGCTCACCGAACTGCTGCCGCCGTCGGACCGGCTGGCGGGCAAGGTCGCCGTGGTGGCCGGCGGCAGCCGCGGACTGGGTGCCGCGCTGGTGCAGGCCCTCGCCACCCAGGGCTGCACCGTCTACCTCGGGTACCACCGCAGCCGCGAGGCCGCCGAGGAGGTACGCGAGGCGCTCGGGGACGCCGCTGACCGGGTGCTGCTCGCCGGGGGCGACTGCGGCGACCCCGACTGGTGCGGCGAGCTGCGCGAGCGGGTGATCGCCGAACAGGGCCGCTGCGACATCCTGGTGCTCAACGCCTGCCCCCCGCTGCACGACATGGACGCCGGGGCCGACGGCGGCGCGCGCCTGGTGGAGTACGTACGGGAATCGCTCGCCATGGTGCAGGCCCCGACCGCCGCCTTCGTCGCCGATGTGGCGGCGAACGACGGCACCGTCCTCGCCATCTCCTCGGTGGCGGTCACCGCCCCGCCGCCCGGCTGGCCGCACTACGTGGCCGCGAAGACCTCGCTGGAGAGTCTTCAGCGCGCGCTCGCCGCCGAACAGCCCGGTATCCGCTGTGTCGTGGCCCGGCCGCCGCGGCTGCGCACCACCCTCACCCACGCCCCGGCGAGCGGCGAGCAGCCGCTGGAGCCCGAGGCGGCCGCCGCCACCCTGGTCGCCCGGCTGAGCGCGCCCCGTAGCGGGGCCGCGCGGGAGGTGGAGCTGGTCGAGGACTTCCCGGAGTCCCCGGTGCTCACCGAGGACCCGGACGCGGTGGCCCCCGGCGGTGACGCCGAGCAGCCGGTGGACGGCCGGCTGGTGGTCTCCGCGACCTTCACCGCCGAGCCCATCGAGGGCGCCCTGCGCTTCTGGAGCGGTCATCTCGGCCTGCGACTCGGGGTGGACTTCACCGACTACGGCCAGGTCTTCCAGCAACTCCTGGACCAGAACAGCGAATTCGGCATCAACCGGCAGGGCTGCAACCTGGTGCTGCTGCGGCTGGAGGACTGGCCCGCCGACGAACTGGCCCGTATCACCGAGGACTTCGCCTCCGCGGTCGGGGCCTTCGCGGGCCGCAGCCGGGTCCCGCTGGTGGTGCTGCTGTGCCCCGCCTCGCCGGTCGCCCTCGCGGACGAGACCCGCGCCGCCGCCCTCGCCGACGCCGAACGCACCCTGCGCGGCAGCCTGGAGCCGGTGGCCGGGGTCCATCTGCTGGACTGGGACCACTTCGGCCCGCTGTACCGGGTCGAGGACCACCACGACGCGGCACGCGAGGAGTTGGGGCACATCCCCTACACCTCCGAGGCTTACACCGCGCTCGCCACCGTCGTCATGCGCGCGGTGCGGGCGCTGCTGCGGCCCCCGGCCAAGGTGCTGGTGCTGGACTGCGACAACACCCTGTGGCGGGGGGTGTGCGGGGAGGACGGGGCCGAGGGCGTCGTCCTGGAGGAGGGCCATCTGCGGTTGCAGCGCTGGGCGTTGGAGCTGCGGGAGCGCGGTGTGCTGCTGGCGCTGGCGAGCAAGAACGTCGAGCAGGACGTGGAGGCCGTCTTCGAGCGCGAGGACATGGTGCTGCGGCCCGAGCACATCGCCGCGCGGTATGTGAACTGGGAGCCCAAGTCGCTCAACATGGCGGCCCTGGGCGAGGAACTCAGCCTGGGGCTCGACGCGTTCGTCTTCTTCGACGACAACCCGGTGGAGACCGCGGAGATGACCTCCGCGCACCCGCAGGTCCTCACCCTCAACCTGCCCAAGGACGCGGCGGAGTTCCCGGCGCTCATCGACCATCTGTGGGCGTTCGACCAGCTCGGGGTGACCGCCGAGGACCGACGCCGGGCCGACTACTACCGGGCCGGGCAGGAGCGCGACCGGTTCCGCAAGTCGACCATGGACTACTCGGCGTTCATCGAGGGTCTCGGCCTGGACATCGCCATCGCGGAGGCCACCGAGGAGCAGGCCCCCCGGGTCTCCCAACTCACCTACCGCACCAACCAGTTCAACACCACCGCGGTACGGCGCACCGAGGCCGAGATCCGCGGGCTGGCCGCGGAGGGCAGCACCTGCTGGGCCACCTCGGTCAGCGACCGCTTCGGGGACTACGGGCTGGTCAGCATCGCGTTCACCCGCGGTGAGGGCGACGCGCTGGTGGTCGACGGGCTGATGATGAGCTGCCGGGTGCTGGGGCGCGGTGTGGAGCACCGGGTCCTCGCCCACCTCGGCGAGCAGGCGGTACGCGGTGGCTTCGAGCGGCTCGACGTGCCGTTCCGGCCGACCGAGCGGAACGCGCCGGTACGCCGCTTCCTGGACTCGGTCGCCGGTGACCACGCCGAACCGGAGACCGCCGGATCAGGCGACGCCGCGGACGGCGCACTGGTGTACCGGATGCCCGCCGAGTTCGCCGCCGCGGTGGCGTTCCGGCCGATGGATCCGACCGAGCAGGAGGACCCGGCCGCGGACGCCGGGGCGAAGGACAAGGACAAGGACAAGAAGAAGTCCGCCGCGGTGGCCGTACGCCCCGAGGCCCTGGTGGCCATCGCCACCGAACTGGCCGGCCTCGACCGGGTGCACGCGAAGGTCACCGCCGAGGAGCGCCCGGCCCCCGCCGCCCCCGTGGCCCCGGCCACCCCGGCCGCCCGGCCGCGCCGCGCCGCCGACACCGCGGACCTGATCGCCGGGCTGCGGGAGGTGTTCCAGGACGTCCTGCGGGTGCGGCTGGACGACCGGTTCGGGGAGGACACCACGCTGGAGGAGCTCCAGCTCAGCTCCTTCACCATCGTCGACCTCACGGTGCACCTGGAGCGGCGGTTCGGCTCCCTGCCCCGGACGCTGCTCTTCGAGCACCGCACGCTCGGCGGCGTCGTGGACGCCATCGCCGAACGCCTCGGCCGCACCACCGACACGGCAAGCCCCGCGTACCAGGTGCGGTACCCGGCCCACACCTCCGCCCCCGCGGCGGTCAGCGGTTACGGCGACGGGCCGGAGCCGATCGCCGTGGTGGGTGTCGCCGGACGCTACCCGGGCGCCCGCGACCTGGACGAACTGGCGCGCCGCCTGCTGCGCGGGCAGAGCAGCGTCAGCGAGATCCCCGGGGAACGCTGGGACCACACCCCGTACTTTGACCCCTCGGGCACCGACCCGGCGCGCTCGTACTCCAAGTGGGCCTGCCTGCTGGACGACATCGGGCGGTTCGACTCGCTCTTCTTTGGCATCTCCCCGCGGGAGGCCGAACTCATGGACCCGCAGCAGCGGTTGTTCCTCGAAGTCGCCTACGAGGCCCTCCAGGACGCCGGCCACACGCCCGACAGCCTCGGCAGCGATGTCGGGGTGTACGTCGGGGCGATGGGCTCGGACTACGCCCTGTTCAGCGCGGAGGCGGCGCTCGAAGGCCGCGCCACCCTGCCGTACTCGGTGCAGTACCAGATCGCCAACCGGGTGTCGTACACCTTCGACTTCTCCGGCCCCAGCATGTCGGTGGACACCGCCTGCTCCAGCTCGGGAGTGGCGCTGCACCTGGCCTGCCAGGACCTCCGGCTGGGACGGGTGAACGCGGCCATCGCGGGCGGCGTGAACCTGATCATGCACCCCTCGCGCCATGTGCAGTACGCGCACATGGGGATCCTCTCGCGCACCGGCCGCTGCCGGTCGTTCGGCGAGGGGGCCGACGGCATGGTGATGGGTGAGGGCGCGGGCGCGGTGCTGCTGAAGCCGCTCTCGCAGGCGCTGCGGGACGGCGACCGGGTGCACGCCCTGATCCGGGGCACCGCCACCAACTCCGGTGGCCGCACCCAGGGTTTCACCGTGCCCAGCCCCACCGCGCAGGCCGCACTGGTCACCGCCGCACTGCGTGACGCGCACGTCGACCCGGCGACGGTCAGTGTGGTCGAGGCGCACGGCACCGGCACCCCGCTGGGCGACCCGATCGAGGTCCGGGGCCTGACCAAGGCGTTCGGGCCGCGGCCGGCGGACGTGCCGCGCTGCGCGGTGGGCAGCGTCAAGACCACCATCGGGCATCTGGAACCGGCGGCGGCGATCGCCGGACTCACCAAGGTGCTGCTCCAGTTGCGGCACCGCACGATCATGCCGTCGCCGGGCGCCGAGACCGTCAACCCGGACATCGAGTTCGAGACCACCCCGTTCTTCGTGCCGGACCGGCCGATGCCCTGGGACGCGGTCGACGGGACCCGGCGGGCCGGCCTCAGCTCCTTCGGCGCGGGCGGTGTCAACGCCCATCTGGTGATCGAGGAGTACACCGGGCCGCAGCCGCCGCGCGGGCCCGCCGACGGGGCGCACCTGGTGGTGGTCTCCGCCAAGGACGTCGACCAACTCCGCGAGCACTGCGCCGACTTGGCCGTCGCCGTGAAGAACAGCGCCAGCGATCTGAGGCTGTCGGAGGTCGCCTATCAGACGCAGCTCAGGCGGCAGCCGATGCAGTTCCGCGTCGCGGTCCTCGCCACCGACGTGCACCAACTCGCCGATGCACTGACCGCCGTGGCCGGTGGCGGTACGCCCGCCGAGGGCTGCTGGATCGGCAGCCTGGACCCGGACGCGCCGCGACCCGCGCCCGGGACCTTCGGCGCCGCCGTGGCCGAGGCGCTGGAGCGCCGCGACCTGCCCGCACTGGCGGAGAGTTGGGCCGCGGGCGCCGAGGTGGACTGGGCCGCCCTGCACGACGGCCCGCTGCGCCACACCGACCTGCCCACCTACCCGTTCGCCCGGGTACGGCACTGGCTGCGCGAGGCCCGCCCGACGGGCGGCCAGACCCCGCCCTCCACGGACCCGCAGCCCGTCGCCGACGACCAACTGCGCGGCGTCGTGGACGAGTTGACGGCGGCCGGCGCGCAGGCGAGGGCACTCCTCGACCAGCTCGCTACGGCCACCCCCGGGTCGGCTCCGGCCGCGCCGCCGGGCATCCTCGCCCCGCACCCGCTGGTGCACCGCAACATCTCGGACTTCACCGAGGAGCGCTTCCGCTCCGACTGGGCCGAGGACGACACCCTGCTCGCCCACTACCGGCTGCACGGCCGCGCCACCCTGCCCGCCGCCGCCTGGATCGAGGCGGCCCGCGCCGCGGTCGCCCTCGGCCACGGCCGCGGCGCCGGCGAGTCCGGGGTGCGCCTCGCGGAACTCGCCTGGTACGAGTCCCACACCCCCGGCACCGGCTCCCCCCGCCCCGCCGACATCCTGCTCGCGCAGAACGCCGACGGCTCGGTGGACTTCGACTGCTTCGAGCCCGACGGCGACGCCACCGACGACGAGGCACGGGTCCTCTGCCAGGGGCAGGCCACCCTCACCGCGCCCCCCGCCGCACCCCGCGTCGACCTGCGCCGCCTGCTCGACCGCAGCACCCCGCACGCCACGCCCGCCGCGCACCACGCCGGCCTCGCCCGCGCCGGCCTCCAACTGGGGCCCCGCTACCAGGCGTTGACGGAACTCCGGCAGGGCGAGGGCTGTCTCCTCGCCGAACTCCGGCTGCCGCGGACGGCGGCGGACGCGGGCGAGGACGGCGTCGTCGCCCCCGTCGCCCTGCTGACCGCGGCCCTCCTGGTCGCCGCGGTACGGGACGGCGGCGGGACACCCGCCGCGCTGGAGCCCTCCGACATCGCCGAGGTCATCTTCCACGCCCCGTGCGGGGACGGCGCCCATGCGATCGCCACCGCGGGCACCGCCCCCGGGACCACCGACCTTGACCTGTGTGACCGCGACGGCCACCTGCTGATCCGTCTGTCCGGCATTCGATTCGCCCGAGGAGATGAGGGGACATGCTGACCACCCACCCGGACCCGTCCATGCCGGATGACCTGCATGTGTTCACTCAGGCGTGGGAGGAGGCGCCGCCGGCGCCCCAGGACTCGCCGGTCTGGCTCGGGTGCGTCCTCGTCCTGCTGCCCGAGTGGGGGCCGCGGGAGGACATCCGGCGCCGGCTGTCCGCCGAACACCCGGGTCTCGCCGTGGTGTTCGCCGCTCCCGGCGCCGTGTTCCAGCGGACCGGCAAGGACAGCTTCGACGTCGGCGGCGACCTCGAACCGGGCTACCGCGAACTCCTCAGCAGCGTCGTCGCCGACCACGGCCCGATCGACGTGGTCGCCCATCTGTGGGCCACCGAGCGCACGGCGGACGGCTCGCACGCCGACCCCGAGGCGCTGCGCGCGTTCCTGAAGGTCGTCGCGCAGGAGGCGCAGCAGGGCGCGGCCACCGTCCCGGGGCGGATCCTGCTCGGCGGCTCCTTCGTCGACGACCTCCAGCGCTGCGGTGTCGAGTCCTGGCTGGGCTTCGAACGGTCCGTCGGACTCGTCATGCCGAACACCTCGGTGACGATCCTGGGCCTGGACGGCGAGGCCACCAGCCGGCTGCCCGGCATCCTGGCCGAGGAGGTCAGGGCCCGGCCCGTCAGCGCGCTGCACACCAACGGGCAGCGCCTGGTGCAGCAGGTGCGCCCCGCCGGGCTGCAACCGGTGGACATCGCGGGCGACCGGCTGCGCAGCGGCGGCACCTATCTGATCACCGGTGGCGCGGGCGGTCTCGGCACCATCTTCGGGACCTGGCTGGCCCGCGAGTACGGGGCGCGGCTGGTGCTCGTGGGGCGCCGCCCGGCCGAGGACGCGGGGGTGCGCGCGCGGGTGGCCGAGCTGGACGCCGCCGGGTCCGCCGGTGTCCTGTACCAGCAGGCCGATGTGTGTGACGCGGCGGCGCTGGCCGGCGTGGTGCGTACCGCGGTGGGCCGCTTCGGGCGGATCGACGGGGTGCTGCACGCCGCCGGTGTGGAGCAGCACGGCAGCATCGCCGAGGGTGACCGGGAGACCTTCGCCCGGGTGCGTTCGCCGAAGCTCGCCGGGACCTTCGCGGTGGAGGGCGCGCTGCGCGAGGCCGTCGCCGCACAGGGCAGCGCACCGGACTTCGTCTGCTACTTCTCCTCCAGCGCGGCCGTGCTGGGCGACTTCGGCAGCGGCGACTACGCCAGCGCCAACCGGTTCCAGGTCGCCTACGCCGAGTTGCTGACGCGGAGCGATCCCGCGGGGATTCGGCGGCTGGCGGTCTGCTGGCCGTGGTGGCGCAGCGACGGGATGAACTTCTCCGACGACACCGTGGGGGACTTCTTCCTGAAGTCCAGCGGGCAGCGCCATCTGGAGGCGGCCGAGGGGACCGCGCTGTTCCGGGTGCTGCTGGCCCAGCAGGGCGCCTCGTACCTCGCCGTGCCCGGGTCGCGGGACCGGATCCGGGCCACCCTCCGCGTCCCCGAGTCCGCGACGCCACCGGCTGTCGCCGCCCCCGCCACCGGGAACGTGGCTCCGCGGAGCGCCGTGGCCCAACCCGCCGCGCCTGCCGCCGAGTTGGGAGGCGAGGATGTGGCTGACCGTTTGCGGCGTGAGTTGAGTGAGGCTGCCGGTCAGGTGCTGTTGCTGCCGGTGGAGAAGTTGGTGGTGGATGCGAATCTGCGGGATTTCGGGTTTGATTCGATTACTTTGGTGGAGTTTGCGGGGGTGTTGACGGAGCGTCTGGGTGTGGAGGTGACTCCGCATGTGTTCTTCAGTTATCCGACGTTGCGTGATCTGCATGAGTGGTTGTTGGCGGAGCATTTCGGTCAGCCGGTGGGTGGTGGGCAGTCGGCCCCGGCGCCGGTCGCTCCCGAACCGGTTGCTTCCGCGCCGGTCGCTCCCGAGCCCGTTGCCCCCGCCTCGGCCGCCCCTCCCGAACCGGCCCCGCCTGCCGCTGAGTTGGGGGCCGAGGATGTGGCTGACCGTTTGCGGCGTGAATTGGGTGAGGCTGCCGGTCAGGTGCTGTTGCTGCCGGTGGAGAAGTTGGTGGTGGATGCGAATCTGCGGGATTTCGGGTTTGATTCGATTACTTTGGTGGAGTTTGCGGGGGTGTTGACGGAGCGTCTGGGTGTGGAGGTGACTCCGCATGTGTTCTTCAGTTATCCGACGTTGCGTGATCTGCATGAGTGGTTGTTGAGGGAGCATTTCGGTCAGCCGGCGGGCGGTGGGCAGTCGGCACCGGTCACGCCCGAACCGGCCGCGCCCGCCGAGCCCGTGGGCGACCCCGCCGCACAGGCGCCGCGTCGCCGGGCCACTCTGCGGAGCCGTCGCGGTGACGGCAACCGGTTCGCACCCCGGCAGTCCCCGGCGACCGAGCCCCCCGCGGCACAACCCGCCACCGCGCCGCCGCCCGTCACCACGCCCCAGCCCGTCACCACCCCGGAGCCCGTCGCGGCCCAACCCGCCGCCACCGCGGCGCCCGTGGCCACCCCGGTCACCACCAGACCCGTGCCGCGGACCGCGCCGCGGGACGAGCCGGTGTCGATCATCGGGATGAGTGGGCGCTTCTCCTCGGCCCGTACCGTCGAGGAGCTGTGGCAGCACCTCGCGGAGGGGCGCAACACCGTCGGCACCATGCCGCCCGAGCGGCGCGAGTGGGCCGACGGGACGCCGCGCTATGTCGGGTGGGTGCCCGGTATCGCCGAGTTCGATCCGCTGTTCTTCGAGATCGCGCCCACCGAGGCCGAGACCATCGACCCCCGGCAGCGGCTGCTGCTGGAGGAGATGTGGAAGGCGCTGGAGGACGCCGGCTGCGGACGGCAGCAGCTCGCCTCGGAGCGGGTCGGGGTGTTCGTCGGTGTGGAGGAGGGCGACTACCGTCTGCTGGCCGCCTCCGAGGAGGGCATCACCTCCAACCACAACGCGGTGCTCGCCTCCCGCCTCTCGTACTTCCTCAACCTGACCGGGCCCACCCTCGCCATCAACACGGCCTGCTCGTCCGGTCTCGTCGCGGTGCACGAGGCATGTCTGAGCCTGCTGCACGGGGACTGCGACACCGCCGTGGTGGCCAGCGCCAACCTCATGGCGACGCCGCGTGACTACGACGGCATGGTGGGCGCCGGGATGCTCTCCCCCGAGGGGGTGTGCCGGGCCTTCGGCAGCGGGGCGGACGGCATGGTGCCCGGCGAGGCCGTCGCCGCGATCGTGCTGAAGCGACGCGACAACGCGGTACGCCACGGCCACCGCGGCTACGCCACCATCCTCGCCAGCGGCGTCAACAACGACGGCCGCACCAACGGCATCACCGCCCCCAACGGGCGTGCCCAGACAAGCCTGTTGAAGGAGGTGCACGAGCGCGCCGGTGTCTCGCCCGAGGCCCTGGGCCATGTCGTCACACACGGCACCGGCACCCGGCTCGGCGACCCCGTCGAGATCCACGCCCTCACCGAGGCGTTCCGCTCGCACACCGACCGCACCGGCTTCGCGGCGCTGACCTCCACCAAGCCCAACATCGGGCACAGCCTGGCGGCGGCCGGCCTGGTCAGCCTGATCAGCCTGGTCGCCGGGATGCAGCGGGAGACCATCCCGCCGAGCATCAACTGCGAGGAGATCAGCGACTTCGTCGACTGGAAGACCACCCCCTTCTACGTCAACCGGGAGCGGCGGGCCTGGCCCGAGCAGGAGGACCTGCCGCGGCACGGAGCGGTCAGCGCGTTCGGCTTCAGCGGCACCAACGCCCATGTGGTGCTGGAGAGCGACGGCTCCGCCCGCCGTGAACTGGCCCGGCTGGGTGCCCAACCCGCCGCGCCCTGGCACCTGTTGGTGCTCTCCGCCAAGACCGACACCGCTCTCACCCGGCAGTTGGTGCGCCTCGCCGACCACCTCGCCGGGCTCCCGGACGACACCGGCCCCGGCCTGATGTCCTCGGTGAGCCACACCCTGGTCGCCGGGCGCCACCACTTCGCCAAGCGCTGCGCGCTCGTGGTCCGCGACCGTGCGGACGCGGTCGCCGCACTGCGCCGGGCCGCCGCCGGGCAGGACGCGGACGGCATCGCGCGGGGCGCCGTGCCGCGCGAGTACACCCCCACCTCGGCCGACACCCGCGCCTTCACCGCGCTGGTCGCCGCGGCCGCCGGCGGCCGCGAGCGGGACGGCATGACGGAGCTGGCGCGCTCCTACTGCCGCGGCCAGGAGCCCGCCCCGCTGCTGGACCTGTGGGGCGCCGAGCCGCCGCGCCGGGTGAGCCTGCCGACGTACGCGTTCGACAACGCGGACTACTGGGTGACGCCCTCGGCCTCCGCGGCGTCCGCGGCGGCCCTGCCCGCCGCGGGTGCCGCCCCGGCGCTCGCCGTCGCCCAGCTCCATCCGCTGGTGCACCGCAACGTCTCCGACATGGCCTGCCAGCGGTTCGCCTCCACCTTCACCGGCGGGGAGAGCTGGTTCGAGGGCGCCGAGGAGGGCGCGGGCGGCGTCCTCACCCCCGGCGCCGTGCTGGAACAGGCCCGCGCCGCCGTGGTCCTGGGACTCGGCGGCCAGGAGCAGGACATCACTCTGAGCGAGGTGGTCTGGTACGAGCAGGCCACCGCGCCGGCCGGCGGCGCCCCCACCACCGAGCTCCGCATCGATCTGCGGCAGTCCGGCGCGGGCACCGTCGACTGGGCGGTCTACGGCGAGGACGCGACGGACGAGACCGGCGAGATGTACCTCGTCTGCGACGGCTCCGCCACCGTCACCGGTCCCACCGAGGGTGACCTGGTGCTGCCGCTCGCCACCTTGCGGAACGCGCCGGGCGCCGGCCGGGTACTGCTCGAACTGCCGCCCGCCGCACCGCAGTCGGGCGAGGAAGCGCTGGGGCTGCGGCCGGAGCACGTGCAGTTCTGTGTGGCCTCGGTCCGCCGCGCGTTCGGCTGGGGCACAGGGCAGGGCACCGCCACCGCGGTCGCCGAGGCCCGCCTCACCGGTGCCGCCCGCTCGGCCCGCTGGGCGCTGGTCACCCTGGGCGCCGCGGAGGGCGACGGCACCCGCTCCCTCACCGTGGAACTCGCCGCCGAGGACGGCACCGTGGTCGCCGACGTACGCGAGCTGGTGCTGGACCGGGAGGCGGAGGAGACCGGCGCGCAGTCCGCCGGAGAGGCCGCGGGCGCGGGGCGGCAGGCGCATATGCGCGGCTGGACCGTGGCGCAGTGCCTGGCGTGGGAGCTGGCCGACACCGCCAGCCAGGTCCTGGGCATCCCCGCGGACCAGTTGGACCCCGAGGAGAACCTCGCCAACTACGGCCTGGACTCGCTCAACATCGCCAAGTTCACCGGCCAGTTGAGCAACCGGCTCAGCCTGGTCTTCACCCCCGACCGCTTCTTCAGCCACCCCACACTCGGCCGGCTCCAGACCCATCTGCTCAGCGCCCAGCCCGAGCAGATGAACGCCCACTACCGCCAGGGCGCACCCGCCTCCGCCGCCCGCCACGCCGCACCCCGGGAACGCAAGCGGCTCTCCGACCGCTTCGCCGGGACCACCGCCCGCGCCGCACTGAGTGTGGCGGCGGCCCCGAAGGACGAGCCGATCGCGGTGGTCGGGCTCAGCGGCCGCTTCCCGGACGCGCGGAACGTGGACGAGCTGTGGTCGATCGTGTCCGAAGGCCGCAGCGTCGTCCGGGACGTACCCGAGGACCGCCTCAGTGGCTGGGGCGGCGACGGTGAGCAGGGCGAGGACGGCCAGGAGGAGACGCGGTACGCCTTCGGCGGGATGCCGGGCATCGCCGAGTTCGATCCGCTGTTCTTCGAGATATCCCCGCGCGAGGCCCAACTCATGGACCCGCGGCAGCGGTTGCTGCTCCAGGAGATGTGGCACGCGCTGGAGGACGCCGGCTACGGCGAGCAGACCGTCGCCGAGGAGAGCATCGGGATCTTCGTCGGCGCGGAGGAGGGCGACTACCGCTACCTGGTCGAGGGCCAGGCCGGTGTCACCGCCAACAACACCTCCATCCTCGCCGCCCGGCTGGCGTACTTCCTCAACCTGTCCGGGCCGAGCCTGACCATCAACACGGCCTGCTCCTCCGGCCTGGTCGCGCTGCACGAGGCCTGTCTGAGCCTGCGGCACGGCGACTGCGACACCGCGATCGTGGCCGGCGTCAGCCTGATGTCCTCCGCCCACGACTACCAGGTGATGGACAAGGCCAACATGCTGTCCCCGGACGGCACTTGCTACGCCTTCGACAAGCGGGCCAACGGCATGGTGCCGGGCGAGGCGGTCGCCGTACTGGTGCTGAAGAAGCAGCAGGCGGCCGAGCGCGGCGGGCAGCGCATCCACGCCACCGTGCTGGGCAGCGGGATCAACTACGACGGCCGCACCAGCGGGATCACCGCCCCCAGCGGCGCCGCCCAGTCCAAGCTGCTGGGCTCGGTCTACGACCGGTACCGCGTCCCGCCGGAGTCGCTGGACTACGTCGTCAGCCACGGCACCGGCACCCGGCTCGGCGACCCGGTCGAGATCAACGCGCTGGCGGAGGCCTTCGCCGAGCGCACCGACCGCACCGGCTACTGCGCGCTCACCTCGGTGAAGCCCAACATCGGCCACAGCATGGCCGCTTCGGGCCTGGTCAGCATGATCTGCCTGATCAAGTCGATGCGGCACGAGGTCATCCCGCCGAGCATCAACTCCGAGGAACCCAGCGACTACATCGAGTGGGAGAAGAGCCCCTTCTACGTCAACCGGCAGTCGACACCGTGGCCCGATCTGCCCGGCCGGCCCCGCCGGGGCGCGGTCAGCTCGTTCGGGATGAGCGGCACCAACGCCCATGTCGTACTGGAGGCCCCGAAGGCCGCCGCGGCCGGGCGGACCACGCCGGAGGAGCTCCAACTCCCGCAGCACCACCTGCTGTTGGTCTCCGCCAAGACGGAGGAGGCGCTCACCGCCCGGCTGACCGAACTGGCCGCCCACCTGGAGAGCCGGCCGCCCGAGGACGGCTATCTGGCCTCGGTCAGCCATACGCTGATCTCCGGCCGCTTCCACTTCTCCCACCGCTGCGCGGTGATCGCCCAGGACGAGGAGGACGCCGCGCGCCTGCTGCGGGAAGCCGCGGCCGGCGCCAAGATCCCCAACCTGGTCCGGGGCGTCGTCAACCGCGAGTTCCGGCCCAACGGCACCGTGGGCAAGCTCATCAGCGGCCTGGTGCGGGCCAGCCGGACGGTGTGGCACGACACCGAACGGCACCAGGACCATCTGGCGGCGCTCGCGGAGTTCTACAGCCAGGGCTACTCGGGGTTCGCCGGCATCTGGGAGAACCAGCCGCCGCTGGCGAGCCTGCCCGGCTACCCCTTCGCCGCCGAGCACTACTGGGCCCCGTCCGAGGCGGGCACCGAGCTGGAGCCCCGTGGCGAGGTCCCCAACCCGGTGGTCACCGGCGACGGCACCGTCATCCACCGGTTCAGCTCCCAGTTCACCGGCCGTGAGGCCTTCCTGAACGACCTGCTGATCCCCATCGAGAACACCTCAAGCTGAGCAGCGGCACCTTACGCAGAAGGAAGAGATCCACATGTTCAACGCCATGGACACCTCGCGTGCCAAAGTTCTGCCCGGTGCCGCTCAGTTGGAGATGGTGCGTGCCGCGGTGATCCTCGCGGCCGAGGAACAGGGGGAGTTCACCGGCGACGCCGGGCCCGTCGTCCGGATCACGAACGTGGTGTGGGGCGAGCCGGTGGTGGTCGGCCCCGGGCAGCAGGTCCATGTCGACCTGTACCCCGGTGGGGACGGCGACGAGTGGGCGGTGATCGCCGACGCCAACGACGAGGCGGGCAGCGGCGGCGGTGTCGCCGTACTGCCCAAGGCCAAGCCCGACCGGGTGGACGTCCGCGCCTACGGGACCGCCGACCGGCCCGGCTCGCTGCTGGTGGATCTCGGCGAGGCGGACCGCTCCAACGACGCCGTGGTGGTCCCCGGCCAGTTCGCCCGCTGCCTCAACGCCGTCGCCCGGGACCGTGGTTGGGGTGAACGCGAGGTGGCGCTGCTCAGCGCCGACGAGGTGACCTACGCGGGACTCGCCCGGTATGCGGCGGTCCGGGGCGCCGTGGAGATCGTGCCCGACCCGTCGGGGCGCCGGGAGGCCACCCTCACCGTCGACCTGGTGGACGAGCAGGGCATCAGCCTGGTCGCCTTCCGCGGGCTGCGGGTGTCCGCCGAGGAGCAGGCCACCTCGCCGCAGCCCCGGGGCGGCGCCTCGGGCACGGACACCGCCTCTGGTGGTACCGCGGCCGTGGAGCCCGGACCGGGACGCCGGGTCGAGATGGCGGGCTGGTCCGTGGCGGAGTGCCTGGAGTGGGAACTGAAGGACGCCGTCTCGCAGTTGCTGAAGCTCCCGGTGTCCAAGCTGGACGAGGGCGCCAACCTCCAGGACTACGGCTTCGACTCCATCAGCCTGGTCGAGTTCGCCGGTGTGCTCGGTGAGCGGATGGACATCGAGCTGACCCCCGACGTCTTCTTCAGCCACCCGACGCTGGAGAGCCTCAGCGGTCATCTGCTGGGCGCCCACCGGGAGTTGCTGGACGCCTTCTACCAGGAGGGCAAGGCGGCCGTACCGCCGCGCGCCGCCGCCCGCCCCGTCCCGAGCCCCGGGCAGCGCGCCACCTCCCGCGCCGGGCAGGACGGCACCGGCCCCCGCCGACGCCTGCTGCGGATGAGCGCCCCCGCGAAGGCCGAGCCGGCCGGTACCGAGGAGGAGACCGGCAACGCCGCCGAGCCGGTGGCGATCATCGGCATGAGCGGCCGCTTCCCCGGCGCCCGTACCGTGGACGAGCTGTGGCACCTGCTGGCCGAGGGCGAGTGCGTGGTCGGCGAGGTACCGGCCGACCGCGGCCCCGCCTGGGGCGGCGACCGGCGGATGGGCGCCCTGCCCGGACTGGCCGAGTTCGACCCGCTGTTCTTCGAGATCTCCGGCCGCGAGGCCGAGACCATGGACCCCCGCCAGCGCCTCCTGCTCCAGGAGATGTGGCACGCCCTGGAGGACGCCGGGATCGGCTCCCGCCGCCTCACCGACAGCCGCGTCGGCATCTTCGTCGGCGTGGAGGAGGGCGACTTCCGCGACCTGGTGGGCGACGACGCCGGAGTCACCGCCAACAGCAACGCGATCCTCGCCTCCCGCCTGGCCTACTTCCTCAACCTGGCCGGGCCCAGCATGGCCATCAACACCACCTGCTCCTCCGGCCTGGTCGCCCTCCACGAGGCCTGCCTCAGCCTGCGCTACGGCGACTGCGACACCGCGATCGTCGCCGGCGCCAACATCCTTGCCGACCCCCGCAGTTACGACGCGATGCTCACCGCCGGGATGCTCTCCCCGGAGGGCGTCTGCCGCGCCTTCGACGAGCGCGCCGGCGGCATGGTGCCCGGCGAGGCCGTCGCCGTCCTGGTCCTGCGCAAGCGCGGCGCCGCCGAACGCGACGGCCAGCGGATCTACGCCACCGTCCTCGGCAGCGGTGTCAACTACGACGGCAAGACCAACGGCATCACCGCCCCCAGCGGCGCCGCCCAGAGCCGCCTGCTGCGGCAGGTCTACGAGCGCGCCGGAGTCTCCCCGGAGACCCTGGAGTACATCGTCACCCACGGCACCGGCACCCGGCTCGGCGACCCGATCGAGATCAACGCCCTCGCGGAGGCGTTCGGTTCGGCGACCGAACGCCGCGAGTTCTGCGCCCTGACCTCCGTGAAGCCCAACATCGGGCACACCCAGGCCGCCTCCGGGCTGGTCAGTGTGATGACGCTGGCGATGGCCATGCGGCACGAGACGATCCCGCCGAGCATCAACTGCGAACGCCCCAGCGACTACATCCGCTGGCAGGACAGCCCGTTCTTCGTCAACCGGCAGCGGCGCGCCTGGCCGCAGGGCCCGCAGCCCGCGCGGGGCGCCGTCAGCGCGTTCGGCATGTCCGGCACCAACGCCCATGTGGTGCTGGAGGCCGGCACCACCGCCCGCGCCGAGCGGGAGCAGTTGGACCGGCAGCCCGCCGCCCTCTCCTACCTGCTGCCGATCTCCGCCAAGACCGCCAAGGCCCTCACCGAGGCCCTGACCGCGCTGGCCGACCACCTGGAGGCGGCGGACGACGCCGGCGCCGGATACCTGGCCTCGGTCAGCCACACCCTGATGGCCGGACGGCACCACTTCGCCCACCGCTGCGCCGTGGTCGCGCGGGACCTCGGCGACGCGGTACGGCTGCTGCGGGAGGCGGCGCGCGGCGAGAAGCCCCGCAAGGTCTACCAGGGCACCGTGACCCGGGACTTCACCCCGCACAGCCTCGTCGGCGACCTGCTGGAGGACGCCCCGCGCCGCCGCCAGGACGACCAGCGCTACCAGGAACTGCTGCTGGCGCTGGCCGACTTCTACTGCCAGGGCTACGACCTGCGCGGCGAGGCCCTGTTCGAGCAGGTGCCCGCCCTGGTCGCCCTCCCCTCGTACCCGTTCGCCCGGCAGCGGCACTGGCCCTCGGCCCCGGTGGCGTCCCGCGGACGCGGCACCGGCGCGGGCACCGAGCCGACGCACCCCCTGGTGCAGCGGAACACCTCCAGCCTGACCGAGCAGCGCTACAGCTCCGTACTGCTGCCCGCGGACGAACTCCTCGTCGGTGCGGACGGCGACCGGCGGCTGCCCGCCGCGGCGCACCTGGAGATGGCCCGCGAGGCCGTGCACCAGGCGACCCGGGAGAACGAGTCCGACACCGCCGGAGTGCGGCTGCACACCGTGCGCTGGCTGCGCCCGGTCCGCGCCACCGGCCGCACCATCGATCTGCATGTGGCCGTCCTGCCGGAACGCGGCGGCGACATCGGCTTCGAGATCTTCTCCGGTGACGGCACCGCCGACCCCAGCCACACCACCGTCCACTGCCAGGGCGACGCGACCCGGCTGGTGCCCGCCCCGGAGGCACCCCAGGCCGATCTGGCGGCGCTGCGCGAGCAGGCCCGCCAGGACCCCGCACTGGTGGTGGCGCGCCTGCCGCAGCCCGCGGAGCACGACCAAGTGGTGCTGCCCTTCGGGGCGTTGGACGACGCGCTGCGCGCCGCCGCCGAGAGCGACCCGTCGATCGGGACCGCCGCCGGGGTGCCGGCCGAGCTGGCCCAGGCGGAGATCTTCGGCGCCGCGCCCGCCACCTGGGCCGTGGTACGGCGCACCTCCGCGCCCGGCGGCGAGGAGCACCGCTTCGACCTGGACCTCTGCGAGGAGTCCGGCCGGGTCGCCGCCCGCTTCACCGGTCTCGCCCTGGGCCCCGACGCCCCCGCCGAAACCCCCGCCACGGCCGGGCTGCTGGGGCAGGAGTGGGCCGAGCGCGCACTGCCCGACGGGGCCGCCCCCCGCGACTGGCCCACCCGCGAGGTGGTCCTCTGCGACACCGGCACCGCCCCCGCCGCCGGGACCTTCGCCGGTACCCCGGACGTCACCGTCATCGCCACCACCGGCGAGGGCGCCGCGGAGCGCTTCACCGCCGCCGCCGAGCAGCTCTTCACCGAGGTGCGGCGCATCCTGCGCGGCAAGCCCGCCCACGAGGTCCTGCTCCAGGTCCTCGTCCCCGGCGGCACCGACCGCCATGTGTACGCCGGGCTCAGCGGCCTGCTCAAGAGCGCCCACCGCGAGAACCCGCAGCTCGTCGCCCAACTCATCGCCGTCGACGAGCAGTTCACCGCGGACGAGCCGCTGCCCGCACCGGTCGCCGCCCTGCTCGACGCCGAGGCGGACTCCCCGCACCCGGCCGCCGAGGTCCGCTACGCCGGGGACCGCCGGCTGCTCCCGGAGTGGCGGCCGCTGCCGCACACCCCCCTCGCCGACCGGGCCGCCGGCACCCTGCCGTGGCGGGCCGACGGCACCTATCTGATCACCGGTGGCGCGGGCGGCCTCGGGCTGCTCTTCGCCCAGGAGATCGTCCGCCACGCCCCGGACGCCCGACTCGTCCTCACCGGCCGCAGCGCCCGCGACGCCCGGGTGGACGCCGCCCTGGCCGGCCTCACCGGGGACGGCGCCGGATCCCGCGTCGCCTACCGCCAGCTCGACGTCACCGACGCGGACGCCGTGACCGAGCTGGTGAACGACCTCACCGGCGCCGGGGACGGCCCGCTCGGCATCCTGCACTGCGCCGGGGTTCTCCGCGACGACTACATCATCCGCAAGAGCGCCGAGGACATCCGCGAGGTCCTGGCGCCCAAGGCCGACGGACTGGTCCACCTCGACCGGGCCACCGCCGCGCTGGAGCTCGACTTCCTGGTGTGCTTCGCGTCCACCTCGGGCAGCCTCGGCAACGCGGGCCAGGCCGACTACGCCCTGGCCAACTCCTTCATGGACCACTTCGCCGTGCACCGCCAGGAGCAGGTGCGGGCCGGGGACCGGCACGGCCGCACCCTCTCCGTGGACTGGTCCCTGTGGAGCGACGGCGGGATGACCGTCGACCCGCAGGCCGTGGCCCGGATGGAGGCCGACTCCGGCCTGGTGCCGATCCCGCGCGCCGAAGGGCTCGCCGCGTTCTACGACGCCCTCGACGCCGGCACCCCGCACACCCTGTGCCTGGCGCTGCGCGACCCGGCGCGGCTCACCGACACCGTGGACCGCCTCACCGGCGCCACCGCCCCCGACCCCGCGCCCGCAGCAGAGGAGCAGCCGGCGGCCCCGGCGCTCGACCAGGACGCCGTCCACACCTATCTGATCGAGCTGATGGCGCGGGAGATGCGGATCCCGGCCGAGAGCATCGACCGTGACGCGCCCCTGGAGCAGTACGGGATCGACTCCATCACGGTGCTGGCGCTCACCGATGTGCTGGAGGAGGACCTGGGCACCCTGCCCAAGACTCTGTTCTTTGAATACCAGACGGTCGGCGAACTCGGCGGATACCTGCGGACATCGCACTCCGCGGCCCTGGCCCGGATACTCGGTGCCACCGCGGCGCCCGTGGAGCGGAAGCAGGCCCCCGCGCCCGCCGCCCCCGTCCTGGTGGAGCAGGCCGTCAGCCGCCGCGGGCGCAACCGCCACCCGGCGCCGTCCACCGGCGGCCCCCTGGACATCGCCGTCGTGGGTGTGGCGGGCCGCTACCCGCAGGCCGCCGACCTGGACGCCTTCTGGCGGAACCTCGTCCAGGGCCGGGACTGCGTCACCGAGACCCCGGCCGGACGGTGGGACAGGAGCACCTTCGCCGAGGCCATCACCTGCGGCTGGGGCGGCTGGCTGGACGGGGTGGACCGCTTCGACCCGATGTTCTTCAACATCGCGCCCCGTGAGGCCGAGTTGATGGACCCGCAGGAGCGCCTGTTCCTCCAGTGCGCCTACGCGGCCATCGAGGACGCCGGATACACCCCCAGGGATCTGGAGCGCGGTGAAGGGGCGCGGGACGGCGCCCTCGGCTCGGCGGGTGTCTTCGTCGGAGTGATGACCGCCGACTACCAGTTGCTCGGTGTGGACCAGCAGGCGGCCGGTGTTCCGCTGGCCACCGCGGGCAACTTCTCGTCCATGGCGAACCGGGTGTCGTACCACCTGAATCTGCACGGCCCGTCGATCGCCGTCGACACCATGTGCTCGTCCTCGCTGACCGCGGTCAAGCAGGCCTGTGAGAGCATCCGGCGCGGGGAGAGCGAGGTGGCCGTCGCGGGCGGCGTCAACCTCTCCCTGCACCCCAACAAGTATCTGCTGCTCTCCCAGGGGCAGTTCATCTCCCCGACCGGCCGCTGTGTGTCCTTCGGTGAGGACGGCGAGGGCTATGTGCCGGCCGAGGGCGTCGGCGCGGTCCTGCTGAAGTCCCTGGACCGGGCGGTGCGCGACGGCGACCACATCTACGGGGTGATCCGCGGCGCGGCCGTCAACCACGGGGGCCGCACCAACGGGTACACGGTGCCCAACCCCAACGCGCAGGGCGGTGTCATCGAGGCGGCCCTGCGGCAGGCCGAGACCGACCCGCAGACCGTGACCTACGTCGAGGCGCACGGCACCGGCACCAAGCTCGGCGACCCCATCGAGATCCGCGGACTCAGCCAGGCCTTCGACGGGGTGACCGGCGAGCAGCCGTGTGCCATCGGCTCGGTGAAGTCCAACATCGGGCACGCGGAGGCCGCCGCCGGTATCGCGGGCCTGACGAAGATCCTGCTCCAGATGCGGCACGGCACCCTGGTGCCGTCCCTGCACTCCGAGGTGCTCAACCCGTACATCGACTTCGAGTCCACCCCGTTCCGGGTGCAGCGGACCACGGCCGAGTGGCGCCGGCCGGTGGTGGAGACCGACGGCCGGACCAGGGAACTGCCGCTGGTCGCGGGGCTCTCCTCGTTCGGGGCGGGCGGCTCCAACGCGCATCTGATCGTGGCGGAGCACCTCCCCAGCGGCCCCGCGCGGAACGTGCCCGCCGGGCCGACCGCGATCCTGCTCTCGGCGAAGACCGGTGAACGGCTGTGGGTCGCCGCCGAGCGCCTGCTGACCGCCCTGGGCTCGGGCCGGTACCAGGAGGCCGACCTGGCGTCCATCGGCTACACCCTCCAGGTGGGCCGCGAGTCGATGCCGCACCGGATGGCGTTCGTCGCGTCCAGTCTGGCGGAGGTCGAGCAGGGGCTGAACTCGTTCCTGGAGGGCTCCGGCGCGGACCACGGGGTGGCCGTGGGCCGGGTCGACGCCACCGCGGTCCGTACCGGGGACGCCGCGTCGGACGGGCGGCGGGACCTGGGTGAGCTGGTGGCCGCCTGGGTCGCCGGGACCGCGGTCGACTGGCGGAGTCTGTACCGCGACGGGGACACCCCGGGGCGGATCAGCCTGCCGGGCTACCCGTTCGCGGAGGAGTCCTACTGGCTCCCGGCCCTCGACAGCACGCCCGCGGCCCCCACCGGAGCGGGCCGGCTGCACCCGTTGCTGCATGAGAACACCTCCGACCTGGCGAACCAGCGCTTCACCTCCCGCCTGGCCCAAACTCCGTCCCCCGCAGCACAGTTGGAGATGGCGCGGGCCGCGGCGCTGCGGGCCGTACCGGGGGCGGAGGAGGGTGCGCAGTTGGTGCGGCTCTCCGATGTCGCCTGGCATGACGGGCCCCCGTCGGGCCAGGACGGGCAGGTGGTGCATGTGTCGCTGCGGCCTGCCAGGACCGGCGACGCCGAGTGGACCGTGCATATCGAGCAGTCCGGCACCGCCGAGGGTGAACCGGCGGCCGCGGACGACGCGGAGTTGGTCACCGCCGAGGGCACCGTCGCCCTGATCGCCGCCACCGGCGAGCCGGAGCGGCTGGACCGGGACGCCCAGAGCGGCGTGGTCGAGCTGGACATCACCGGGGACCCGCTGCTGGCACTGGTGTCGGCCCTGGAGAGCTGTGTGGCACCGGAGTTGAGGCTGACCACGGCCCGCGAGGTGGTGTTCGCGCCCTCCGGTGCCGGTGCGCCCGCCTGGGCCGTGGTGGAGGGCCGGGACTCCGAGCAGGACGTGGTGGTCTGCGCCGAGGACGGCACCGTACTGCTGCGGGTGCGGGGCCTCATGTGGGAGTCCGCCGCCGAGGAGGAGGAGAGCTCTGCCCCGGTACCGGCGGAGGGCGCGGCCGAGGTGGCCGCGGGGCCGGGCCGGCGGGCCGAGATGGCCGGCTGGTCGATCGCGGAGTGCCTGGAGTGGGAACTGAAGGACGCCGTCTCGCAGTTGCTGAAGCTGCCCCTGGACCGGGTCGAGGACGGCGTCAACCTCCAGGACTACGGCTTCGACTCGATCAGCCTGGTCGAGTACGCGGGCGTGCTGGGCGAGCGGCTGGGCATCGAGCTGACCCCCGACGTGTTCTTCAGCCACCCCACGCTGGTGGGCCTGAACGCCCATCTGCTGGACGCCTACGGGGAGTTGCTGGCCGCGTTCTACCAGGAGGGCGGCTCCGCCGGAGCGGTGGCCGTACCGAAGGCGCCGTCCAAGCGGCGCCGGGTGAAGCGCGCCGCGCCCCTCACCCGTCAGCCCCTGGCCGCTGCGACGGCTTCGGAGCCGATCGGCATCGTGGGGATGAGCGGCCGCTTCCCCGGCGCCCGCACTGTCGGTGAGCTGTGGGACATCCTGGCCGAGGGCCGCAGTGTGGTGGGCGAGGTGTCCGCCGAGCGTTCCCCGGCCTGGGGCCCGCAGCGCCCGATGGGGGAGATGCCGGGGGTGGCGGAGTTCGACCCGCTGTTCTTCGAGATCTCGCCGCGCGAGGCCGAACTGATGGACCCGCGGCAGCGGTTGCTGCTCCAGGAGATGTGGCACGCCCTGGAGGACGCCGGATACGGCGACCCCGCCGTGGCGGGCGACCGGGTCGGTGTCTTCGTCGGAGTGGAGGAGAGCGACTACCGCTTCCTGGTCGACGAATCAGAGAGCATCACCGCGAACACCACCTCGATTCTGGCGTCGAGGCTGGCGTATTTCCTGAACCTGTCCGGTCCGAGTATGGCGATCAACACCTCGTGCTCTTCGGGCCTGGTGGCCCTGCACGAGGCCTGCCTGAGTCTCCGCTACGGGGACTGCGACACGGCCATTGTCGCGGGCGCCAACATCCTCTCCTTCCCCGGTAGTTATGACGCGATGGTGGGTGCGGGGATGTTGTCGGCGGAGGGGGTGACGCGGGCGTTTGATCGGCGTGCGGATGGGATGGTGCCGGG
>NZ_JBHVRR010000004.1:184871-213488 GCF_042885635.1 Streptomyces sp. NPDC058045 | reverse complement strand
TTGACGACCGACTTGCCGCCCAGACGCTCGGTGGCAGCGCGCGCCGCCTCAGGCGTGTCGATGACTTCACCGGCCAGCACCGGTACACCGTGCTTGGCGAAGAGGTCCCTCGCCTGGTACTCGAACAGGTCCACGCGCGTCCGTCCCTATCCCTATCGTGATCTCGTCGGCTCTGCCGTCGGCTGTCTGCTCGGGCGTGCCGCGACGGGCAACGTGACTCGGCTGTCACAGGGAAAGCGCACACGGTCACCGGGCACGCGGCATGTCCGTCTCGCAGGTTATCTCCGCTTCACGCGTGGCCGTAAATCACAGCTCACACCTGGGCGGTGATAACGGTCACAGGACGTGGTGACGGTGATCACCCGCGGCGTCTGCGTTCTCGGCGCCCGGCCGGTCACCGCAGCTCCCCGCGACGGGCCGGAAAGCCGTCTTGCGCTCTCAACTCGCCTAAACGGACACTGGGTTGACGAGTCACGCCGCCTCGGGCGGAGCTTCCCGCCGCGCCACCCCCCAGGGAGCCGAACATGGCTGAACCGCTCAGCGCCGCCCGCCTGTTAAAGGCGCTGCGCGCCGAAGGCCTCACCGTGCACGAGGTCCGCGACTGGCGCCACCACCACCGCAACGCCAAGGGCGCCTGGGGCCCCGTCCACGGCGTGATGATCCACCACACCGTCACCCGCGGCACCACCGGCACCGTCGACCTCTGCTACGACGGCCGCTCCGACCTGCCGGGACCGCTCTGCCACGGCGTCATCGACAAGAAGGGCGAGGTGCACCTGGTCGGCAACGGCCGCGCCAACCACGCCGGGCTCGGCGACGGCGACGTACTGCGCGCCGTCATCGCCGAACGCCCCCTGCCGCACGACGACCAGTCCGACACCGACGGCAACAGCCGCTTCTACGGCTTCGAGTGCGTCAACCTCGGCGACGGCAAGGACCCTTGGCCCACAGCGCAGTTGGCAGCGATCGAGAAGGTGTCCGCGGCGATCTGCCGCGCGCACGGCTGGGGCGAGCGGTCCGTCATCGGCCACCGGGAGTGGCAGCCCGGGAAGGTCGACCCCCGCGGCTTCAGCATGGGCGGGATGCGCCGCCGTATCGGCGACCGCCTGGCCGGACGGAAGGGTTCCGGCGACGCCCCGCCCGCCGAACCCGAACCCGGGCCGACGCGCCACGCGCCCTTCCCCGGGGCGGACTTCTTCCACGCCGGGCAGAACGACCCGCTGATCACCGCGATGGGCCGCCGCCTCGACGCGGAGGGCTGCGGCCGCTACCAGGACGGCCCCGGACCACACTGGTCCGAGGCCGACCGCCGCTCCTACGCCGCCTGGCAGCACAAGCTCGGCTACCAGGGCCGGGACGCCGACGGCGTCCCGGGAAAGGCGAGTTGGGACCTGCTGAAGGTCCCCCGGCCGGGGAAATAGCCCGGGCCGGGCGCTTTACCGGGCGGGCCGGCCACTGAGTACGGCGGCCCGCCCGGGACCCGCGGACGTACGGGTCAGACGGCGGCAGTGTCCGGCACGGAGGCGGGGGCCACCGACTCGACGGCCCCGGTCACTCCGGTCACGGCGTGACCGGTCAGCGCACCGGCGTCCGCGGCCACCGTCGAGGTGAGTCCCGCGCGGGCGTGGTGACGCCACCGGCCACGCCGCCCGCCGCGGGCTGCGCCTCGTCGGCGACGTTCGCCACCAGGCGCTGCACCGAGCCCACCGCCTCGCCCGCGAACCGCGGCACATCGTTCCCGACGACGCCCTCCGCGAACGGCCGCACCTCGGAGACGACCCCGCCTGCGGCCGGCGTGACCGCACCGAGGACGTCCCGCACCACGTGCGTGACATCGCCCACGGCCTGCCCGGCGACCGGCAGCACCCCGTGCACGGCGGTCGCGGCGATCGGCGGCAGCACGGCCCGCGCGGCCTCCTCGGCCACCGGGGTGGCGGCGGACGGCACCCGGCCCGGTGTGGGGGCGGTTCCGCAAGTCCCCTTTCCCTCAAGCCCGTTGGGGTGCTGTGTCCGGTATGGGTATCTCGCGGCGTTCGAGCGCCGCGGCCATCACGTCCGGGAAGTGGTCGGGCGTACAGGCGAAGGCGGGTGCGCCGAGGGCGGCGAGGGCTGCGGCGTGCTCGCGGTCGTAGGCGGGTGCGCCCTCGTCGGAGAGCGCCAGCAGGGTCACGAACTGCACTCCGGCCGCCTTCATCGCGGCCACCCGCCGCAGCATCCCGTCCCGGATGCCGCCCTCGTACAGGTCGGAGATGAGGACCACCACGGTGTCCGCGGGGCGGGTGATCTTCGACTGGCAGTAGGCGAGCGCCCGGTTGATGTCGGTGCCGCCGCCGAGCTGGGTGCCGAAGAGGACGTCGACCGGGTCGTCCAGTTGCTCGGTGAGGTCGACCACGGAGGTGTCGAACACGACGAGCCGGGTGGACAGCGACCGCATCGAGGCGAGTACGGCGCCGAAGACGGCGGAGTACACCACCGAGGGGGCCATCGAACCGGACTGGTCGATGCAGAGCACGACCTCCTTCCGCACCGACCGCGCCGCCCGCCCGTAGCCGATCAGCCGCTCGGGGACGATGGTGCCGTGCTCGGGCAGATAGTGCTTGAGGTTGGCCGCGATGGTGCGGTTCCAGTCGATGTCGTGGTGGCGGGGGCGGCTGGTGCGGGCGCTGCGGTCGAGGGCGCCGGAGAGGGTGGAGCGGGTCCGGGCGGCGAGCCGCTTCTCCAGGTCCCGCACCACCTGGCGGACGACGGCGCGCGCGGTCTCCCGGGTGGTCTCGGGCATCGCCTTGTGCAGCGAGAGCAGGGTGCCGACCAGGTGCACGTCCGGCTCCACCGCCTGGAGCATCTCCGGCTCCAGCAGCAGCGAGGAGAGGTCGAGCCGCTCGATGGCGTCGCGCTGCATGACCTGGACCACGGAGGACGGGAAGTAGCGGCGGATGTCACCGAGCCAGCGGGCCACGGAGGGGGCGGAGGCACCGAGTCCGGCGGAACGGTCCCGGCCGCGGCCGGACTTCGGGGCCTTGCCGTAGAGCGCGGTGAGCGCCGCGTCCATGGCGGCGTCCTGCCCGCCGGGCGCATACCCGGTACCGTCCGCCTCCCCGCCGAGCACCAACCGCCACCGCCGCAACCGCTCCCCGGCGGCCCCGTCGCCCCCTGCGGATTCGTTTGCCGGGGACCCGTCAAGTACGGCGGGCGGGGCCGCGGATGTGGTCCCGCCCGCGGTGTGCGTTCCGGTCATGTGGCCGCTCCCGCGGGGTGGTTGGTGGTGTGAGGTGTGGCTGCCGGGTACTGCCGCGGGGCGTCGCCGCCACCCGGCGCGGAGGTGGTGACGGCGGGCGCCGGGGCCGCTTCCGCCCCGGGGCCCAGCAGCAGTGCCAGTACCGGCAGCACCGCGTCGGCCCGCGCCGGATCGCCCTCCGCGGCGAACCCGGGCAGCCCGGACCCGGCCCCGGTACCGCCCGCCGGTCCCCGGCCCGGCCCCTCCCGCACCAGCTCCCCCAGACTGCGCCGCACCGTCGACTCGTACGCGGAGAAGGTGCGGCGGAGCAGCGGCAGTACATCGGTGAAGGCGGTGTCGGGTACGGAGCAGAGCCAGCCGTCTATCAGGCCGAGGAGGCGCTCGTCGTGGACCAGGATCAGTCCGCCGCCGGAGCCGCCGCCGACGAACCCGTCGATCCAGGCGGCGGCCTGGGCGGGCGGGGTGCCCGGCGACAGGGCCAGGCCCATCAGCCGGGCCGCCTCCTCGCCGGTCAACCGCTCGTCGTCCAGCAGCAGTCGGGCGGCGCGGCCGCGCAGCTCGCCGGGGGCCGTGTCCCGCCCGGCGAGGGTGTGCAGCATGGTGTGCCAGCGCCCCCGTATCCCGTCGCCGGAGCCTGTGCCCGCCGGGCCGGTGACGGGCTCGTCCGGCGTGGGCCGGCTGGGCTCGGTGAGCAGGGACATCGCTCCGTGTACCGCGTCGAGGCGGCGGCGCATCGCGGCGGCGGCGTCCGCGTCGAGGGAGACGCAGGCGGCGGGCAGGCCGACGATGACGCGCTCCGCCAGTCCGCCGGCGACCTCGCCGAGGGCCCGGGTGTCGGTACCGCGTACATCGCCGTAGCGCAGGGAGCGGGCCAACGCGGGCAGTGCGTCGGCGAGATGGGCGACATCGGCGTCCACGGCGGCCCGGTCGGCGAGGATGCGCATCACGGCGGGGAGCGCCTCGGCGAGACCGGCGCGCAGGCACCGCTCGGCGAGGGCGGTGACCTCCGCGAGGGCCGTCGCACCGGCCGCGTCCGCTTCGGCGCGTGCGGTCGCTGCGGTGTGCACGGTGGTGCCCCACACCCCGGCTTCGGCGACCCGCACCGACAGCTCCGGCTCCCAGCGCAGCCGCCAGCCCTCCCGGAAGGTGCCGGTGCCGCCGCGGACGAGGCGGGCCGGCTCGCCCCAGGGCACGCCGAGCAGCCGCAGCCGGTGCAGCAGGCGGCTGCGGGCGGCGTCGTTGTCCTTGCGCAGGTCCAGCTCCAACTCCCGTTCCCCGGCCTGCGGTTTGAGCCGGAGGCTGCGCTGGAGCCGGTCCAGGTCCCGCTGGAGCGGTACCGCCAGGGCGGATTCCGGTACCTCGCCCAGCACATCGCCGACGACCAGCCGATCGTGGACGAGGGCGAGCGGTATGTCGGACCCCTCGCAGAGCACGGCGCGGACCGCGTCGGTGGTCTCGGTCAGTCCGGGCAGCGGACGGCCGCGCATCGCGGCCAGGGCGTCCGCGAGCCGTACCGCCTCGATGAGGTGGGCGGAGGACACCGGGCGGTCCTCCTCCCGGAGCAGCCCGGCGACCTTGGCCATCCAGCGTTCCACCGGCCGGTCGGGGGCGGCGAAGAGGTGGCCGTACCAGCCGGGTGAGTCGATTCCGGCGCCGTATCCGCTGCCGCGGGAGAGGCGGCGGTTGGTCCAGGGCACCCAGGTCAGCTCGGCTCTGGCCTTGGGCAGGCCCTTGAGGAGGGCGCGGTCGTCGGTGACCCGGGTCCGCTGCCGCAGCGCGGGCACATGCCAGGCCCCGCACACCACGCTCACCGCCTCGGGGCCGAACTCCTTGACTGCGCCGCGCAGTTGGAGCCGCATATGGGCCTCGCGGACCAGGTCCCGGTCGGTGCCGGTGGGGCCGTGCTCCTCGCGGAGCGCGGTCATCGCCTCCTCCAGCGCCTGGAACGGGGCGAAGGCGTCGCCGCTGTCTCCCCGGTGCTCGACCGCGTCCTCCCACCAGCGCTCCGGGTCGTCATAGCCGGCGGCCTCGGCGAGAGCCCGCAGCGGATCCACCCGCAGCGCCTCGGCACCGCCCTCACCGGCCTCGCCGTCCGTATCGCCGGGCCCTCCCGGTGGTGACTCCGGCTCCTCGGGCCCGGGGCGCATGGCCAGGGTGTGGGCGGCGGGCAGGTCGATGAAGCGCACCGGGACCTGGCGGGCGACGGCCCAGCGCATCGCCACCCACTCCGGGGAGAACTCCGCGAACGGCCAGAACGCCGACCGGCCGGGCTCCCCGACCGCATGGGCGAGCAGGGCGACGGGCGGCCGCATCGCCGGATCCACGACCAGCGGCAGCACCGCCTCGGCCTCCGGCGGGCCCTCGATCAGCACTACCGCCGGATGGGCCGCCTCCAGCGCGGCCCGTACCGCGCGGGCCGAGCCCGGACCGTGGTGGCGCACCCCGAGCAGCAGGGGGACGGGCGCGGTCATGCGCTCACCTCGCGGCAGGCCCGGTAGAAGTCCTTCCAGCCGGCCCGCTCGCGGACCACGGCCTCCAGATACTCCTGCCAGACCAGCCGGTCCGCGGCCGGGTCCCGTACCACCGCGCCCAGGATGCCCGCGGCCACATCACCGGAACGCAGCACTCCGTCGCCGAAGTGGGCAGCCAGGGCAAGGCCGTTGGTCACCACGGAGATGGCCTCCGCGGTGGACAGGGTGCCGCTGGGCGACTTGACCTTGGTGCGGCCGTCGGCGGTGACGCCGTCCCGCAGCTCGCGGAAGACGGTGACCACGCGGCGGATCTCGTCAATGCCGTCCGGCATGGGCGGCAACTCCAGGGCGCGACCCATCTGCTCCACCCGGCGGGCCACGATGTCGACCTCGGCCTCGGCCGTGGCGGGCAGTGGCAGCACCACCGTGTTGAAGCGACGGCGCAGGGCGCTGGACAGGTCGTTGACGCCGCGGTCCCGGTCGTTGGCGGTGGCGATGAGGTTGAAGCCGCGGACGGCCTGCGCCTCCTGCCCCAACTCCGGTATCGGCAGCGTCTTCTCGGACAGGATCGTGATCAGGGTGTCCTGCACGTCCGCCGGGATACGGGTCAGCTCCTCGACGCGGGCCGTCATGCCGTCGGCCATCGCCCGCATCACGGGGCTGGGCACCAGGGCGTCGCGGCTGGGGCCGTGGGCGAGGAGCCGGGCGTAGTTCCACCCGTAGCGGATGGCTTCCTCCGGGGTGCCCGCGGTGCCCTGCACCAGGAGGGTGGAGTCGCCGCTGACGGCGGCCGCCAGATGCTCCGAGACCCAGGTCTTGGCGGTGCCGGGCACGCCGAGCAGCAGCAGGGCCCGGTCGGAGGCGAGGGTGGTGACGGCGACCTCGACTGTGCGGCGCGGGCCCACGTACTTGGGGCTGATGACGGTGCCGTCGGGCAGGGTGCCGCCGAGCAGGTAGGTGGCCACCGCCCACGGGGAGAGGCGCCAGCGGGCGGGGCGCGGGCGGTCGTCCTGGGCGGCGAGCGCGGCGAGTTCGCCCGCGAAGGCGTCCTCGGCGTGCGGTCGCAGCGCCTCTTCGGTACCGGCACCGCGGCCGGACTGCCCGCTGGTGTCCGAAGGCGCAGCAATGGTCGTGGACATGATTCGGTCCCCCTCCAACACGGTCCTGCTCTGAACTCCCCCAACCGTGCACCACGCCACTGACAATCGCCCTGACCTGCATGGATGCCCTCGGCAGGGGTGATTGTCAGTGGTGGGTCCTACGGTCGGAGACATGACTGAGCAGGGGGTGCGCTGGACGGCGGACCAGGTGCTTGCACTGGCACCTGACGCCGCGTCACGCAAAGCGGGAAGCAAGCTGGGGGCGGCCGGCCCGTGGTCCGGCACGGGCGCGGACGGAGGGGCGGTATGGGGGCTCTGCAAGGGCAGCGGCAGGAAGCCGTACCAGACGGTGGTGGATCTCGCCGGGGCCGGCGGCCCGGCGTACCGGTGCAGTTGCCCGAGCCGGAAGTTCCCGTGCAAGCACGCGCTGGGGCTGCTGCTGCTCCGGTCCGTCGAAGGGGAGGTTCCGGACGGTGCGGCGGTGCCCGAGTGGGCGGCCGACTGGCTGGCGGGGCGGCGCGAGCGGGCCGAGGAGAGCGGTACGGCGGGTGCGGGGAAGGCCGCGGGTGCGGTGGCCGATCCGGAGGCGGCCAGACGCCGGGCGGAGCAGCGGGCGGCGCGGATCACGGCGGGCGCCGAGGAGTTGCGGCAGCGCCTCGGTGATCTGCTGCGCGGCGGGCTGGCGGACGCGGGCTCGGCGGGGTACGCGCCCTGGGAGGAGACCGCGGCCCGGATGGTCGACGCCCAGGCCCCCGGACTGGCCTCCCGGATCAGGGAGTTGGGCGGAGTGGCGGCCTCTGGTCCCGGTTGGCCGGGGCGGCTGCTGGAGGAGGCCGCCCTGGTGCATCTGCTGGCCCGGGGGTGGCTGCGGCGGGAGGCGCTGCCACCGGAGCTGGCCGACACCGTCCGCGGCCATGTGGGCCTGCCCGTCCCCGCCGACGGCCCACCGGTACGGGACCGCTGGCTGGTCCTCGCCCAGTACGAGACGGACGACGGCCGTCTGACGACGCGCCGGATCTGGCTGCACGGCATCGCCTCCGGCCGCAGTGCGCTGCTGCTGTCGTTCGGTGCGGCGGGCCGGGCGCCGGAGCTGTCGCTTCCGGTGGGCCTGGCGCTGGACGCGGAGCTGCGGCCGCGTCCCGGCCCGGCCATGCTCCGGGCCGATCTGGGCGAGCAGTTCGCCGTCCCGGCCCCGATACCGGACCGGCCGGCGGGCACCGGCACCGAGGAGGCCGCCGCCCGCTACGGCACCGCGCTCACCGCCGACCCATGGCTGACGTCCTGGCCGGTCACCCTGCGCGAGGTCGTCCCGGTGCCCGAACCGGACGGCGGTGGCTGGCAGTTGGCGGACGCGGACGGCGGCTCGGCACTGCCGGTGCATCCGGCGGCGCTGGGCACCCCGGGCCTGTGGCGGCTGGTCGCGCTGTCCGGCGGCGCTCCGCTGACGGTCTTCGGGGAGTGCGGCCACCGCGGCTTCACCCCGCTGGCCGCCTGGTATCCCCCATCCCCGAGCGGCACACCGGCGGCCGGGGCGAGCGAGGAGGTGTTCTCCCTGTGCTGACCCGCACATCCGATCAGCGAGCCGACCACCAGCCGCCCGGCACCGGGCAGGGCGCCGCGCATCCGGCCGCCGATCCGGCCAACGCCCGTGCCGCGGAAGCCCGTTGGGGCGATCTGGTGACAGCCGCCCTGCTCGGCACGGAACGCCGCGATCCACCGGTCCCCGCCCCACCCGGCGAGGACCCGGCGGCCGCACTGCTGGACGCCGCGGCGGTCGCCACCGTACGGCGGCGGGCGGGGCTGCGACCGGCGGTGGCCGCGCCCGCACCCGATCCGGCACCGGTCGACGAGCGCCCGCCGCCCCCGCCGGCCGCGGCCCGGCGGCTCGCCCTGCTGCTGGCGGACCGGCCCGGCGGCGGCCGGCACGGCTCCGCACCCGACCTGACGGAGCTGCTGCCGCAGTGGCTGGCGCTGGCCGGGGCGAGGGGCTTCGCCGCGCCCCCGCATCTGCTGCCCGCCCTGCTGGACGCGGCCCGCGGCCGGACCGACCTGCGGTCCGCGGTGCTGACGCTGGCGGGGCCGCGGGCGCTGTGGCTGGCCCGGCTCAATCCGGACTGGCGCTTCGCACTGCGCTCCGCCCCCGGCGGCGGCGCCCTGCTGCCCGATCTGGCGGACGCCGAGGCGGTGAGCGCCCTGTGGGACGACGGCCTGTTCGCGGAGCGGGTCGCCCTGCTGGCGGCGATACGGGCCGAGGATCCGGCGGCGGCCCGGGAGCTCCTCGAAACCTCCTGGTCCAAGGAGCGCGCCGAGGACCGGCTGATGTTCGTCGACTCGCTGCGCCAGGGCCTCGGCCCGGCCGACGAGCCTTTCCTGGAAGGGGCGTTGGCCGACCGCAGCCGCAATGTCCGGGCCACCGCGGCCGAGTTGCTGTCCACACTGCCCGGTTCCGCGCTGGCGGAGCGGATGGCGGAACGGGCCGCGTCCTGCGTCTCCCTGGACCGCACCCGGCCCGGGCCGGCGCTCGCCGTGGAGGCGCCGTACGCCTGCGACCCCGGTATGGAACGGGACGGGGTGGTGGCGAAACCGCCGCAGGGGCGGGGTGAACGGTCCTGGTGGCTCGGCCAGTTGCTGGAGGCGGCACCCCTGGACGGCTGGCCGGCGCAGCTCGGCGGGCTCACCCCCGCCGAGATAGTGGCCCTGCCGGTGGCGGACGACTGGCGCGGCGAACTGCACGCGGCATGGTGCCGGGCAGCGGTACGGCAGCGGGACGCGGCCTGGTCCCGCGCCCTGCTCGGCGTACCGGCCTCACCCGCGGCGGGCGGCCCGGGCGCGGTGCCCCTCTCGGAGCGCGCCAAGCTGCTGTCGGCGCTGCCCGCGGCGGAGCGCTCCGAGTGGGTGGCGGGTTTTGTCGCGGCGCACGGACTGCCGGAGGCCTTCCAGATGCTCGGCGGCTGCCCCGTGCCATGGTCGGAGCCGCTGGGCAGCGCGGTGGTCGACGCGCTCAACATCGCACGGGACGCCGGGAGTTACCCCTGGAGCTTCAGCGGGGTGATGGGCCTGGCGGAACGCTGCCTTGATCCGGCACAGGCCCCCCGGCTGGAAGCCCTGACGACCCGGCCCGATGAAACGGAGGACTCCTCGCCGGGCGCCGCCGGCTACTGGTCGGAGGCCTTCCAACGCCTGGTCACCACACTGCGCCTACGGGAGGCGATGCGTACGGAACTCCTCCAGTGAGCGGTGCTCTCGCCGGGGCACGGAGGCGAAGGGGAGGGGGTGGGGCGCCCGAGGCAGGCGGGCGCCGCTCACCGTGAGGAAAAGCGTGGGGCCGGTCAGGCGCCCGCGGGCTGGCGGACGTTGGCGTTGACCCAGTCCACGATGGACGCGGTGGTCGCGCCGGGGGTGAAGATCTCCGCGACGCCCTTCTCCTTGAGCGGCGGGATGTCCGCCTCGGGGATGATGCCGCCGCCGAAGACCTTGATGTCGGCGGCGTCGCGCTCCTCAAGGAGTTCGATCACGCGGGCGAAGAGGGTGTTGTGCGCACCGGAGAGGATGGAGAGGCCGATCGCGTCGGCGTCCTCCTGGATGGCGGTGTCGACGATCTGCTCGGGCGTCTGGTGCAGGCCGGTGTAGATGACCTCCATACCGGCGTCGCGCAGCGCCCGCGCGATGACCTTGGCCCCGCGGTCGTGGCCGTCGAGCCCCGGCTTGGCCACCACGACTCGGATCGGCCCGGCTGCCACACCCATCACTGCCTCCATCACCACACGCACCACAGCGTGTACTCAGTGCACCGACTGTCAATCGGGCCCGGTAGAGCCCGGCGGCCCCGCACCGTGCGGCGGGGGCAGTGAACGCACGTTATCCCCAGCATCCCGCACCGAACCGTTTCACGTCGCAGAGCATGGGGGAAATCACACAGAGGGACAAGCGCACAAAGCACCTCGTCTCCGCGGCCCGGCGGCCGTGGGGCTGGTGCCGGAGGAGCCGCCGCGGCAGATCGTCGTACCGTAGCCGTCCGACCACGGGGTGTGGCGAGAGTCCGGGGTCGGCTCCCCAAGAGACATGCGGGACCGGAGCAGTCCTTCCGCGTGCCGATGGGAGGTCGACCATGAAGACCGCCAGGGCCCTGTGGTCACTCCCGTTCCTGCCGCTCCCACCTCTGCCCTCGCTCCCCACCCTCCCCTTCCTCTCATCGCTCTCCTCGCTCACCCCGCTCTCGTCGCTCTGCTCCTTCTCACCGCTGTCGCTGCTGCCCCGGCTGGCGATGCCTTCCGCGGAGGCGGTGAAGGCCTCCGCACTGGAGGCGGCGATCCTGATGGGGCACGTACTGCTCTATCCGTCGGGCATCCGCGCCGCGGCAGGGCTGCTCACCCCCGCCGCGCAGACGCTGATCGAGCCGCCGGAGACGGGCGCCGGGGAAGGCGCCGTACCCCTGCCGCTGCCGGTCGGGGTCGGGCAGCCGCCGGTGCTGCTGCTGCACGGGTTCGTCGACAACCGTTCCGTCTTCGTACTGCTGCGGCGGGCGCTGGCCGGGCGGGGTGGGCGGCAGGTCGAGTCGCTCAACCACTCGCCGTTCGCCACCGACATCCGGGTCGCCGCCGAGGAGTTGGGGCGCCGGATCGCGGAGATCTGCCGCAGTACCGGGCATGAGCGGGTGGATGTGGTGGGGCACAGCCTGGGCGGCCTGATCGCCCGGTACTACGTACAGCGGCTCGGCGGCGATGAGCGGGTGCGGACCCTGGTGACGCTGGGCACTCCGCACACCGGGACGCGGGTGGCACCGCTGCTGGATGTGCATCCGATCGTGCGGCAGATGCGGCCCGATTCGGATGTGGTGGCGGAGTTGCGCTCGCCGGCCCCCGGCTGCCGTACGCGGTTTGTGGCGTTCTGGAGTGATCTGGACGAGGCGATGGCGCCGCTGGAGACGGCCTGTGTGGAGCATCCCGATCTGCTCACCGAGAACGTCCGGGTGACGGGCATCGGTCATCTCGCCCTGCCGGTGCATCCGGCGGTGACCGGGCGCCTCCTGACGATGCTCGGCACCCCGCCTCCGGCGGACACTCCCGGACAGACCCGGCCGGACGGCGGCCTCACGGTCGCCTGACTTGCCGGCCGGCCCTGTCGAACGTTCACCGAACGCAGCGCCAAAGGCGTGTCCGGGCTCCACCGAAAGGCTGCCGAATGCCCGTTTCCCACCGGCAGGAAACCTGCCAAAGATTGTGGCGCCCTCATACCGCCGGGTACAGTCTCGGCACTGCTCTGCCTCTGGGGGGCGGTGACAGCCCTCGGCCCACCGCCGCGGAACAGCCCCCCAGCCCCTGCTGCCGAGGCGAAAGAGAAGTTGGTGAACGACCGTCATGTGTCGGGGACAGGACTTCCCCCGACTCCGGCGCCAGACGCCGACTACGCGCCCTATCCGGGCTACGACCAGCAGGGCACCCCGTACGACACGCACGCCGGGTACGCGGTCCATGACCCTTACGCCACCGGCTCGTTCGAGTCGTCCGGCGCCTATCAGACCGCGGACGGCTACCAGTCCGGCGGCTATCCGGACACCTCCTCGTACGGCACGGGCCAGTGGGCGACCGGTACTTACGACACGACCGGCACTTACGACACCTCGGGCCTGGAGAGCGGCGGGTATGACGCCTCCGCTCATGGTGCGGTCGGTTATGGCGGCACCGGTTACGACGGCTCCGGGTATGACAACTCCGCTCATGGCGGTGCGGGGTACGACAGCGCGGAGTACGCCAACGGCGCCTATGAGACGGGCACTTACGAGAGCACCGCTCACGGGACGGCCGGTTACGAGAGCACTGTTCACGAGAACACCGCTCACCACAACGGCTTTTACGAGAGCACCGCTCACAGCGGCACTCCGGCGCACGGCACCCCCCTCTATGACGGCACCGCCTACGGCACCGGTGGCTATGCGAACGTGAGCGACGGCGGGACCGGGGACTTCGCGGCGGATCCGCTCTTCGGTGATCTCCACGCCGCACCCGCGCCGGGCGAGCCCATCGGCCACCAGCCGGCCGACCACGCCAACGACCCCTACAGCACCGGCACTTGGGCCACCGGCATCTACGCCCACGACGTCTACTCCACGGAACATCCGGCGGCGGGCGTTCCCGCCGGGGGCATTCCCGCGCAGGCCGTCCCGGAGCACTCGGGCCAGTGGGACACCACCGCGTGGACCACCGGCACCGGCGAATGGGGCGTACCGCACGAGCCCGCGGCGGACACCCACTCCTACCCAGCCCACGGCGAACGCCCCGCCGACCCCACCGAGGCCCCCCTGGACCTCACCCTCGACACCGAACACCGGCCCGCGGCAACCGACTTCACGCCCGCGGACCACACCTACGCCGACCACACCCCCGCCGACCACGAGTCCCCCGAGCACGCCCCCCTCGAAGAGGCGGAAGTCCTCGAGGCGGACGGGGAGTTGGCGGAGGACTGGGCGCCGGCGGGGCGTTCCGGGGGCGGTGGCCGGGGGAGGGCTCGGCGGCGTGCTCCGGTGAAGCGGTCCGCACTGCTCACCGTGGCGGTGCCCTCGGTGTGCGTGGTGGGGGTGGCGGGCATCGCGGCCGCCTCGGTGAGCGGGATCGGCGGCAGCGACGGCGGTGACGACACCAAGGACGTGGCGGCTGCGGCGGCCCCGGACACCCCGGCGGTCAAACCCTCTGTGGTGAACAACAAGTTGGACACCCAGTTGCAGAACCTCTCCACGGACGCGGGGGACTTCGCCGACCGGGCCAGCCGTACCCAGGAACGTATCGATCTCAAGGCGCAGCAGGAGACGGAGCGGAAGAAGGCCGCGGAGGAGGCCGCCCGCAAGGAGCGGGAGCGGCCCAAGTTCCTGCTGCCGGTGAAACAGCACGGTCTGAGCGCCTACTTCGGGCAGGCCGGGGTGAACTGGATGTCGGTGCACTCCGGTATCGACTTCCCCGTCTCCTATGGCACGCCGGTCATGTCCGCGACGGACGGCACCCTGCGCACCCAGTGGAACAGCGCCTACGGCAATATGGCGGTCGTGACCGCGAAGGACGGTACGGAGACCTGGTACTGCCATCTGTCGCGGTATGCGCTGCCGAGCGGTTCCGCGGTGAAGGCCGGTGACCAGATTGCCAGTTCGGGCAATTCCGGCAACTCGACCGGTCCGCATCTGCACTTCGAGGTGCGGCCCGGGGGCGGCTCGGCGATCAACCCGCTGCCGTGGCTCCGCAGCCACGACCTCGACCCGACCTGAGCCGCCCGCCCGAGAAGAGGCACCCGAGAAGAGGCGCCGCCTACAACTCCTGCGCCTACAGCTTCTCGACCGGCGCGTACCGCAGTAGCAGCCGCTTGGGCTTGGTGTCGCCGAAGTCGATGGTGGCCTCGGCGTTGGTCCCGCTGCCCTTGACGCCGACGACGGTGCCCAGGCCGAACTGGTCGTGGGTGACGCGGTCCCCGATGGTGAGTGCCACCACCGGTTTCTCGGTGGCGCCGCCCCGCCGGGTGGCGAAGCCGGAGGCGCCCGCGGCGGCGCTGCGGGACCGGGACGAGGACAGCGAGGCCGCGATGGAACCGACCGGTCCGGAGGCCTTGGGCGCGGCGGCCCCGGTCCGCTTCCAGTCGAGATGCTGGTCGGGGATCTCCTCCAGGAAGCGGGAGGGCGGGTTGTACGAGGGCTGGCCCCAGGCGCTGCGCAGGGTGGAGCGGGTGAGGTAGAGCCGCTCGCGGGCGCGGGTGATGCCCACATAGGCGAGGCGGCGTTCCTCTTCGAGTTCCTTGGTCTGGCCGAGGGCGCGCATATGCGGGAAGACGCCGTCCTCCATGCCGGTGAGGAAGACGACGGGGAACTCCAGGCCCTTCGCGGTGTGCAGGGTCATCAGGGTGATGACGCCGCTGCCGTCCTCGTCATCGTCGGGGATCTGGTCGGAGTCGGCGACGAGGGCGACCTGCTCCAGGAAGTCGGCCAGGGTGGCGCCCGCGCCCTCCCCTTCTCCTTCCGCCGTCGCGGCGTTCTCCTGCTCGAACTCCAGGGCCACGGCGGCGAGTTCCTGAAGGTTCTCGATGCGGGTCTCGTCCTGCGGGTCGGTGGAGGCCTGCAACTCGGCGAGGTAGCCGGTGCGTTCCAGTATGGCTTCGAGGACGGTGGCGGGGCCGGCGCCGGATTCGACGACGGTGCGCAGGTCCTCCATGAGGGTGTTGAAGCGCTTGACCGCGTTGGCGGAGCGGGCGGCCATGCCGTAGGCCTCGTCCACCCGGCGCAGGGCCTGCGGGAAGCTGATCTTCTCCCGCTGGGCGAGCGCGTCGATCATCGCCTCGGCACGGTCGCCTATGCCGCGCTTGGGGACGTTGAGGATGCGGCGCAGCGGGACCGCGTCCTCCGGGTTGGCGAGGACGCGGAGGTAGGCGAGGACGTCGCGGACTTCCTTGCGCTCGTAGAAGCGGACGCCGCCGACGACCTTGTAGGGCAGACCGACGCGGATGAAGATCTCTTCGAAGACCCGGGACTGGGCGTTGGTGCGGTAGAAGACGGCGACATCACCGGCCTGGGCCTTGCCCGCGTCGGTGAGGCGGTCGATCTCCTCGGCGACGAACTGCGCCTCGTCGTGCTCGGTGTCCGCGACATATCCGGTGATACGGGCGCCGTCGCCGGCCTGGGTCCAGAGGTTCTTGGGGCGGCGGTTCTCGTTGCGTTCGATGACGGCGTTGGCGGCGCTGAGGATGGTCTGGCTGGAGCGGTAGTTCTGTTCCAGCAGGATGGTGGTGGCGTTGGGGTAGTCCTCCTCGAACTGGAGGATGTTGCGGATGGTGGCGCCGCGGAAGGCGTAGATGGACTGGTCGGCGTCGCCGACGACGCACAGCTCGGCGGGCGGCAGGTCCTCGGGGCTCGGCGGGGTGTCCTCGTCGCGCGCCCCGGCGGACGGCCCGACCAGCTCGCGCACCAGGGCGTACTGGGCGTGGTTGGTGTCCTGGTACTCGTCCACGAGGACGTGGCGGAAGCGGCGGCGGTAGTGCTCGGCGACATCGGGGAAGGCGCGCAGCAGATTGACGGTGGTCATGATCAGGTCGTCGAAGTCCAGCGCGTTGGCCTCGCGGAGGCGGGACTGGTACATCGCGTAGGCCTGCGCGAGCGTCTTCTCAAATCCGTCCGCCGCCTGTGCCGCGAAGTCCTCCTCGTCGATCAGCTCGTTCTTGAGGTTGGAGACCTTGGCGCTGAAGGACTTCGGCGGGAACTTCTTCGGGTCGAGGTCCAGGTCGCGGCAGACCAGGGCCATCAGGCGCTTGGAGTCGGCCGCGTCGTAGATGGAGAACGAGGAGGTGAAGCCGAGCTTCTTGGACTCGCGGCGCAGGATGCGGACGCAGGCGCTGTGGAAGGTCATCACCCACATCGCGCCGGCGCGGGGGCCGACCAGCTCCTCGACGCGCTCCTTCATCTCGCCCGCCGCCTTGTTGGTGAAGGTGATGGCGAGGATCTGGCCGGGGTGCGCACCGCGCTCGGCGAGGAGGTGGGCGATGCGGTGGGTGAGCACCCGGGTCTTGCCGGAGCCGGCGCCCGCGACGATGAGCAGCGGGGAGCCCTGGTGCGCGACGGCGGCGCGCTGGTTCTCGTTGAGCCCGTCGAGCAGTGCCGCGGCGTCCAGGGCGGGGCGCGGGGCACCGTTGCGGTAGTACGCGTCCTGGGCGGGCGGTGCGTCGAAGCGGCCCTGGAAGAGGTCGTGCGGGATCTCCTCCGGGGCTTCGTGCTCCTCGTGCTCCGGCGGGGGCGGGGGCTCCTCGGCGGCGTGCGGCGGCTCGTGTCCGCCCTGGAGGCCCTGGAGGAAACTGTCGTCAAAGAGGCTGCTGCTCATCGCCTCCCGAGTCTAGGCCGCCCCACTGACAACCCGTGCCGCCTTGCCCGGACCGCTCCCGCGCCATGTGACGTGACGCACATCAATCCCCTTACCGCACGGGCCAGTTGACGACTGCCCGCCCGCGGAAGCGGCTGCCCCGTCCCGGCGACCGTTAATCGCTCACCCCGCCCCCACGACACGCCCGCACTTCGAACACCGAGCGCGTTCGGCCCTTCACCCAGCGCGAAAGTCACGGAAATGTATCGGACAAATGGAACACCAACCTTCACATCCACCACGCGAGTTGGCTAGCGTGCCCGGCACGGGCGGCCCGTATCCCCGTCGGCGAACCGACGCCGGCACGGGCGGCCCCCGCCGAGTCCGGTGCGCCCCCGAGGCAGCCGGAGCCGGGGACCCACACGACCTTGGGGTGAATCGGTCCCACCGGGCCGTAGGGCGACCTTCCGTTCCAGCCCGAACCCGACAGCTAACCCGGTAGGCGGTCCACGGAAGGAGTCGCCGGCCTTGGCGTCGCACCGCAAGCCGCGGAACACAGGCACTCGTATCGCCGGGATGCGCACCTCCCCGGCGCTGGGTATCACCACCGCCGCCCTCACCTCGGTGGCACTGCTCTCGCAGAGCGCGCAGGCCGCGCCCGAGAAGCCCAAGCCCAGCCTGGAGGAGGTGCAGAAGAAGGTCGACGGCCTGTACCACGACGCGGGTGTCGCCACCGAGAAGTACAACGCGGCGAAGGTCCGCACCGCGGAGCAGCGCAAGGCCGCGGACAAGCTGCTCGACCAGGTCGCCGCGCGCACCGAGCAGCTCAACACGGCGCGTACGGAGCTGGGTTCGTTCGCCGCCGCCCAGTACCGCACCGGCGGTGTCTCGGACACCGCGACGCTGATGCTGGCGGACGACCCGGACCAGTACTTCGACCAGAGCCATCTGATGAAGCGGCTCACCTCGCGCCAGAAGAGCGCCGTCGACGACTACCAGAAGGAGCAGGTCGCGACGGCGAAGAAGCGGCGCGAGGCGACGAAGAGCCTGGCGAAGCTGACCGAGTCGCAGCAGGAGCTGCGCGATTCCAAGCAGACCGTGCAGCAGAAGCTGGGTTCGGCGCGGAAGCTGCTGTCGAAGCTGACCGCCGAGGAGAAGGCGCGGCTCGCGGAGATCGAGCGGAAGAAGCAGGAAGAGGCCAGGCGCAAGGCGGAGGAGAAGGCCCGCAAGGAGGCCGCCGAGAAGAAGCGCCGCGAGGAGGAGGAACGCAAGAAGCGGGAGGAGGGCGGCGGCGGTTCTGGCGGTTCGGGCTCGGACACCGGCGGCGGTTCCGGTGGCTCCGGCGGTTCGGGCGCCGGTTCCGGTGGCTCGTCCGGCGACTACGCGACCAAGGCGGCGAAGGTACTGGCGTTCGCCCGCGCCCAGATCGGCAAGCCCTATGTGTGGGGCGCCACCGGCCCCAACGCCTACGACTGCTCGGGCTTCACCCAGGCCGCGTGGCGGGCGGCCGGTATCACCCTGCCCCGCACCACCTGGGACCAGGTCAAGGTCGGCACCACGGTCTCGGTGGACAACGCCAAGCCGGGCGACCTGGTCTTCTTCTACAACGACATCAGCCATGTCGGGATCTACGTCGGCGGCGGCAACATGATCCACGCGCCGAAGCCCGGGGCGAACGTCCGCACCGAGTCGATCTACTACATGCCGATCCACAGCGTGGTGCGGCCCGCCTGAACCGCGGTACGGGTGACCCCGTCCGCGCGGGCGGGCGGGGTCAGGTCCACAGCACGGCGATGAAGACGTTCGCCGTGGTGAGCAGGCCGACCAGGCCGAACAGCCGCTTGTCCACCGTCTCCTCGTCGCGCTTCACATAGACCAGGCCCAGGATGACGATGAGGATCAGCAGCTTCAGGCCGATCTTGACGTGGTCGAGGCCGTAGCGCTGGGACTCGTTGATGCCGACCAGGGCTATCCCCGTGACCAGCATGGTGAGCGCGCCGTGCAGCATCGCCGGGACGAAGCGGGCGGCCCCCTGGCCCATCGCCTTCATCTGGGTGAGGAAGCCGCCCAGCAGCGAGGCGATACCGATGATGTGCAGCCCGACGAAGAGATGGAGGAGTACGTCCATGCCGGGAGCCTAGCCCGGGGGTACCGGCAGGTCATCGGGCCGGGGGTGCTTTCCGGTCTGCGTAAGGCACGGCGGTGGGGCGGCCGTTAGCACGGCGGAGGCGGCGGGGGCCGGGGATCGCCGGTTCCGTCGGAGCCTGATTGGAATGCGAGATTCCGCTCCCACCCGGATCGTCACTTTCCGCCAACACCCGCTCCCGTACGGTCACTTGCGTACAGCGGGTCACGAACCGGTCACGCTCGCGGCTAGCGTCCTTCGCCGGATGCCGTCGAGGTGCGGCGGCGCAGGCAGTGAAAGGACGTGGCCCCTTTGGCAGCGCACAGAAAGTCCGGCCGGCGGCTCCTCGCCGGCCGCCGCGGCCGTACCGCCGCCGCTCTCGCCCTGGCGGGTGCGGCGACCGCGACCGCGCTGGACGGCACCGTGCACGCCGCACCCGCCCCCTCCCCCGCGCAGGTCCGGGCCAGAGTGGCGAAGCTCTACCAGCAGGCGGAGGCCGCCACCGACCGGTACAACGGCGCCAAGGAGAAGGCCGAGGCCGCCGAACGCCGCCTGGGTGACCTCCAGGACCAGGTGGCCCGCCGCACCCAGCACCTCAACGACGCCCGGAACGCCCTGGGTTCGGCCGCCGCCGCCCGCTACCGGACCGGAGGACTGCCGCCCGCGGTGCAGTTGGCGCTCTCCTCCGAGCCGGACCAGTACCTGGAGCGGGCCTCGCTCGCGGAGCGGGCGGGCAGTCGGCAGACCGAGCAAGTCGCCGGAGTACAGCGGCAGTTGGGCGAGCTGAAGCGGCTGCGGTCGGCGGCGCGACAGCAGGCGGGCGAACTCGCCGCGCACCGCGCCGAGTTGCGGCGCGAGAAGCAGCGGGTCACCGGAAAGCTGGGCGAGGCACGGCGGTTGCTCTCCCGGCTGACCGCCGCCGAACGCGCCCGCGCCACCGCCCGGCACACCTCGCCCGGCCACCCCACCCGCACCGCCCACCGCCCCGCCCCCACAACACCGGTCGCCGCCCCCGGCACCCGGGCCGGCGCCGCGGTGGCGTACGCCCGCAGCGCTCTCGGCAAGCCGTATGTGTGGGGCGCCACCGGCCCCCACGCCTACGACTGCTCCGGGCTCACCCTCGCCGCGTACCGGGCGGCCGGGATCTCCCTGCCGCGCACCACCTACGCCCAGATCAACGCCGGGCACCGGGTCTCCAAGGGCCAACTCCGCCCAGGCGACCTGGTGTTCTTCTACTCCGGCATCAGCCATGTGGGGATCTACATCGGCGGCGGCCAGATGATCCACGCCCCCAACCCGAGCGCCCCGGTCCGCATCGCCCCCATCAACCAGATGCCCTTCGCGGGCGCGACCAGGGTGGGCTGACGGGCGGCATATACCGGGAGGCGGCACGATTCACCACCGCGCGTCACTCGTTCTCGGGTGGGATGACGAATCCTCGCGTCGGCCCCGAACGAGGTTGCTCCGGTGGGTACTTGGCGGCCAGCGCCGCCAGTGCGTCAGCCGTCACGTCCCGGCGCGTGGCGGGGTCGGCCGTGTCGTACACGCGCCAAAGCCCCGCAGGGTTCTCCGGGTCCTCCGGGGCGACCACACCCGGAATTCCCAACTTCCGTAGTACAGCGTCGACTTGCCGGCCCTGTTCAGCGTTCACCCTTCCGCCTTCCTCTGCTTGCGGCCGGCCTGGGCATCGCCACCGCCCGAGCAGTGTGAAGCGCACCTGCCCGGATTGATGGGGCCGCAGCCGCCGGGCTTGGGCGTGTGGGAGCAGTTGGCCGCCACCGGCACCAGGGCCTTGGCCGGGCCTGTCCACAGTTCGCTGTCCACGGTGTGCCCGGCCTGCTCGATGACGGCCACCGTGCGGGTGAGAGCGTGCTCGTCGTACCGCTCGGCATCGGGAAGCTCGGGCCAGTGGTGCACAAACCGCCCGAGGCGGTCGCACAGCTTCTCGTACAGGTTCGTGTGCAGGATCAGGGCGTGCCATCCCTCGTCCACCACATGGGACGGCGTGATCTCGACCGTGGGGAACCGGGCAGCGGCGTCCATGAACTTCAGTGCTTCCACCACGATCCGTTCAGCCGTCGCCTCTTCCATACCGGGGTTGTTGTCGACCACGGTCGCGACGACACCCCCCAACGCCGCGGGGGTGAGTAATGCGCGCGCATTCTGCATAGGTGTTCCTCCTCGTTGCGGCACCTCATGGCCACCCCGTCTCGCCCGGTGGCCCGACCGTCCGAGATTCGATTTTCCCGGGAACTGAGTAGATTTCCCAGCCCTATTGGCGTTGGCTGGTAGACGATCACGCACGGTACTCCGCGGCCCACCGGCCGAGCAGCAATCTGGCTTCCTCGCCGAACAAGGCGTGATGCTCGAACACGCGGAACACTTCGAGATGTTCCGCGATGTCCTTGGCATCCTGGAAAACGATACGGCCGGTGAATGTCTCGACGGTCACCAGCCGTTGGCCGTACACGGTGAAGGTGTTCATCGGCCCACGCCCGGCGAATGTCCCCGTGGGGATGATCCCGATACGCACATGGGGCAGACGCGAGATCGAGGCGATCCGATCCACCTGGACAGCCATGGCCACCGGCGGGACCAATGCCCATCTGACGGCTTGTTCTGTCAGAAGGAACGTGAAGTCCTTCGCACCGTCGTAGAGGACTGCCTGCCGTTCCAGCTTCCTGGCGACCATCTTGGCCGTGTCCACCGGGGAGTTGCTGAGGCTGGCCCTGATGTATTCGGGGGTGGCCAGGAGTCCCGTCACCATTGCGGGCAAAAAGTAGCGCAGTGCGGTGGCTTCCCTTTCCAGGCCGGCCAGTTCGGCTTGCCGCTTCTCCAGACCTCTTCGCCAGGATGCCCGCTTGCCTTGCCACTCCGTGTTGGCGAGCCGCGCGAGGGCGGTGACCCGGCCTGGAGTTCCGGTGGCACGCCGAGGGCTCTGAGGATCAACTCGACATCCACCGGACCGGGCGTGACTCGTCCGGTCTCGATATTGCTCAGCTTGGTCTGAGAGATATTGCAGCGCCGGGCGAGCCAGACCTGAGTACGCCCGGCTCGCCCGCGGATGCCGCGGAGTGTCTCTGCCAGGTCGGCTTTCGACTGACCCAGCCGGTCCGGGTCAAACGTCAAGGCCCTTCACGTACTCCTCGAAAGGTACCGCGTGCTCCAGGGCGACCCGTTTCCACTCACCGTACGGGCCGACATCGCCGTCGTACGCTTCCCGATTGATCTGCGTTCCGTCCGGGCGGAAGTTCAGGTGCGCTATGCGGGAGTCGTCGAACATCCACCAGTCGGAGCCTGAGAGCGGCAACCGAACCCTTCGTGTGTCACATCCAGAATCCGGATGTCTTCCCCCGCCGCGATGTTTCCGGGGATACCCCAGGCGAATTGATACCGCTGATAGTCGGTGAGCGGACGGCGCACGATACGCACACGACCGACACGCTTACCGGATTCGACGTACCCGCGGACTCGTTCGTGCCATCGGGCATTGTGGCCGACGGGTTTCTCCTCACCTCGGAGGAAGCGGGCGATGTTCTCCTGCTCCTTGGGCATGGTGTACGTGGGCTGCGCCTCGAACCGCCATGCTTCCCCTTCGAAGGCGTCGAAGAAGCGACGCCAGTCCTCACCATCCAAGAGCACGGACGGCCTCCCTCAGAACATGCTCGGGAATCTCCGCCAGCACTTCGCCGGAGGGCGGGACGAACGTATCGGACACAACACCCTGGACCACGATGGAGCCGTTCTCGGTCCGGTAGACGTTCGGGCAGTCGTCGTCGTCACAGTCGGGTCCGCCGATGGTGCCGGTCAGGCGGGTCAGTTCGGCACGCGCCATGGTTCCCCTCCTCGGGCGCAGGGTCGTTTCCTGCCGCCATGGGGACGGTAGAACGACCCCGGCGACCCGGTCCACGGCACTTCGCTGATATTCGTGTTGCCGGGTAGACGATCTCGAAGATCCGACCCACTTCCTTAGCAAATCACCCCATACCGTCCACCCCGAACAGACGGACACAGGACAAGTGTTGACGTTCTGCGCATCCATCGGGGCTTCTCGTTCGTCTTATGTGCACGCGGCACTCTCAGGTGCCCGCACTTTAAGGCAATTTGGAGCAATCACTTGAAGACCGGCATCAGATACATCGGCGGCATCAGCGGCGCGAGCCGAGTGACCGCGGTCACCGTGCTGGCGGGCGCCGTGACGGCGGCGGGGGCGGTCGTCGCGCCCGCCGCGCAGGCCGCCACCCCGGCCAAGCCGAGCATCACCGCCAAGGGCGGCTTCGTCATGGACCGCGGCAACGGCAAGACCCTCTACACCAAGGCCGCCGACACCCGCCGTTCCACCGGATCCACCACCAAGATCATGACGGCCCGGGTGGTGCTCGCCCAGAAGAGTCTGAATCTGGACGCCAAGGTCACCGTCCAGAAGGCCTACAGCGACTACATCGTGTCGAAGAACGCGTCCTCCGCGCGCCTCATCGTCGGCGACAAGGTCACCGTCCGGCAGTTGCTGTACGGGCTGATGCTGCCGTCCGGCTGTGACGCGGCGTACGCGCTCGCCGACCACTTCGGTACCGGTACCACCCGGACCCAGCGGGTCTCCTCCTTCATCGGGAAGATGAACACCACCGCGAAGAGCCTGGGCCTGACCAACACCCACTTCGACTCCTTCGACGGCATCGGGAAGGGCGCCAACTACTCCACCCCGCGCGACCTCAGCAAACTCGCCTCGAACGCGCTCGGTTACTCCACCTTCCGCACCGTGGTGAAGACCAAGTCGACCCAGCAGAAGGTGACCACCAAGAGCGGTGGCTACCGCTATATGTCGTGGACCAACACCAATAAGCTGCTCAGCGGCTACACCGGCACCATCGGCGTCAAGACGGGCTCGGGCCCCGAGGCCGGTTACTGCCTGGTCTTCGCCGCCACCCGCAACGGCCGCACCGTCGTCGGCACCGTGCTCGCCGACTCCTCGGAGACGCAGCGCACCACCGACGCGAAGAAGCTCATGGACTACGGCTTCGCCCGCTGACCTACCCCGCGACGGCGACCGCTTGAAGTCCCGTGCTGGCGGGGCGAGTTGAGCACCCCTCCGGGGCATCCCGGGCCACTGGAAACGGTGGCCCGGGATGCCCGCCCCACCGCCCCCGCACGCCCCAGGACCACACCACCGGCACCCGTTCCCCCACCCCTCGGGGAACCACGGCCACCCACCTTCCGCGCGGCGCTCAGAGGCCGCCCCACAGCCACCGCCCGCACCGGCTGAACCTCTCCCCACCTGGCCTTTCCGTCCTCCCGCAGCTACTCTCGGCCCGCCCGTGGCGACAAAAGCCCGAGCGGTGAGGGAGTGGTGATGGAGCGGAACGTGCGGACGGTGGACGACCTACTGCGGCTCATGGACCGGATGTTCGCGCCGGACGCCGACCGGTGGACCGAGCACGGTGGCAGCGCGTGGTGGGACCGCCGCTACCAGGACCGGTCAAGACCGCTCCCGTTCTGCTCCACCGCCGCCCCCGACGAGAACCTGGCCGACTACCTGGACCGCGGCCTGCTGCACCCCCGCCGCGCCCTCGACCTCGGCTGCGGCACCGGTCGCAACGCGCTCCACCTCGCCGCCCAGGGCACGGAGGTCGACGCGGTGGACCTCTCCCCCACCGCGCTCGCCCGGGCCTCGGAACGCGCCCGCGCCGCCGGCGCCGACATCTGCTTCCACCAGGGCGACGCCTTCGCCCTCACCGGCACGGCGCTCACCGGCCGGTACGACCTGATCTACGACTCCGGCTGCTTCCACCACCTGCCGCCGCACCGCCGCATCAGCTACCTCGCGCTGCTCGACCAACACCTCGCGCCCGGTGGGCACTTCGCCCTCACCTGCTTCGCCGCCGGTGTGCCCGACTCCGGCACCGAGCGGTCCGACGCCGACCTCTACCGGGACGGGCACCTGCACGGCGGCCTCGCCTACACCCCGGACCAGCTCCGCTGGATCTTCTCCGACCTGACCCCCGTCGAAGTCCGCCGTATGCGCGAACAGCCCCCGGGCGCCGCCCACTTCGGGAAGAGCTTCCTGTGGACGGCACTCTTCCGCCGGGCGCCCGAGGACTGACGGGAAGCGCCGTACGGCCTGCCACCGCTGATCCGGGGGCCAGCGGTCAGTCAGATACGCGGCGTCGCCCCGAGGAAGGCGGACCAGGCGCACGCCTCCACGGTGAAGGTCGGGCTGCTCTCACCGAGCTTGGAGTCGCGGACGTGGATGGAGAGGGGTCCGGTACCGGTGCGCTGCCGGGCGACTTCGAGGCAGTTGCCGCCTTCACTGTTGCTGTAGCTCGACTTCCGCCAATCCAGGGCGACTTCCAGGCAGTTGCCGCCCTCGGTCCCGCTGTAGCTCGACCTGAACCACGCCAGACGATCGCTCACGGCCACTCCTCCACCTGCGGTCGGCGCCACTGTCGTTACGCCCAAATCGTCCCGCACGGTGGGGAGTTGCCGTCAAGAACGCGAAATCGGCCAAAGCGGGGGTCAGACGCGGGGCGTCGACTCCAGGAACGCGGACCAGGCGGCAGCGTCCACGGCGAAGGTCGGGCCGCTCTCACCGAGCTTGGAGTCGCGGACGTGGACGGAACGGATTCCGGTGACGGTTGCGGTGTGCTCCCAGGCGACTTCGAGGCAGTTGCCGCCGTCGCTGTCGCTGTGGCTCGACTTGAACCAGGCCAGACGATCGCTCACAGTTGCCCCGCCACCTTCTCGATGAACTTTGCCGACTCTTCCACGCTTAGCGCGTGCATCCGAATCATGCCATGCTTCCGAGTCAGCGCACTCACCTTGTCTGCCTCGGCGTAGAGCGCGCTGGTCTCCTGCCCTTCAACAAAGGCATAGTCAACGTGATCTGCTGTCTCTAGCAGGGTGATGCCTCCGTTCAAGGCGACACCCGCTCCCGGCCCAATCGGCAGCACCTGAATTGAGACGTTGCGCTGGCGCCCGACTTCCGTCAGGTGCATCAACTGCTCGCGCATGACCGCCGCGTCGCCGAGCACGGACCGCAACGCAGCCTCGTAGATCACGAACCCGAAGATGACGCCCGGCTTGCGCACCACGATCTCCTGCCGCCGCACACGGGCTGTCACGCGCTCCTCGACGGTCTCGTCGTCCAGGGGCGGACAACTGCTGCCAATCAACGCACGTGCGTACTCCGCGGTCTGGAGAAGTCCCGGAATAAGCAGCGGCTCATAGGAATGCATTGCGATGGCCTCCGCCTCCACCGCAACAAACGCCTGCGTCCGCGCCGGAAACGGCTCCGGCTTCAGATACTCCTGCGCCGCGATCAGCTTCCCGCCCGCTCCGCACAACTGGTCCGCCGCGTGCAGGAGTTGGCGCGTGGGACGGCGGCGGCCGTTCTCCATCGACTTGACGTACTCGTAGTCGTAGTGGGCCTCCGCGGCGAGGGCGTTGCGGCTCACTCCTGTCTGTTCGCGCCAGAGTTTGATCTGACTGCCGCAGTAGCGCCATGCGATCGGTGCCTCTGATGCTGCCCCTGCCACCCATGCCTCCCGGGGTCCCGCCGGTGTACAGCGACGCTGGGTACCTGCGTCGCCACTGTCGAGGCTACGCAGGTTCGCGGACGCTGAGCTGCGTAATCGTCGGATCTCCACCCCCTGAAATCGTCAAGGACCGCCGTATGCCGCTCACTTCGCCGCCGACCCCTTCGCCCACGCCGCTCTCCGTCCAGTGGCGGTTGTCGACTCATGCCCGTAGTGCGGGGCGGGTGCGGAAGCTGTTGCGGGAGCGGGCCGTGGTGTGGCGGTTGCCCGAAGAGGCCACGGAGAGCGCGGAGTTGCTGCTGACGGAGCTGGTGACCAACGCCTACCGGCACGCCCGGGCGCCGCGCGGGCGGGAGATCTGGGTGCGGTGCACGCTCGACGGCGGGCGGCTGCGGATCGAGGTCTCGGACGCGGGCGACACCTTCCCCGTGCCCCAACAGCCCGACCTGGACGGGGAGTCGGGCCGCGGACTGACCCTGGTCGCCGCCCTCTCCGCGGACTGGGGCGCGGACCCCCGCCCGTGCGGCATCGGCAAGACGGTCTGGTGCGAACTGCTGGTGTGAGCCGCTGCTCACACCAGCCGTCGTGCCGTCGCCCAGCGGGTCAGTTCGTGGCGGTTGGAGAGCTGGAGTTTGCGGAGGACGGCGGAGACGTGGGACTCGACTGTCTTGACGGAGATGAAGAGTTGCTTGGCGATCTCCTTGTAGGCGTAGCCGCGGGCGATGAGGCGGAGGACTTCGCGTTCGCGCTGGGTGAGGCGGTCGAGGTCCTCGTCGACGGGTGGGGCGTCGGTGGAGGCGAAGGCGTCGAGGACGAAGCCGGCGAGCCGCGGGGAGAAGACCGCGTCGCCTTCCTGGACACGGAAGATCGAGTCGACCAGGTCGGTGCCGGTGATGGTCTTGGTGACGTAGCCGCGGGCGCCGCCGCGGATCACACCGATGACGTCCTCCGCGGCGTCGGACACGGAGAGCGCGAGGAAGCGTACGGGCTGCTCGGCGTCCGTCATCAACGCGGCGCTGCGGCGCAGGACTTCGACGCCTCCGCCGCCGGGCAGATGCACATCGAGGAGGACGACCTCGGGCCGGGTGGCCTTGATGACGTCGACGGCCTGGTCGACGTCGGCGGCCTCCCCGACGACCTCGACGCCGGTCTCCTCGGTGCGGCCGATCTCCGCCTGGACCCCGGTGCGGAACATGCGGTGGTCGTCCACGAGGACGACCCGCACCCGGCGGCCGGAGTCGTCCAACTGCCCCTCGGGGCCGGTCGGTTCGGTCATCTCGCTCATGGCGTGGTCTCCGCCCTCTCCATCGTCAGCTCGACCTCGGTACCGCCGTCGGGTACGGCCCGCAGGCGGGCGGTGCCGCCGTGCCGCCGCATCCGGCCGATGATCGATTCCCTTACGCCCATCCGGTCGGCGGGCACCGAGTCCAGGTCGAATCCGGGACCGCGGTCGCGTACCGAGACGAAGACGGTGCCGTCCTCGGCCTCGGCGTACACCTGCACCGCGCCGCCCTCGCCACCGTACTTGGCGGCGTTGACCATCGCTTCGCGTGCGGCCTGCATCTGTGCGGTGATCTTCTCGTCCAGGGGGCAGTCGCCGACGACGACCACCTCGATGGGCACGCCGTGCTTGTCCTCGACCTCGGCGGCGTGCTTGCGGACCGCTTCGGCGAGGGTGCCGGGCTCCTCGTCGGCCTCGGGCTCGCCGCGGTCCGGCTTGTACAGCCAGGCGCGCAGTTCGCGTTCCTGGGCGCGGGCCAGGCGCCGCACCTCGCCGGGGCTGTCCGCGTTGCGCTGGATCAGGGTGAGGGTGTGCAGCACCGAGTCGTGGACGTGGGCGGCGACTTCGGCGCGTTCCTGGGCGCGGATGCGCATCAGCCGCTCCTCGGACAGGTCCTGCGTCATCCGCACCAGGTAGGGCCCGGCGAGCAGGGCGATACCGACGAGCACGGCGAGCGCGGCCTGGAGTACGGCGCCGAGGTGCTGGGCGGAGCCCTGGAGTACGAAGATCGCGGTGACACCGGTGCCGACGAGGAGGACTCCGGCCGCGGACCTGGCCAGGGTGAGGGTGGTGCGGCGGCGGCCGGCCTCCATCCAGCGGGCGCGGCGCGCGTTGTCGGCCTGCCGCCATACCAGGGCGACCCCGGCGCCGACCAGCAGCGCCGGGATCAGATAGGCCTTGGCGGGCCCGCCGAGGTCCACCTTGGAGACGAAGACCAGGGCGACGACGACCATCGCCAGCAGGGCCACGATCTGGCCCTTGTCGGGGCGGCGGGCGACGAGCCGTCGGCGGCCGTCGGCGGCGGTCTCGGTGGCGAGGGGCACGGTACGGC
>NZ_JBHVRR010000004.1:0-184861 GCF_042885635.1 Streptomyces sp. NPDC058045 | reverse complement strand
TCTGGACGCCGCGGGCGGGTGGCCCGGAAACCGGTTGGTGGGCGCCGCGGAGCCGCCCGTAGACTCCGGTGCTCGTGACCGAGACCAGCGCCACCGCAACCGCCCATGCCGCCGACGCCGCCGACGCCGAGCGGCACGAAGAACCAGAACGCGGCGTAGAGCAGGGCGCCGAGGCCGTCGGCGAGGAAGAGGCCGAGGAAGATGACGCGGACCCAGACCACGGGCAGCCCCAGGTGCCCGGCCAGGCCGCGGGCCACGCCGCCGAGCCAGCGGCCGTCGCTGCTGCGGTACAGCTTGCGCGGGGGGCGCGGCTCGTCGGTGGGCGCGGTGGCGGCGTCGGGCATGGCACCGATGGTCACACGCGGCCACGGCGGGAGCATCAGGGTCCGCCCCTGAGCTGTCCCTGAGCTGCGCGGCCCAGTGTCGGGCCCGGTGCCCGGCCGGGGAAATCTCAGGGTCGGGCCAGGGTCGTCCCGGCTGCCGCGGGGTGCGGCGGGCGGTCACCATGGGCGTATGACGGATGAGCGGTTCCGGCGGGACGCCGGGCAGAGGATGCTCGGCGGGGTGTGCGCCGGTCTGGGGCGGCACTGCGATCTGGACCCGGTGATCTTCCGTATCGTGCTGGCCGTCCTCTCCGCGACGGGCGGCCTCGGTCTTGTCTTCTACGGCTTCGTCTGGCTGCTGGTGCCGCTCGACGGCGAGGAGGAGAACGAGGCGCGGCGGCTGCTGTCGGGCCGGGTCGACGGGGCGGCGCTCACCGCGGTGCTGTGTGCGCTGGTGGGCTGCGGGCTGTTTCTGTCGATGCTGAACAACGGGGATGTGCTGTCCTTCGGCGGCACGGTGGCGGTGCTGCTGGCGGGCGCCGGGTACTGGTCGCGGCAGCGGGGCGCCGAGCACGAGGACCCGCTGGCGGCGCAGGCCGCGGCCGACGCCCCGCCGGAGGCGAAGGCCCCGCCGCGGCCGGACCGGGTGGGCTCCTGGTGGCGGGACCCGGCGGGCCGGGATGCCGGTGCGGGCCTCCGGTCCGGTACCGGCTATCTGTGGGGGCCCGCGGACGCCGGGGTCGAGTCGGAGGTGCGGCGACCGGGGGCGGGCAGGCCGGGCGGTGGCCCGGGGGCGGCGTCCTGCACGGGCGGCTGGCCCTGGACGCAGGAGCCGCGGCCTCCGCGACCGCGGGCGCTGGGGGGCTGGACGTTTCTGCTGGCGCTGCTCGCTGGGGGGCTGGGGGCGGGGCTGACCTGGCGCGAGTGGCCGATGGCGACGAGCCTCCAACTCGGACTGGCGTGCGCGCTGGGGGTGTTCGGCCTGGGGATCGCGGTGAGTTCGCTGCTGGGTCGTACCGGGGCCGGTTCGATGATGCTCGCGGTGTTCACGGCGGTACTGCTGACGGGGGCTTCGCTGCTGCCGGAGAACATCACCGCCGACTGGATGCGCGCCGACTGGAGCCCGGCCGCCGCCTCCCAGGTGCGGGAGCGCTACGAGTTGGGCAGCGGCGTCGGCACCCTGGACCTGCACGGGCTGAAGCTGGCCGAGGACGGGACGGTCACCACGCATGTCCGGGTGGGTGCGGGGCGGCTGGTGGTGATCGTGCCGCATGACGCGCTGGTGCGGGTGCGGGCCCAGGTCGGGCTGGGTGACGTCCGGCTGCCGCGGGACGACCCGCACGATGTGGACGTGGCCCCGGGACGGGACCGCGGAACGACCCTGCCGGCACCGGCGGGCACCCACGGCGGCACGGTCGACCTCACCCTTGAGGTGGGCCTCGGACAGGCGGAGGTGAAGCGTGCTGCGGCATGACTTCCAGCCCGGCAAACTGGTCGCGGGCGCGGCCCTGACGGCGGCGGGCGTCCTCTACGCAGGCGACGCGGCCGACCACTGGCAGATCCCCTGGTACGTGATGATCCCCTTGGTCCTGGGCGGCTTGTGCCTGGCCGGCGTCACCGGCACGGTTGGCCACACGATCCGCCGACGGCGGGGAAGCAGGGGGACACGGACACCGTGAGCGAGTTGAACGCGGCACAGCGCGAGTACCTGACCGGTCTCCTCGGGGACTTGGCCCCGAGGGTCATCGAGGATCTGCCCCCGGACTTCGGGGCCGCCCCGCTGACCGAGGACCAGATCGCGGAGTGCGAGCGGCGTGGCGGTGCCCAACTGCCCGACGAACTACGCGAGTTCCTCCGCGTCCTGGGGGGAGCGGGGGTGGTGACCCCCGAGGAGTTCAGGCCGTTCCACACGACGCTGGGCCGGGTGTGGGACAAGCTCTCCGAGGGCCCGGGCACCTGGTGGGAGATGTCCGACGACTTCGTCGCGGACTACTGGTCGCGGGCGGAGGCGCAGGCCGCCTACGACGAGCTGAACGCCGGCCTCAAGCACACCTACGAGATCGCCACGGAGCGCGGCATCCTGATCGACTTCCGTACCGACGAGACGGACGAGGTCGAGGAGGAGGGCGCGATCGTGCTCGACCCGGCGACGGGGGAGGTGTACGTCTTCCCCTCCCCGGACCGCGACTCCCCGAACTGTATGCGCCTGGCGGGAACGTTCCGGGAGTGGGCGGCGGAGGACCTGGGGTGGCCCTACCTGTAGGCCGTGCCGTTCGGATCCCCGCGCCGCCTCCTCGCGAGCCATGCGTCCACCGACAGGTACGGCGTGCCGGCCAGCGCCAGGGGGAGCCAAGCGATCAGGTACGCAAGGTCGTTGCCGTAGTAGTAGGGCGTGGTGGGCCAGCTCACGGTGAGCCAGAGGGCCAGAGAGATCAGGGCTCCGGTGGTGGCGGCGAGGCGGGCGCGGAGGCCGAGCAACGTGCCGATGCCTGCGGCGAGTTCGCCGAGGGCGAGGGCGTAGCCGAAGGCGGTGGGGCTGCTCAGGGCGAGGTCGACCAGGGCGGGTACGGCCGCGGTGCCGCGTACGGAGTGCATCAGGTCGCCGAGGGATTCGGGGCCGGAGGCGGTGAGGAAGGCGCGGTCGGTGAGCTTGTCGAGTCCGGCGTAGTGAAGGTGGCGCCGAGGAAGAGGCGTAGCGGCAGCAGGGCTCCCGCCGGGGTGCGGAGCCGGGCCAGGGTGGCGGTCAACTGCCGTACGGCCGGAGGGCGTTCGGCTGGTCGACCGGTGGGTTTCGGTTTGGCGGCTGCGCGTTCGCCAGGTGCCATGTGCGGGGTGCCGCCTTCCGTGCCGGGCCGGTGGACCGGCGCCTTGGGGCCGACCCTACGGACCCTGCGGGTGTTCCGCGCGGGCGGACAAGCGGTGTGGTCGTCGCCGAGAATGGACGGCTCACGGGGGCTCACGGGAGCGAGGGGGCGGTTGTTGTGGGTGGAGAGGGGAGTCGGTCCCGGGTAGCACGGGAGGCGCCGTCCACCCGGGGGTGGACGGCGCCTCAGCGGGAGAGCGAGGTGGTCACTCCCACTCGATGGTGCCCGGCGGCTTGCTGGTGACGTCCAGGACGACCCGGTTCACCTCGGAGACCTCGTTGGTGATGCGGGTGGAGATCTTCGCCAGGACCTCGTAGGGCAGACGGGACCAGTCCGCCGTCATGGCGTCCTCGGAGGAGACGGGGCGCAGCACGATCGGGTGGCCGTAGGTGCGGCCGTCGCCCTGGACGCCGACGCTGCGGACATCGGCGAGGAGGACCACCGGGCACTGCCAGATGTCGCGGTCGAGACCGGCCGAGGTCAGCTCCTCGCGGGCGATGGCGTCCGCCTCCCGCAGCAGGTCCAGGCGTTCCGCGGTGACCTCGCCGACGATGCGGATACCGAGGCCGGGGCCCGGGAACGGCTGGCGCTGCACGATCTCCTCGGGCAGGCCCAGCTCGGCGCCCACCATCCGCACCTCGTCCTTGAACAACTTGCGCAGCGGCTCGACCAGTTGGAACTCAAGGTCCTCGGGGAGGCCGCCCACGTTGTGGTGGGACTTGATGTTGGCGGTGCCGGTGCCGCCGCCGGACTCGACCACGTCCGGGTAGAGGGTGCCCTGCACCAGGAACTCGACGGGCTGGTCGCCCGGCGCCGCGGCAACGATCTCGGCCTGCGCCTGCTCGAAGACCCGGATGAACTCCCGGCCGATGATCTTCCGCTTCTGCTCCGGGTCGGAGACGCCCTTCAGCGCGGCGAGGAACCGCTCCGAGGCGTCGACCACCTTCAACTGGACGCCGGTCGCGGCCACGAAGTCCTTCTCCACCTGCTCCGTCTCGCCCTTGCGCATCAGGCCGTGATCGACGTAGACGCAGGTGAGTTGGGAGCCGATGGCCTTCTGCACCAGGGCGGCGGCGACCGCGGAGTCCACCCCGCCGGAGAGGCCGCAGATGGCGCGGCGGTCGCCCACCTTGGCGCGGATCTCGGCGACCTGCTCCTCGATGACGCTGCCGGTGGTCCAGGACGGGTCGAGGCCCGCGCCGCGGTACAGGAAGTGCTCCAGCACCTGCTGGCCGTGGGTGGAGTGCATCACCTCGGGGTGGTACTGCACGCCGTACAGCTTCTGCTCGTCGTTCTCGAAGGCGGCGACCGGGACGACGTCGGTGGACGCGGTCACGGTGAAGCCCTCGGGGGCGGCGGAGCAGGCGTCGCCGTGGGACATCCACACCTGCTGCTCGGCGGGGGTGCCCTCGAAGAGGGTGGAGCCGGTGCGGGACACGGACAGCGCGGTGCGGCCGTACTCGCGGGCGCCGTTGTCGTCGACGGTGCCGCCGAGGGCGGTGGCCATGAGCTGGAAGCCGTAGCACATGCCGAAGACGGGGACGCCGGCTTCGAAGAGGGTGCGGTCGAGGCGGGGGGCGCCCTCCGCGTAGACCGACGAGGGGCCGCCGGAGAGGATGATCGCCGCCGGGTTCTTTGCGAGCATCTCGGCGACCGGCATGGTGCTCGGCACGATCTCGCTGTAGACCCGGGCCTCGCGGACGCGACGGGCGATGAGCTGGGCGTACTGCGCGCCGAAGTCGACCACCAGGACGGTGTCGGGGGCGGCAGCGGGGGGCGCTGATGGCACGGGGGCGGCCTTCCGGCGTTGAACGTCTGCGGCGGCCCTGCGCTGGGGCGGGGCGTCGCGGGGGTTGATGGGGCCGAGTCTAACGGGCTGCCGGGGGCGTCCGGCCGGGAGCCGGGTGCGGTTATAGTGGCCGCGTGATCCAGCACCTGAGCTTCGTCTTTACCTATGGCAACCGGCCCACCGGCTGCCATGGTCGTGCTGCTTGATCCACCAAGCGAACTGAACCAGGCGCCCCGGGCCGGCAAGGCCCGGGGCGTCTGGCGTTCGCGGACCTTCACGGCAGGGCCGGTCCGGCCCGCGGGGCGCCGCCACCGGCGAGGAGCCCGAAGCATGTCCGACGTACTGAACCGCACCGGCGCGCACACCGCGGAGGCGGCCGACGTGATCAGCGGTGCGCGTGAGCGGATCGACAGCCTGGACGACCGGATCATCGGTCTGATGCAGGAGCGGATCGCGGTGTCCACCGTCGTCCAGGAGTCCCGGATCGCCTCCGGTGGGCGGCGGGTCAGCCTCTCCCGCGAGATGGAGGTGCTGAGCCGGTACCGGGACGCGCTGGGCCGCCCCGGCACCGCCCTGGCGATGTCCCTGCTCGAACTGTGCAGGGGCCGTATCTGAGTTCGGGTGCCGTCTCACCCGCTCGGAGCGTGACCCGGCGCGGGCGGGCTTCGTTGGTCCCGTTGTCCGTGCCAGCCAGGGGCGGGCCCAGGACCACGCGTGGAACTCCCAGCCGGAGCGATGAGACGTACGGGTCGTGCCGTATGTCGTGGGACCTCGCTCCGGACGCGGTGACCGGACGGCAGGGGACAGCAGCCCGGTCACCAGGTGAACGGCCGGCTCCGGGGACGCCCGGGGCCGGCCGGCACCCAACTCCCCCTGCTGCGGCCCCTGTTGGCGCGGCGGCCCCTCCCCCTTCACAGTCCCCCGTCACCCCCCGCTCCGGGACCGGCCTACCGCCCCATCCCCCACATGGGTGACACAGGTCACATAAGAAATCCCGGGGGTCCAGGACAACCATTGCCGGGGACGGCAGGTCATGAATGCAGAACGTGGCACCGCCCTGCCGCCTGAGCGGCATCGAGCGCGGCGTCGCGTACACGCTGAGGGACCTGCGCTCGGAGGGGGGCGCAGGTCCTCCCGCGTCCCCCGCCTCCACTCGCCGCCCGCTACGCCGGAGCGGCCGAACCGTCCTCCGTGTCCCGTGGCGGCATCGACGGCATCCCGAGGAACGGCAACCGCAGCGCGCCGAACGCCTCCTCGGGCACCGCGGGTGCGGACGGCGGCACCGGAGCCAGCCGCTCATAGGCCGCGCCGGGTGCCGGGCGGGTGTCCTGCTCGCCCTTGTTCGGCCAGAACGACATGGCGCGCTCGGCCTGTGCGGTGATCGTCAGCGAGGGATTGACGCCCAGGTTGGCGGTGACCGCGGCCCCGTCCACCACCGAGATACCGGGGTGCCCGTAGAGGCGGTGGTACGGGTCGATGACGCCGGTCTCGGCGCTGTCGCCGATGGGGCAGCCGCCGAGGAAGTGCGCGGTGAGCGGAGTGCCCATCAGCTCACCGATGTTGGAGCCGGCGAAGCCGTTGATCTCCTCGGACAGCAGCGAGGCCGCCTCCGTCGCGGCCCTGATCTGCCCGGGGTTGGGCGCACCGTGCCCCTGCCGCGCGGTGAGCAGCCCTTTCCCGAGGCCCTTGTCCTTGCGGTACGTGGTCAGCGAGTTGTCCAGCGACTGCATCACCAGGCCGATGATGGTCCGCTCCGACCAGCGCCGGGTGGACAGCATCCGCACCGCGAGCACCGGGTGCCGCGCCAGATGCCCCAGCCAGGCCCGCACCCGCTTCCCGTCCTCCCGGTACGGCACCTGGAGGATGGTCAGGCCGCCCATCGCGTTGGAGCCGCGGCCGTAGCGCACCGGTTCGATGTGGGTGTCGGCGTCCGGGTGGATGGACGAGGTGATCGCCACCCCGCGGGTGAAGTCCGCCCGCGGGGCACCGTGCCGCTTGCGGTAGCGCCGGTTGTCGGTCTGGGCACCGACCAGGGCCTCGGAGTTGGTACGGGTCAACTCGCCGAGCCGCACGGAGAGTTGGGGCAGCAGACCGGTGTCCCGCATCCGGTGCAGCAGGGTCTGGGTGCCGTAGGTGCCGGCCGCGACGACCACCTCGGGGGCGCGGAAGGTGCGGCCGCGGCCCTTGCGCCGGTCGTCGGTGGGCAGGGTCCGTACCGCGTAGCCGCCGCGGCTGTCCTCGGTGACGGCGACCACCGAGGTCAGCGGGTGGACGACGGCGCCGGCCCGCTCCGCGAGGTAGAGGTAGTTCTCGTTGAGGGTGTTCTTCGCACCGTGCCGGCAGCCCGTCATGCACTCACCGCACTCGGTGCACGCCTTCCGCGCGGGCCCCGCACCCCCGAAGTACGGGTCGGCGACCTCCCCGCCCGGCTCCGCCTTGGCGCTGCCGTCGGCGTCCTCGCCGTCGCCGAAGAACACCCCGACGGGCGCCGGATGGAAGGAGTCGCCCACGCCCATCGCCTCGGCGGCCGCCTTCAGATGGACGTCGGAGGGGGTCATCGTCGGGTTCAGCCGCACCCCGAGCATCCGGCGCGCCTGGTCGTAGTAGGGCTCCAACTCGCCCTGCCAGTCGGTGATATGGGACCACTGCGGGTCCTCGAAGAAGGCGTTCGGCGGTTTGTAGAGAGTGTTGGCGTAGTTGAGGGAGCCGCCGCCGACGCCCGCGCCGGCCAGCACCATCACATGGCCCAGCAGATGGATGCGCTGGATGCCGTAGAGGCCGAGGGCGGGGGCCCACAGGTAGTTCTTCAGGTCCCAGGAGGTGCGGGGCAGGGTCTCGCGGGTGAAGCGGCGCCCGGCCTCCAGGACGCCCACCCGGTAGCCCTTCTCGGTGAGGCGCAGGGCGGAGACGGAGCCGCCGAAGCCGGAGCCGATCACGATGACGTCGTAGTCGTACGCGCCGGCGGTGTCCATGGGCATGGGGTACCTCCGTAGGGGCGGGTGAGCGGGCGGGCCGGGTCAGCGCAGGCGGAAGGCCTTCATCGCCCTGAGACTGCGGGTCATCAGGTCGGCGTACCGGGCGTCGTCCAGACCGAAGGACGGGGCCATCGGCATCAGGCGCTGGTGGGCGACGGTCTGCGCCTCGGTGAACTTGAGGATGCCCTCGGAGCCGTGCCGCCGGCCGAGGCCCGAGTCCTTCATGCCGCCCATCGGCGACTGCACACTGCCGTAGGCGGGCGCATAGCCCTCGTTGACGTTGACGGTACCGGTGCGCAGCCGGGCGGCGACGGCGCGGCCACGGCGGCCGTCCCTGGTCCACACCGAGGAATTCAGGCCGTAGGCAGTGGAGTTGGCGCGCTCGACGGCCTCGTCCTCGTCCGTGAAGCGGTAGACGGAGACGACCGGGCCGAAGGTCTCCTCGCCGCACACCGCCATCGGCTCGCCGACCCCGTCGAGGATGGTCGGCTCGTAGAAGTAGGGGCCGATGTCGGGGCGGGCGGTGCCGCCGGCGAGGACCTCGGCGCCCTTCGCCACGGCGTCGTCCACATGCCGGACGACGGCGGCCAGTTGGCGTTCGCCGACCAGGGAGCCCATGTCGGCGCCGTAGGCGAGGGAGTTGCCCAGGCGCATCGCGCGGGTGCGGGCCACGAAGCGCTCCAGGAAGGCGTCGGCGATCGACTCATGGACGTAGAGCCGCTCGATGGAGATGCAGAGCTGGCCCGCGGAGGAGAAGCAGGCGCGGACCGCGCCGGCCGCCGCCTTCTCGATGTCCGCATCGTGCAGGACCAACATGGCGTTCTTGCCGCCGAGTTCGAGGGAGACGCCGACCAGGCGGGCGGCGGCGCCCTGGGCGACCTCGCGGCCGGTGCGGGTGGAGCCGGTGAACGAGACATAGTCGGCGTGCTTCACCAACTCGGGCCCCACGACCGGGCCTTCACCCAGTACCACCTGGAACACCTCGGGCGGCAGGCCCGCCTCGACCAGCAGGTCGCGCGCCCAGAGCGCGGTCAGCGCGGTCTCCGTGTCCGGCTTCATCACCAGCGCGTTGCCGGCGACCAGGCCCGGCAGGGCGTCCCCGACGGACAGCTCCAGCGGGTAGTTCCAGGGCGCGATCTGGCCGACGACCCCGCGCGGCTGGCGCAGCTCGGTGACCTTGGTGAGGGTGGGCACGGCGCCGGTGTGACGGCGAGGCCGCAGATAGGCGGGGGCCCGGCGCCCGTAGTGGCGGGCGGCGACGGCGACGGACTGCACCTCCTCATGGGCGTGCAGCCGGGCCTTTCCGGTCTCCAACTGGATCAGGTCGAGCACCTCGGCCTGCCGGGCCAGCACCAGGTCATGGAAGCGGAGCAGCACCGCGGCCCGGTGGCGGACCGGGGTGGCGGCCCAGGCGGGCTGCGCGGCCCGCGCCCGCGCGAACGCCGCGGCCACGTCCTCGGGGGTGGACTCGGGCAGGTCGGCCAGCTTCTCCCCGGTGAACGGCGTGTGGTTCGCGGTACGGCCGGAGCCGGCGACATCCCTGGTGAGCTGGGCGACCAGCTCGGGGGTGACCACATCGGCGGCGGTGCGGACGCCGGCCGGGGCGGCGGCGAGCGGATTGGTACCGGTGGGGCGGGAGGCGGGGGCCTGCGAGTCCGTCATGGGCGTGAGCGTAGGCGCCCTCGGAACATTTGGGTACCCGTGGGTAACAGGGTTTCACCATCCGCTCACACACCGCCAGCGTTCACTGGCAACGAACGGCCTGATCAGCGCGTTGTCACCCACACAAGGGAGTACGGCGGACGCCGCCCGAAGGCTCGGGCTCCGCTCCACCGGCGGGGTCTCACATCGCGTCGATCTTCAGATTCGCCACCGCGGTCCTCGCCATCTCCCGGCCCTCCGCGGCGAACTCCCCCTTGCCCGGGTAGTCGACCCACAGCCGGTACATATCGCCCTTGGAGTTGCGGTAGTAGAGCACCCGCGCCTCCCGCACCCGCGGATGGTTGAGGTCCTTGCTGCTGGTGTAGAGGACGGTGTTCTCCGCGGCCTCATGACCGTCGAACTGGGTCTCCTTCGGCTCCCCCTCGGGCGCCGGCTTCTCCTCGATATGGGTGGTGTAGTCGCCGTCCTTCCACTCGCGCCAGTCGGCGAAGGCCTGTGCCGAGGCGGTGTCCTGGATGTGCCCGTCCTGGTCCTCCGCCTTGCGGGCCACGTTCAGCGTGATCGACACCAGGCCGCTCGGATCCTCGTAGGACTCGGTGGTGCCGTCGGTGGCCTCCTCCGGCTTGACCCGTTCGAAACCGGAGGGTGCGGGCAGGGTGGCGCCGATCTTCCCGCCGAGGTGGTGCTCCGACCAGTCGTCGGGCAGCGGCCCCGAGAACGGATCGGTCACCACCAGCACCCCCACCGCCACCGCGGCCGCCACCACCGCGGCCGTGACCAGCAACGTCTTGCGGCCGATGCGCACCCCGCCACCGCCCGGCCCGGCGACCCGCACCACCCGGGTGGGCTGCGGGGGCCGCGCCGCCTCCTCCAGCAGGGCCCGCACCCGCGCCGCGTCCGGGCGCTGCGCCGGGTCCTTCGCCAGCAGCCCGTTGATCGCGTCGGCCAGCGGACCCTGCGCGGCGGCCGGCGCCGCGGGCGTGGAGTTCAGCACCGACTGGAGGGTGGCCGGGGAGTTGCTGCGGCGGAACGGCGAGACGCCCTCCGCCGCCACATACAGCACCACGCCCAGTGACCACAGGTCGGAGGCCGGCCCCGGCCGCCGCCCCAGCACCCGCTCCGGGGCGATGAACTCCGGGGAGCCGACAAAACCCCCGGTCTCCGTCAGCCCCTGCTCACCCTCGACCTGGGCGATCCCGAAGTCCGTCAGCACCACCCGCTCACCGCGGCCCAGCAGCACGTTGTCCGGCTTGACGTCGCGGTGCAGCACCCCCGCCTCGTGCGCGGCGGTCAGCGCGCCCAGCACCGCGAGGCCGACCCGGGCCGCCTCCCGCGGATCGAGCGTGCCCTCCCGGAGCCGGTCGGCCAGCGACTGGCCGTGCACCAGCTCCATCACCACCCACGGCTTGCCGCCCTCCACCACCACGTCGTGCATGGTCACCACGGACGGATGGTCGATCCGGGCGGCGGCCCGCGCCTCCCGCTGCATCCGCTCGTAGGCGGTCTGCCGCTCGGCGTCCCCGAGCTGGTCCGGCAGCCGTGGCTCCTTGACCGCGACCTCCCGCTCCACCACCAGGTCCCGGGCCCGCCACACCGTGCCCATCCCGCCGTGCCCGAGCCGCGACAGCAGTTGGTAGCGCCCACCGAGCACCCGCCCCTGCCCCTCGTCCGGCGGGACGGAAGCGGCCTGCGTCGGCTGGTACGCGTCAGCCTGCTGGTACGGGACGGTCTGCTGCGGCGGTACCGGCGGGCCGGCCGGAGCCTGCGGCGGGTGGGACGGGGCCTGCGGCGGCCGCAGCTCATAGCTGGTCGGCTCGTACGGCTGTCCCCCGGGGTTCGTCATGCGCCCATCCTGACGGATCCCGGCCATCCGCTTCCAGCCGTGCCCGGCTCGGATGCAGCACCGTGACATACCGGTCCGTAGCGAGTGAGCTGGGCCACTGGGGGCCGGGACCCGTGGAGGCGTGTGCCGGCGGGCCGGTCAGGCGTGGTCCTCGCCGGCGTTCCCGTCGGGGGCGGGCGCCGGGGTGCCGGGACGACGGGGCGGCGGCGGGCCCGCGGGCCGTACCGGCGGGTCGACCGGGGGGTGGCCGGAGGGCCCGCGGTCGAGCTGCGGAGGATCCGCCGGGGAACCGTGCGCGGCGCCACCGCGGCGCGGCCCCTCACCGTCCCCCGCCTCACCACCGCGGCCACCGGACCGGCCACGGCCACCACCCGCGTCACCCGGGCCGTCCGGAGCGCGGCGGGGCGGGCGGGGGCGGGGCGCCGGGGCCACGGACGGGGGCGGCGGCGGAGGCGGGACCTCCGGAGCCCCGGTCTCCGGGTCTGCCTCCGGTGGAGCGCCGCGGTCCGGGAGCAGGGACTGGAGGGGGTGCAGGGGATGGACCGCGGACCGCAGCACGTCCTGCAAGGTGGTACTGCGGTGCCCGGCCGCCGCGCTCGGCATCCGCCCCGTCTCGTAGTAGCGCCGCAGCATCCGCTCCGCGGTGTCCGCGTCCAGCCGCCGCTCCGGGTCGCGCTCCAGTAACCCGCTGATCACCGGGAGCAGGGGCCGGGCCTCCGCCGGTGGCCGGATCTCGTCCACGACGACCGCGTGCAGCACCCCGCTGAGCGACTCCCGGTGGAACGGGGAGCGGCCGCTGATCGCGGTGCACAGCAGCACCCCCAGCGACCAGAGATCGGACGCGGGCCCGGTCCGCTCCCCCGCCATCCGCTCCGGCGCCGTGTACTCGGGGGAGCCGACGAACGACCCGCGTTCGGTGAGGGTGGTGGTGCCGGGGACCTGGGCGATACCGAAGTCGGTGAGGACGACCCGGCCGGTGTCCCGCTCCAGCAGTACGTTCTCCGGTTTCAGATCGCGGTGCAGGACACCCGCGCCATGGGCCCGGCCCAGCGCGCCGAGCAGGGCGATCCCGATCCGGGCGGTCTCCGCCGGGCCCAACGGGCCGTGCGCCGCGATGCGTTCGGCGAGCGTGCCGCCGTCGACCAGCTCCAGCACCAGGCAGGGCCGTGCGTCGGCCTCGACCACATCGTGCACCACGATGATGTGCGGATGCCCCAGCGCGGCGATCGCCCGCGCCTCCCGCAGCGCCAACTCCCGCTGCGTACGGGCGTCCTGGGCGGGGAGGCCGTCGTCCAGGATGAGTTCCTTGACGGCGACACTGCGCCCGAGCAGCAGATCGGTGGCGCGCCACACGATGCCCATGCCGCCTCGGCCGAGCCGCCCATCGATCCGGTAACGGCCGCCGACGACGCGGGCGTTCTCCCCGTCGGTCCCCATGCGGCCATGATGCCCCACCCGTCACGCTCCACATGCGAACCGCGGGCCCGGCGACCACGGGTTGTCCGAAGATGATCGCCCGGGGCCGAAGAACCGGCGGACTTCACGGACACCCTCTTGAGGGACCTACGGCTGCCAGCCGCGCAGGATCGTCTCGAACTGTCTGTGTGCGGTGGGCCAGTCGGCGGCCGGGGAGGACATGTAGATGGCGTACTCGACGCCGTCGCGGGAGAAGTAGGTCTGCTCGACGGCACGCCGCGGCCCGGGGAACGGGTCCCCTTCGGCGGCCTCCCAGGTGAACCCCCACAGCGAACCGGGCTGGTCCCGGTAGAAGTTGGCGTTGAGCCGCAGCCGGTGGTACTTCGGCAGCCGCGGCTGCAACTGCTTCTCCAGGTCGACCTGGTGCCCGAACGCGGTGTCGTAGTCCGGCGAGGGGTCCACCGAGATCCGCACGAAGTGCTTGCCGTCGTCGGGGGAGTAGTCGATCTGGGTGCCGTTGACCTCGCGCTTCCAGCCCTTGGGGATGGGCAGGCTGAAGCCCTTCTCGTCCTTCACCCGCACCCAGCCCTTGGGGAGGGTGCCCATGGGGGGAGCCGAGGTGGAGGACTTGGACGGGCCGGGACTGCCGGACTGGACGGGGGCGGGCCGGCCCGCGTCGTTGCTCCGCCGGTCGGACTGCATCGCCATGACGACCGCCGCGGTGCCGCCGCCGACCAGGGCCGCCGCCAGCACCACACCCACCACCACCTTGCCGCGCCGCCGCCCACGCCCGGCGGTCTGCTGCGGGTGCGTCACCCCGGGCGGCATCCCCGAGTCCCCCGCCCCGTACCCGGAGTGCACATACCCGTCCTGCGGATACTCGCCCGGACCGTAACCGTCCTGCGGGTAGGTGTGCGGCGGGTACGCGCGGTGCGGGGTGACGGGTGTGCTCGCGGTGGGCGAGGAGTGCTGGTCCGGGATGGCCGGCTGTGCGCCGCCGTCCGCGCCCGCCTGCTCCGGGTGCCGGTACGGCGGGAACGGTGTCGGGCTCTGCGTCGTCGGCACATAGTGCTCCGACGTGGGCAGATACTCCTGGACACCGGCCGGGCGGCGCCCCTCGGCGGCCTCCGCGAGCAGCTCCTCGGCCTGCTCCGCGGTGGGCCGGTCCTCCGGGTCCTTCCGCAGCAGCGCCATGATCACCGGACCGAGCGCGTCCGCCCCCCGCGGCACCGAGGGCTCCTCGGTGACCACGGCCTGCATGGTGGTGAGCGGGGTGGTGCGGCGGAACGGGGAACGGCCGTCGACCGCGGTGTACAGGGTGGCGCCCAGCGCCCACAGATCGGAGGCGGGCCCCGGGTCGGCGCCGCGGACCCGCTCCGGCGCCAGATAGTCGACCGAGCCGACGACCTCACCGGTCTTGGTGAGCGTGGTGTCGCCCTCGACCTGGGCGATACCGAAGTCGGTGAGCAGCACCCGGCCGTCCTCGGCGAGCAGTACGTTGCCCGGCTTGACGTCGCGGTGCAGCACCCCGGCGGTGTGGGCGGCGCGCAGCGCCCGCAGCACCCACAGACCGATCCGGGCCGCCTCCCGCGGATCCAGCGGCCCGTCCCCCTTCACGGCGTCGGCCAGCGACCGGCCGACCACCAACTCCATGACGATCCAAGGCCGTTCGTCGTGCTCCAGCACATCGTGCACGGTGACGACGGCGGGATGGCTGATCCGGGCCGCGGCCCGCGCCTCGGCCCGGGTACGGGCGAGCAGCACACCGCGATCGGAATCCGCGACGAACTGGGCGGCCGTCAGCTCCTTGACGGCGACGGCACGGTGCAGCACCTCGTCATGCGCCTGCCACACCCGGCCCATACCGCCCCGGCCGATCGTCTCACCGAGGCGGTAGCGTCCGGCGAGGAGCTGGCCCTTCATCTGATTCACGTTCCCCCGCAATGGTCTTGGCGCCACCAGCCTAGGGAGCGCGCCCACGGCGCGGAACACTTGGGGGTGCAACCCGTACCGCCTTGTGACGCGCGGCAGCACTGGGTATCCGCCCGACTCCGCAGGGTCAACAGCCGCCGGAAACACCAACGGGCTTTACGGCGCGCCGAGTTGCGCGCGAAGGGGGCGGCGGCCGGTCGCGGTCGGCGTTTCAGGAGGTCGGCTGGTAGCTGCCGGAGGCCTGCTGGTACACCGAGGTGACCTCGTCACGCTCCGCATCGGGACCACGCACCTGCACCACGTGGTACCGCCCCCCGATCAGCATCGCCACGTTCCGCGCGAAGACATAGCCGTTGTCGCCCTGCCAGGTGAACTGCCCCTCCGCCATGGCCCGTTCCCCCACATCGATCCGGCGCCGCCCACCGGACGTGGCCCAACTGGAGTCCCGGAACGGCCGCAACTCCGGCTCCTTCTCCTGCTGATACGTCATCGGGTCGCGGCCCATGTCACCGGCGGAGTCCCGGCCCGGCACCACGATCAGCTCGAACCGGCCCTTGCCGTACACCACTTGACCCTGGGAGTTCTTGCCGTGCCGGGTCCAGCCCTTGGGGACGGCGATCCGGAAACCGGCCGCGTCCCGCCGCAGCACATACCCGTCGGGAAGCCCCGGCCCGGTGGTCTGCGGCTGCTGCGAACCGCTCTTCCCCGGACCCTCGTCCTGCCCCGACCCCGGCACGCTGCCCGCGTCGGACGAATGCCCCGGCACCGGCCTGGCCCCGGCCCCACCCTCACCCGCCTTGGGCATGAACAGCATCGCGTACGCCACGGCCGCCGCCAGGCCCAGCAGGACCACCAGCAGCAGCAACCGGCCCAGCCGCCGCGGACGGGGCGAACCACCGGACCGCTTGTGCCGGCCATGGGCGGCGGCGGGCAGCGACTCCCGGCGCTTGCGGGCGAGTTCACCGCGGCGCCGCACCACCGGCAGCCTGCCGGTACCGCCCGGACCGGGCTCCAGCGGCGGCGCCGTCACCACGTTGGTACCGGCCTCCGGCTCCGGCGCGGACCGCACCAGGGACCGCAGCCAGCCGCGCAACTCCTCGAAGTCGGGCCGCTCCGTGGGGTCCTGGCGCAGCAGCGACTCCACCACCGGCCGCAGCGGCCCGCACTCCTCGGCGAAAGCGGGCGGCTCCGCACACACCATCTGCACCAACTCGGCGGCGCTGTCCTCCGGGTAGGGCGCATGGCCCTGCACCGCACGGAAGAGGAGCGCACCCAGGGCCCACAGATCGGTCGCCGGGCCCACCGGCGCGGCCAACTGCCAGTTCTGGTGCACCGGTCCGGCCTGCTCGGGCGCCCAGCGTTCGGTGACCGGCCCGATCACGGCCATCCTGGCGTGCCGGGCACGCTCCGCGGCCAGCGCCGTCCCCGGCCCACGGACCGGAGCGGCCCCCTGCTCCACCAACTCCCCCCAGCTCGTGCCCCGTTGCCCCTCCCCTTCGTCCACGGCATCCCGCCCCGACGACGGCCCGGCTTCCCCACCGGGAACCGCGGACGCATCTGCCTGACGCGGCACCCCGGCCTGCCACGGCGCGGAGGCATACGGCGGCCGCACCCCATACGGATCGGCGATCTGCCCGAACGCGGCACCGGGGGCGGGGGTGTCGGGGGTGTCGGGGGTGCTGGTCAGGTCGGTGGCGCCTGCGGGCAACTCCGGTGTTAAGCCCAATGGTTCGTCGGCCTGGGCGGGCAACGCCGGTGTGTGGGTGGTGAGTTGGCCGGAGCGGGTGGACAACTCGGGTGCGGTGTCGGGCGGTTCGGTGTACTGACCGGGCAGCTCAGACAGCTCCGACGAATCCGGAGCGGACCTGTCCCCGCTGTGCTCGCCGTCCCGCGACGCCTCCCGCTCCCCGGACCGCTCCCCGGTGATCCGGGCCGCGGCCGCCGCCCTGGTACCGGCCCGGTACGCGGCGATGGCACCGGCGCGGGCCGCCCGGGCATCGGTGGGACCGGTACCGCCACGGGGGTCGGACTCCCCTGTCCCCAGGGCGCGTTGACGCTCGGCGAGCGGCCGCTCGGCACCCCGCTCGGCCTCCGCCCGGCCGCCCGCCGGCACCCCGGGAAGCCCGTACCGCGCCCCGTACCGCTGCCGGTCCGCGTCCCCCAGACCACCCGTGGCACCGACCACGGACGCGCCGTCACCGGTGTGCTCCTGGTCGTCCGGCTCGGCTTGCGCGAGGGGCTCGGGCTCGGGGCGGGGGTCGTAGCCGCAGAGGGCCTCCTCGGCGGCACCGGCGGCGAGACCGGTGAGCAGGGTCCGCCCGTCGTCGCAGACCAGGACCGTGTGCGCGGTGATGTTGCGATGCACCCAGCCATGCGCGTGCAGCGCCCGCATCGCGGTCAGCACATCGGCCGCGACCTCCGCCGCACGGTACGGCGACAGCGTCCGGTCGGCGAGCAGCGCGGCGAGCGGCCGCGCTGCCACCACCTCACTGACCACCCACAGCGAACCGCCCTCCGCGAACACATCGAAGACCTGGTCGAGCAGCGGATGGTCGGGAAGCTGCGCGGCGGCCTGCGCCGCCTCGATGGCGCGCCGGACCGCCGGATCGGAGGAGGTGCGCAGCGCGCCGCTGTCGGTCCGCGCGACACCGGTACCGCGCCCCCCGTACCCGTCGCCCTCGTCCAGCACCTCCGCCTCGACCACCTCGGGCAGCGGCACCTGCCGGACCAGCACCTCCTGCCCGCTGTAGGTGTCAAAGGCCGTGGTCTGCGCGAAGTCGTACTCCTCGGACGGCGGCAGCGGCAGCCGATAGCGGTCGGCGAGGACCCGGCCCGCGTACTCCTCCACAGTGCCCTCCCCCGTCCGCCTGCCGATCCGGATTCATCCGCCCGGTGGTCAATTCCATTCGCCTGCCGCCCGGTTGTGAAACCTCCGGACCGCAATCCGACAGCGCTCGACTGCGTACGGTCCGCAGACCTTCACGATACGTGCCCCGCCCATGAGGTACCGACCGGATCCGTGATCCCGCCCCGCCCACCGGCCGGTTCGGGCCAGGACCGGCCCGAACCAGCCACCGGCGATCAGGACTTGGGCTTGAAGGAACGGGTGAAGGTGCGCCAGGTGTCCTTCCGCACCGAGTCGCCCCAACTACCGGCCTTCGCCGTGTACATCAGGGCATGACCCAGCTTGGGCCCCACCACGAAACCGCGGTCCACGCTACGGAACTTGGTGCCCGACTCGACATAGGTGAACTCCCAGTCCGCCGCCGGCCAACCGCGGTAGTCCAGCCCCTCGATCCGGATGCGGTGGTACTGGGACCGCCGCATGTCCCGCTCCTGCCGACGCCAGTCGAGCACCGGATTGGCCTTGGGCGAGGTCGTCCACCCCACCAGCAGCTTCTGCTGGTCGGGCCCTGTGAACCGCGCCCCGGCACCATCGGTCTTCTCGTACTTCCAGCCCGCGGGCAGCCCGATGGAGAACCCCTGCGCATGACGGTACGTGGTGATCGAGTCGTCGCCCGAACCGCCACCGGAGCCCCCGGAGCCGTCCCGGCCCGGGTCGGCGCCCTTGCCGGAGTCCGGGTCCCCGGAGTGGTCACCCGAGCCGGAGTCCTGGCCGCCGCTGCCCTTGTCGGTACCGTGGCCGGTGTCCTTGCCGTCGCCCTTCCCACCGGAACCGTCGGCCTGGCCACCGGTACCACCGGAAGCGGCGCCACCGCTGGTCGAGGTATCCCCTCCCTGGTGGCCGCCCTTGGTCCCGTCGTCGTTCCCCAGCGTGACCGCGAGCACGGTACCGATCACGGCGAGCACCGCCACCAGCGCGATCACCACCAGCGACCGGCGCGACACCACATCGGTGATCGACGCCTTCGCCCCACCACGGGACCCACCACCCGGCGCCCCCTGCGGCGGAGGCGGCACCGTGACCGCCCCGGCCGAGCCAAGGGCGGCATCCGCGGAGGCCTCGGCTGGAACGGGAGCGGAGAGGGGGGAGGGGGTGGCCGGGGCCGAAGTCGCCGGGGCCGAAGTCGCCGGTGTTGCGGTGGCTTCGGGGGGTGAGGTGGCTTCGGAGGTTGAGGTGGCGGGTGTGCCGGTGGCCGGGGCGGAGGCTGCCGCCGTGCCCTCGACTGCCGCCGCGCCCACGGCTGTTGCGGCGACCGCGCTTCCCTTCTTGGCGCCCTTCTTGGCCAGCGGCACCCCGGCACGGGAGCGCGAAGACCGCCCGGCCGAGTCACCCGCCGCGTTCCCGGTGCCATGGGACGCCTGGTCCGCATCGGACTTGTCAGCACCCGAAATCCCGGGCGAGCCAGCCGACTTGGCCGACTCCACGGATCCGGCGGCCCCCTTCCCGGAACCGACTGCGGCAACCGAACCCGCGGCGCCCTTGGTCGTTCCGTCACCGTCCTGAGCCCCGGCAGCCCCGGTGGCCCCGGAGTCGTCAGTGGTCCCGGCAGCACCGGAGGTCCCCGCCGCCCCGACCGATGAGAGCCCCGAAGTACCCATCGCCGCACGCGGATCGGGCACCGTCCCGGACCCCGCGGAAGCCTCGGCAGCCCCCGCCCCGCTGCCCGCACCGGTCGGCGGAACCGCGGGCGGGGGCGGCACAACCGGAGCGGCCGCGGCGGGACTTGGCCGGTGACGGCCACCGGCCGCCTTCGCCCCGGCAGCCTTCGCCCCCGTCGCCGCAGCGGCGGCCTTGCGCACGGAGCGCAACGCACCACGCAGCCGCGGCCCCGGCGCCTCCTCGGACCGCCGCCCGTCGGACCGACCCGCCGGACCCTCGTCCTCGGGCCCCGGGCCGACCACCGGCAGCGACTTGGTGGCGTCGTCCCGCTCGGCGGACGGCTCCGGCGTGGTCAGCACCTCGGTGAGCATGGCGCGGGCACCCGCATCGTCAAGACGCCGATCCGGGTCCTTGACGAGCAGGCCGTAGATGACCTTCTCCAGCAGCGGCCCCGCGTTCTTGGGCTTCTCCACCGACTCCGTCATCACCGCCGTCAACGTGGCGATCGCGGAACCCTTGTCATAGGGCGGGGTGCCCTCCACGGCCGCATACAGCAGACCGCCCAGAGACCAGAGGTCGGCGGCAGGCCCCGGCTTGTGCCCCCGGGCCCGCTCCGGCGAGATATACGAAGGCGCGCCGACCAGCATCCCGGTGGACGTGATCGACGGATCCCCCTCGACCTGCGCGATACCGAAGTCCGTGAGAACCACCCGGCCGTCCTCCGCGATGAGGACGTTGGACGGCTTCACATCCCGGTGCAGAATGCCCTGACGGTGCGCGGAACGCAGCACGTCAAGAATGGCGAGGCCCACCTCGGCGGCCCGCTTCGGGGTGAGCAGCCCGTCCTCGCGAATGACCTCCGCCAGCGACTTGCCCTCCACCAACTCCATCACGATCCACGGCCGGTCGTCCTCGTCGACCACGTCATACACCGTCACCGCACTGGTGTTGCTGATCCGCGCAATAGCCTTCGCCTCGCGCAGGGTACGAGTGATCAGCCGCCGCTTCTCGTCCTCATCGACGCTGGAGGGAAACCGCAGCTCCTTCACCGCGACCGTACGGCCGAGGACCTCGTCCAACGCCCGCCAGACCGTGCCCATGCCGCCGCGGCCGAGGACCTCCCCCAACCGGTAGCGCCCGGCGAGGAGAGGTGCGTCCTTGTCCTGACGGGCTTCCCCCGCCTGCTCCGCCTCCGACATGCGTCCCCTCTGCAACCCGCCCCGACAGAGCCTCCATTGTCCCCCACGCGGGGACCGTCCGGTGCCCAGGGTCGCCCATCCCACACGATGAGCTACACCCGGCAGGCACCCCCGGCCGAACAAACGGACGCCCCTCATGCCCGTACTTCGGGCACCGCTGGCCATACTTCAGGTCGTACTTCAGGTCGTATTTCAAGTGGTACTTCGGGCTGTGCTTTCGGTGGTACTTCAGGTCGTGGTCCTGAGTCGTGGCCCTAGTTCGAGTCGTACTCCTGGTCATGGTCCTACCGGACCGGTCCCCTGGCAGCCCACACCCCCGGCAACCGACCACCGATGCCACTCTTCCCCCGACCGCCAACAAGAGCAAGAGCCGAACCGGTTGCCCCGCTGCTCCTTGCCATCTCTGCGGCCACTGAAGGGAGTTGGGGGGAGGGGGTTCTCATTTGCTGGGGGGTCCCTTGCTGGGGGCCCGAGGGGTGTCTTGGGGAGGGGGTGTCCTTTTGGGGGGGCTCCCCCCTCCCCCTCCCCGCCCCACCCCTCCCCCACAAGTCCCCGCCAGGGTGCCCAACACCCAAGCCACAGACGCCAGACGGCACCTCGCTCACCGCCTGGACACGGTGGCCTAACCCGCTGGCCAGCCCCGAGCCAGGGTCGGCGCCCCGGACACGGCACCCACCCGCGCCGAACCGTCCGACCCGAACCCGCCCAGCCCACCGCGGAGTTCGGCCCAGCGCGCAGACCGGCACCCGCGCCCGCCTGCCTCCGCCCGCTCAGCGCCGAGTCACCGCCAGACCGCACCCGGGAGCAGTCCGAGCCGGGGCGAACGGAACCAGGACAACCGGGACCGCGGTGGACCGGGCGGGACCAGAGCGGCTACAGGTGGCACCGGAGCAGACCGCCGCCGGCCCCGGAACGAACCAGGCGCGCCCCACCCGGGGGGAGAGAGACCACCCCCGACCAACCCGGCGCCCCACCCCGTCCCGCCCCACCTACCCGGCGATGATGTCCCGTGCGCCCAGCCGTGCCGCGTCCGCCGTCAGGTCGTCCGGCTGGCGCTGCGACTCCCGCTCCGCCTCCACTCTCTTCTCGTAGTGCTCCACCTCTCGCGCGATCCGGTCCTTGTCCCAGCCCAGTACCGGAGCCATCAGCTCGGCGGCCTCCAGGGCGCAGCGGGTGCCCCGGTCGAAGGTCTCGATGGAGATCCGCGTCCGCCGGGTCAGCACATCGTCCAGATGACGGGCGCCTTCGTGGGAGGCGGCGTAGACGACCTCGGCGCGGAGGTAGTCGTCGGCGCCCTGGAGCGGCGCGGCCAGGGACTCGTCTTCGGCGATCAGGTCGAGCAGTTCCTCGGTGAGCGAGCCGTAGCGGTTGAGCAGGTGTTCCACGCGGGCCACATGGATGCCGGTACGCGCCGCGATCCGTGCCCGCGCGTTCCACAGCGCGCGGTACCCCTCGGCGCCGAGCAGCGCGATGTCCTCCGTGACGCACTCCGCGACTCGCTGGTCCAGACCGTGGACCGCCTCATCCACCGCGTCTTTCGCCATCACCCGGTACGTCGTGTATTTGCCGCCGGCCACGACCACCAGGCCCGGGGCGGGGTGGGCGACGGTGTGCTCCCGGGACAGCTTGCTGGTGGCGTCGGACTCCCCGGCGAGCAACGGCCGCAGTCCCGCGTAGACGCCCTCCACGTCGTCCCGGGTGAGGGGGACGGCGAGGACGGAGTTGACATGTTCGAGGAGGTAGTCGATGTCGGCGCTGGAGGCCGCGGGGTGAGCCTTGTCGAGGTCCCAGTCGGTGTCGGTGGTGCCGATGATCCAGTGCCGGCCCCAGGGGATGACGAAGAGGACGCTCTTCTCGGTGCGCAGGATGAGGCCGGTGGTGGAGTGGATGCGATCCTTGGGCACCACCAGGTGAATGCCCTTGGAGGCGCGGACGTGGAACTGGCCGCGCTCGCCCACCAGGGCCTGGGTATCGTCGGTCCACACTCCGGTGGCGTTCACCACCTGCTTGGCGCGGATCTCGTAGGTGCCGCCGTCCACCAGGTCTTCCACGCGGGCGCCGACCACCCGCTCGCCCTCCCGTAGGAAGCCGGTGACCCGGGCCCGGTTGGCGGTCTTGGCGCCGTAGGCGGTGGCGGTGCGCACCAGGGTGGCCACATATCGCGCGTCGTCCATCTGCGCGTCGTAGTACTGGAGGGCGCCGACCAGGGCGTCCTTTTTGAGGCAGGGGGCGACCTGAAGCGCGTGGCGGCGGGTCAGATGCCGGTGCATGGGCAGGCCTCTGCCGTGCCCGCGGGCCATGGACATGGCGTCGTAGAGGGCGACGCCGGAGCCCGCGTAGAGCCGCTCCCAGCCCTTGTGTTGCAAGGGGTAGAGGAAGGGCACCGGCTTGACGAGGTGGGGTGCGATCCGTTCGAGGAGCAGGCCGCGCTCCTTGAGTGCCTCGCGGACCAGTGCGAAGTCCAGCATTTCGAGATAGCGGAGGCCGCCGTGGATCAGTTTGCTGGATCGACTCGAAGTGCCCGACGCCCAGTCACGCGCCTCCACGAGTCCGGTGTTCAGGCCGCGGGTGGCCGCGTCGAGCGCGGTGCCCGCACCGACCACGCCGGCTCCCACCACCAAAACGTCCAGTTCTTGCTCGGCCATGGTCGCCAGTGACTCGGCGCGCTCCGCCGGTCCCAGTTTCGCTGTCCTCACCGCCGCCTCCGTCCTCAGTCGCGTCACGGCACGCCCGTCGTCGCCGCCGGGTGCCCCGCTTACGAGACCCCCATGCCCAAGATTCTGACGGTGCGGACCGACATCGGCCACCACGCTCCGGTGATCTGTGGATAACTCTGAGTCCGGCACCTGCCCAACACCGGTGGAATCACCATCCCGAAATGCGACAGAACGTTCATATTTACTCCTAGTCTGACTGTGCGCTGGTCCACCCTGTCCACAGGACTTGCGTGAATCCAGCGCTCCGGTTACTGGGAAGGACGGCTTACCAATGCCCGCTGATCTCGCCGTCATCGGACTCGGCCACTTCGGTCTGCCGCTCGCCCAGGCCGCTGTCGCCGCCGGCATCCCCACCCTCGGCTACGAGCCGGCCACCGAAACCCCGGGCCCGCGCGGCACCGCAGAGCCCTCCGCGCTCCCCCGCCGAGGCGGCCTGCTCACCACCGCCGACCTGCGCCGTATCGCCTCCGGCGGCTTCCGGCCCGGCACCGACCCGGCCCAGCTCGGACGGGTGCGTACCGCCGTGATCTGCGTCCCCGTGCCACCCGGCGCCGATGGCTCCCCGGATCTGACCCACGTCGCCCACGCCGCCCGCACCCTCGCCGCCCGGCTCCGCCCGCACACCACCGTCATCCTGGAGTCGCCCGTTCCACCCGGCACCACCGAAGGCCTGCTGCTGCCCCTCCTCGAAGAGGGCTCAGGTCTGCGCGCCGGCCGCGACTTCCACCTCGCCCACTCCCCGGTACGCACCGATCCCGGCAACCGCACCCACGGCTACGCCGCCACTCCCAAGGTCATCGGCGGCCTCACCCCCGCCTGCACCGAATCCGCCGCCGCGTTCTACGGCAGGCTCACCGACAAGGTGGTCCGCGCCCGCGGCCCCCGCGAGGCCGAGACCGTCCACCTCCTCGAAACCAACTTCCGGCACGTCAATATCGCGCTCGTCAACGAGATGGCGGTGCTCTGCCACGACCTGGGCGTAGATCTGTGGGACGTCATCCGCTGCGCCGAGACCAAGCCGTTCGGCTTCCAGGCCTTCCGTCCCGGACCCGGCGTCGGCGGCCACAGCCTCCCCCAGCACCTCTCCGGCCCCCCGCACGCGGCCCGCTCACTGCGCATGGTGGAACTGGCCCAGCAGGTCAACGACCATATGCCGCAGTACGTGGTACGCCGGGCCGCGGCGCTGCTCAACGAGCACGGCAAGTCGGCCCGCGGCGCCCGGGTGCTGCTGCTCGGCGTCACCTACAAGCCGGACCTGCCCGACCAACAGGGCGCCCCCGCAAGGGAGATCGCGCTGCGCCTGATGGAACTCGGCGCCGCCGTCAGCTACCACGACCCGCATGTGCCGGCCTGGACCGTCCTGGACCGCCCCGTCCCCCGGGCCGACTCCCTCTACGAGGCGGCCGCGGGCGCCGACCTCACCCTGCTCCTCCAGCAGCACCGCGTGTACGACCTGCAAGGTCTCTCCGTGAAGGCCCAGCTCCTGCTCGACACCCGCGGCGCGACCCCGGCCGGCTCCGCCCACCGCCTCTGACCATCGCCACTGCGCGTCACTTCGCCCACCGCCCCTGATCCCGTCTTCGGCCACCGCCACTGACCACCGACGGTACCGCCGCCGTGCGGGCCCGCCCCGGTTGTCCACAGGGCCACCGGTTCACCGTGCTCAGAGCCGGTCCGGGAACCATTGTCCACAGGCCGTCTCTCACCCGTCCGTGACCGATCAGAGCGGCTGTCCACAGGCCCCGGTCGGTGTCGTCCCCTCCTGCTACTGTGCGGCAGCACTTGCACATACGTGCGAGCACCGCACGCACCACAGGGGGATCACACCATGGGCCAGCCCGTACCACCGCAGCCACCCGACGGGAACCCGTACGGCCAGCAGCCCGGGGCCCAACCGTACGGCCAGCAGCCCGGCAGCCCCGCGCCCTACCCGCCGCAGCAGGCACCCGGCGCGCCCTACCAGGCCTTCCCGCAGCAGCAGCCAGGCCCCGGGTTCGCCCCCATGCCACCGCCTCCGGCCACGGGCAACATGGGCCTGGGAGTGGTCGCCGCCATCGCCGCAGGTCTGATCGCGGCCGCGGCGTACGGCCTGATCGTCGGCCTCACCAAGCACGAGATCGGGTACGCCGCGATCGGCGTCGGCTTCATCGTCGGCCTCGGCGCGGGCAAGGTCGGCGGCCGCAATATGGCACTGCCCGTGGTGTCCGCCCTTGTCGCGCTGGGCTCCGTGTATCTGGGGCAGATGATCGGCGAGGCGATGATAGGCGCCAAGCAACTCAACGTGGGTTTCTCCGAGTTGTTCTTCCAGCACTTCTCGCTGGTGCACGAGGCGTGGAAGGCCGATGCGGACGGGATGAGCTTCGTGTTCTTCGCGATAGCCGCGTTCGCCGCGTTCGGCGCCGCGAAGAAGTCCGCGGCCTGAGCACCGGAGCGTCCGCCGCCTGACCGCATCCGGGGCGCGGAACGGCCGGGCCGCAGGGTCCGTCCCCGCGCCCGGCCGTCGGAGCAGTCGGTCGTCTCCGCTGTCAGCGCTTGTGCTGTGCGGGCGAGACGGTGACCTCCACCCGCTGGAACTCCTTCAGCTCGCTGTACCCGGTGGTGGCCATCGACCGGCGCAGCGCACCGAAGAAGTTCATCGAACCGTCCGGAGTGTGCGAGGGACCGGTGAGGACCTCCTCGATGCTGCCGACGGTGCCGAGGCCGACCTTCTTGCCGCGCGGCACCTCCTCGTGCACCGCCTCCATGCCCCAGTGGTGGCCCCGTCCCGGCGCATCGGTGGCACGGGCCAGCGGCGAGCCCATCATCACGGAGTCCGCACCGCAGGCGATGGCCTTCGGCAGGTCGCCGGACCAGCCGACCCCACCGTCAGCGATGACATGCACATAACGGCCACCGGACTCGTCCATGTAGTCGCGGCGGGCGGCGGCCACATCCGCGACGGCGGTCGCCATCGGCACCTGGATACCGAGCACATTGCGCGTCGTGTGCGCGGCACCACCTCCGAAGCCGACCAGGACACCCGCGGCACCGGTCCGCATGAGGTGCAGCGCCGCGGTGTAGGTGGCGCAGCCGCCGACGATGACGGGAACGTCCAGCTCGTAGATGAACTGCTTGAGGTTGAGCGGTTCGGCGGCGCCGGAGACATGCTCCGCGGAGACCGTGGTGCCGCGGATCACGAAGATGTCCACCCCGGCGTCGACAACGGCCTTGGAGAACTGGGCAGTGCGCTGCGGGGAGAGCGCCGCCGCGGTGACCACACCCGAGTCGCGGACCTCCTTGATGCGCTGCCCGATCAGCTCTTCGCGGATCGGCGCCTCGTAGATCTCCTGGAGCCGCCGGCTGGCGCTCTCCGTGGGCAGCTCCGTGATCTCGTCAAGCAGCGGCTGCGGGTCCTCGTACCGGGTCCACAGGCCCTCCAGGTTGAGGACGCCGAGGCCGCCCAGCTCGCCGATGCGGATCGCGGTCTGCGGGGAGACCACGGAGTCCATGGGAGCGGCCAGGAAGGGCAGTTCGAAACGGTAGGCGTCGATCTGCCAGGCGATCGAGACCTCCTTCGGGTCCCGGGTGCGGCGGCTCGGGACGATGGCGATGTCGTCGAAGGAGTACGCCCGGCGGCCGCGCTTGCCGCGCCCGATCTCGATCTCAGTCACGTGTGTGGCCTTTCCCTGTGCGTGTCAGCGCCTTCCAGTATCCCCGACACATGCCGAGGGGCGGCGCCGGGAAACCGGGACCCGCGGGGTGCGGTGTCCGGCCGGTGCCGCCCCGGTCTAGTCGGGGACGGAGGTCAGCCGCGGCCGTTGTAGTTCGGCGCTTCGACGGTCATCTGGATGTCGTGCGGGTGGCTCTCCTTGAGACCCGCGGAGGTGATCCGCACGAACCGCCCGCGATCCTGGAGCTCCGGCACGGTACGCCCGCCCACGTAGAACATCGACTGCCGCAGCCCGCCCACGAGTTGGTGGACCACGGCGGAGAGCGGACCGCGGTAGGGCACCTGGCCCTCGATGCCCTCGGGCACCAGCTTCTCGTCGGAGGCGACACCCTCCTGGAAGTACCGGTCCTTGGAGAACGACTTCTGCTCGCCCCGCGTCTGCATGGCCCCCAGCGAGCCCATCCCGCGGTACGACTTGAACTGCTTGCCGTTGATGAAGAGCAGTTCGCCCGGGGACTCCTCGCAGCCGGCGAGCAGCGAACCCAGCATCACCGTGTCGGCGCCGGCCACCAGCGCCTTGGCGATGTCGCCCGAGTACTGGAGGCCGCCGTCGCCGATGACCGGGACACCGGCGTCCTTGGCGGCGAGCGAGGCCTCGTAGATGGCGGTGACCTGCGGGACTCCGATACCGGCGACGACGCGGGTGGTGCAGATGGAGCCGGGGCCGACGCCGACCTTGATGCCGTCGACACCGGATTCGATCAGGGCCTGGGCGCCGTCCCGGGTGGCGATGTTGCCGCCGATGACGTCGACACCGGAGGCATTCGACTTGATCTTGGACACCATGTCGCCGACCAGTCGGGAGTGGCCGTGCGCGGTGTCCACCACGATGAAGTCGGCACCGGCCTCGACGAGGGCCTGCGCGCGCTCGAAGGCGTCACCCGCGACACCGACCGCGGCGCCGACGAGCAGCCGGCCCTCGGAGTCCTTGGCCGCGTTCGGGTACTTCTCGGCCTTCACGAAGTCCTTGACGGTGATGAGGCCCTTGAGCACACCGGCGTCGTCGACCAGCGGCAGCTTCTCGATCTTGTGGCGGCGCAGCAGCTCCATGGCATCCACACCGGAGATCCCGACCTTGCCGGTGACCAGCGGCATCGGCGTCATGACCTCGCGCACCTGGCGGGAGCGGTCCGACTCGAAGGCCATATCGCGATTGGTGACGATGCCGAGCAGCTTGCCCGCGCCATCGGTGACCGGCACGCCGCTGATGCGGAACTTGGCGCAGATCGCGTCGGCCTCACCGAGGGTGGCGTCGGGGTGCACGGTGATGGGGTCGGTGACCATGCCGGACTCGGAGCGCTTCACCAGGTCGACCTGGTTGGCCTGGTCGGCGATGGAGAGATTCCGGTGCAGCACGCCCACGCCGCCCTGCCGGGCCATGGCGATCGCCATCCGGGACTCGGTGACCTTGTCCATCGCGGCGGACAGCAGCGGGATGTTGACCCTGACATTGCGGGAGATCTGCGAGGCGGTGTCGATCTGGTCCGGCGCCATGTCGGACGCGCCGGGCAGCAGCAGCACATCGTCGTAGGTCAGCCCGAGTGTCGCGAATTTTCCGGGCACTCCGTCGATGTGAGCAGTCATGACACCTTCCCCAATGGCCTTGATCGGTGCGGATGTCCATGCTAACGGCCAACCGGGCCGTCCCATTCCACGAGCAAGATCACCAAGGATCTTCGTACGATCCTCCCGCGCCTCGGACCGCAGCACTGCGCCAGCGCGCTACTCCACCGGACCGGGCTCGCCTCACCACCGCTCAGCCGTCACCGGCCCCCGGCTCCGCGGTCACAGCTGCGTACTCACTGCTCCGCCAGCGCCCGCAGTCTGCTGAGTGCGCGGTGCTGGGCGACGCGGACGGCGCCCGGGGACATACCGAGCATCTGGCCGGTCTCCTCCGCGGTGAGGCCGACGGCGATCCGCAGCAGCAGCAGTTCGCGCTGGTTCTCCGGAAGGTTGGCCAGCAGCTTCTTCGCCCACTCCGCGTCGCTGCTGAGCAGGGCGCGCTCCTCGGGGCCGAGCGAATCGTCGGCCCGCTCCGGCATCTCGTCGGAGGGCACCGCCGTCGAACCGGGATGCCGCATCGCGGCCCGCTGGAGATCGGCCACCTTGTGCGCGGCGATGGCGAAGACAAAAGCCTCGAAAGGCCGGCCGGTGTCCTTGTAGCGCGGCAGCGCGAGCAGCACCGCGACACAGACCTCCTGCGCCAGGTCCTCCACGAAGTGCCGTGCGTCACCGGGGAGTCGGGACAGCCGGGTGCGGCAGTAGCGCAGCGCCAGCGGGTGCACATGCGCCAGCAGGTCGTGCGTGGCCTGCTCGTCCCCCTCCACCGCGCGATGGACGAGCGCACCGATGCCCCCCTGGGCGCCCGCCGTCCCGTCCTCACGCATCGGACCATGGTGCCCCGCCGCCGTTCGCTCCGCGGCACCACGTCCGTAGTTGTGCACCGAAGCGTTATGCGCAGGTGCGCCGGTACTCATCCGCTGCGCCCTCCCCTCACGCTCGACGCCCTCGGCACCCTCGAAAACTGCAACCCCGAGGAACTCCACACCTCAAGGATGCGGCATCGGCGCCGAAGCATGGCAAGCCGCGACCGACCGGAGCGTGCGGCACCCCGCCGCGGCAGGCCCGACGGCCGCACCGCGGCCGTCGCATCACAGGTCGCGGAGCCGAGCCGGACGGCCCTGGCGGCGAAGGAGTTCACAACTGCCCCGCCCACCCGACGGCAGGCGGGGGTCGGGAAACTCCCGGCACAGCACACTCAGCGGACCAGGCCCCAACGGAAGCCGAGCGCCACCGCGTGTGCCCGGTCCGAGGCGCCGAGCTTCTTGAACAGCCGCCTGGCGTGCGTCTTGACGGTGTCCTCGGAGAGGAAGAGCTCCCGGCCGATCTCCGCGTTGGAGCGGCCGTGGCTCATACCTTCGAGGACCTGGATCTCACGGGCCGTCAGGGTCGGCGCCGCACCCATCTCCGCGGAACGCAGCCGGCGCGGGGCCAGCCGCCAGGTCGGGTCGGCGAGGGCCTGCGTGACGGTGGCCCGCAGCTCGGCGCGCGAGGCGTCCTTGTGCAGGTACCCGCGGGCGCCGGCGGCGACGGCGAGCGCCACACCGTCCAGGTCCTCGGCGACGGTGAGCATGATGATGCGGGCGCCCGGGTCGGCCGAGAGGAGCCGGCGGACGGTCTCCACTCCACCGAGTCCCGGCATACGCACATCCATCAGGATCAGGTCGGATCGATCGGCGCCCCAGCGGCGGAGGACTTCCTCGCCGTTGGCCGCGGTCGTCACGCGCTCCACACCGGGCACGGTTGCAACCGCGCGGCGGAGCGCCTCTCGGGCAAGCGGGGAGTCGTCACATACGAGAACGGAAGTCATGACCGTCCTCCGCAGCTGATGCGCGTCACCTTGAGCCTCCAGGCTGGTACGAATCGTCACCTCTGCGGTTGACACGCTCGGACACCTGCCCGAGCGCTTCTTCCTTCAACCGCTTCCGCACTCTCAACGACGGTCACTCGAAAGAGTTACGGGTCGTTCAGCTGCCTTCGGCACTCTACGTGAGGGGTCGGACACAGCAAGAGGCCGCAGGTCAGCGTGGACCGCCTGGAGAGTCATGCCCCATTTAGCTGGTTTTCTTTCACTTTCCTGGTGTCTGAGGCTAGATTCGCAAAGAGTCATATTTTCATCTCCTTCGACAGTAGATGTACGGTCGTGGGCACCGGCGGCGCCAGAGCGGCCACAACGGCACGAGGGGACACGTAATGGCAGATTTCTCCCGCCTTCCCGGCCCGAACGCAGATCTGTGGGACTGGCAGCTCCTCGCCGCGTGCCGCGGAGTGGACAGCTCCCTCTTCTTCCACCCGGAGGGCGAACGCGGAGCGGCCCGGAGTGCACGCGAGAACTCGGCCAAGGAGGTCTGTATGCGCTGCCCCGTGCGCTCGGAATGCGCCGCCCACGCGCTGGCCGTACGAGAGCCGTACGGGGTGTGGGGCGGGCTGACCGAGGACGAGCGCGAGGAGCTGATGGGGCGGGCCCGCAACCGACTGGTCCCGGCCACCGCCTCCAGCGCCCCCGCGACCTCGCCGTCCGGCGGCCCCGGCCTGCACCAAGCTTGACGATCACGCCTCGCCACTTGTGAAGGAACGTTTCTGCATGACCTGTCCACGGGGTTCGTGAGCGGTGCTCCGGCCTGTGTTGATGTCGATGGGGGGTGCTCTGATTCGGGGCGGCACTCCGGGATGCGAGCGGTGCTCTCCTACGTGAGCGGCGCTCTCCTATATGAACGGCGCTCTCTTACGTGAGCGGTGCTCCCGTTCGTGATCGGCGCTCTGGCTTGCGAGCAGCGCTCCACTTTGAGAGAGCGGCGCTCCACTTCGAGAGCGGTTATCCCGGCTGTGAGCAGTGCTCCGCGCCCAGCCGAACCCCGCACCCGCCGATATCTCCGCGAGCGCGCCCCGCAACGAAACGCTCACCGTCCCGCCGTGCGCTCCAAGTGGTCCAGGGTGGCCGCTACGGCGGGGACTCGGGCCAGGTCGGGGAGGGTGAGGGCGACCACCTCGCGGCGTACCGCGGGGTTCACCGCCACCGTGCGGAGGCCCTCGGTGCGTACCGATTGCAGGGCGAGGCCGGGTAGTACGGCGACTCCGAGGCCGGCGGCGACGAGGCCTGCGACTGCCGGGTAGTCGTCGGTGGCGAAGTCGATGCGGGGGGCGAAGCCGGCGCTTCGGCAGACCTCGATCAGTTGACTGCGGCAGCGGGGGCAGCCGACGATCCACGGGTCCTGGGAGAGTTCCTCGATCGCCACCGACTCCTTGCCGGCCAGCCGGTGGGTTTCCGGGACCAGGCCCACCAGCCGGTCGGCGAGCAGGGGGCGTGCCACGAGGTCGCCCCAGTCCTCAGCGGCGTCGGTACGGGCGCCTTCGGTGCGGGTGCCTTCGTAGCGGAAGGCGAGGGCGATGTCGCAGTCGCCGGCGCGGAGCATCTCCACCGAGCGCGGGGGTTCCGCTTCGACGAGGGAGACGCGGGTGCCGGGGTGGGCGGCGCGGAGGGCGGCGAGGGCCGCGGGGACCAGGGTGGAGCTGCCGCTGGGGAAGGAGACGAGGCGGACCCGGCCGGCGCGCAGCCCGGCGATGGCCGCTACTTCCTCCTCGGCCGCGGTGAGTCCGGCGAGGACGCCCGCCGCGTGCCGTACGAGTGCTTCGCCGGCTTCCGTGAGGCGCATTTCGCGGCCGGCGCGGATCAGCAGCGGGGTGCCCGCGGAGGTTTCCAGGGCCTTCATCTGCTGGCTCACGGCGGGCTGGGTGCAGCCCAGTTCGCGGGCGGCGGCGGAGAACGAGCCGGCGGCGGCGACGGCGCGCAGGACGCGGAGGTGGCGGGCTTCGATCACCGTTCCAGCATAAGTGGTGCTTGGGACCGCACCCCGATCATGGGCAGCCGCTTTTAGGTGGCGGCTCCAGGGGCCTGCACCCGAGACTGAGGACATGGAGAAAAGGGACGTAGAGGACGATGCGGGCAGGGTGGTGGTGGGGCGGTCGGGGCGGGTGTTGTCGTTGAACCTCGGGCGTGCTCGGCGCGTGCCGTACACCGGTCAGCCGGAGGGGCTCAGCGGTATCGACAAGCGGCCGGTCGACGGGCCGGTGCGGGTGGCCGCTCCGGGGCCGAAGGGGGTCGGTGGCAGTGGGCTGGCGGGGGACGCGGTCTGCGATACGCGGCATCACGGGGGTGACGAGCAGGCCGTGTACGCCTTCGCCCGGGAGGAGCTCGACTCCTGGCAGGAGGCGCTCGGCCGGCCCCTGCCCAACGGTCACTTCGGCGAGAACCTCACCACCGGGGGCCTCAATCTGGCCGCCGTCCTCATCGGTGAGCGCTGGCGGATCGGCGGCGGCCCGGTACTGGAGGTGACCAGTGGGCGCGTCCCCTGCCGTACGTTCGCCGGTCGTCTCGGTGAGCCGGGGTGGGTGCGGCGTTTCACTCGGGCCGCGTCGCCGGGCGCCTATCTGCGGGTGGTCGAGCCGGGGGAGATCCGGGCCGGCGACCCGATCGAGGTGCTGCACCGGCCCCGCCACCAGGTCACCGTGGCCGTGCACTTCCGTGCCATGACCACCGAACGGGAGCTGCTGCCGCGGCTGCTGGACGCCGGGGCGGCGCTGCATTCCGAGGCGCGGGCGGCGGCGCTGCGGTACATCGGGGCCCGGGCGGGCCTGAGTTGACGTGTCCGGTCGGGCCCGGTGCAGCGTCTAGCCTGGGGCCATGACAACGGCTCTGATCACTGGCTCGACCTCGGGGATCGGCGCGGCCTTCGCGCGTCGGCTCGCCGCCGACGGACACGACCTGGTCCTGGTGGCCCGCGACACCGAACGGCTCCGCGGCCAGGCCACCGAACTGCACGACCGGCACGGGGTGGAGGCGCAGGTACTGACCGCCGACCTGGCCACGGACGGAGGGATCGAGGCCGTCGCCGAGCGACTGGGGGACGGGCGGGCCCCGGTCGATCTGCTGGTCAACAACGCCGGGTTCGGCAACAAGGGCCGCTTCCTCCAGGTGCCCGTGGCCGACGAGTTGACCATGCTCAAGGTGCACTGCGAGGCGGTGCTGCGGCTGACGTCCGCGGCGACCGGGCCGATGCGGGAGCGGGGCCGCGGTGGTGTGGTGAACGTGGCCTCGGTGGCCGCGTTCGTGCCGCGTGGGACGTACGGGGCGTCGAAGGCGTGGGTGGTGCAGTTCACTCAGGGCGCGGCGCGGGATCTGGCCGGGTCGGGGGTGCGGCTGATGGCGCTGTGCCCCGGGTTCGTGCGGACCGAGTTCCATGAGCGGGCCGGGATGGGGACGGACAGCATTCCCGGGTGGATGTGGCTGGACGCGGACAAGGTGGTGGCGGCCGGGCTCGCGGATCTCGCGCGGGGGCGGTCGCTGTCCGTTCCGGATCCGCGGTACAAGGCGCTGATGGGGCTGGCGAAGCTGGCCCCGCGGGGGCTGGTGGGCGGGGTCAGTGCGCGGACGGGGCGGAAGTACGGCCCGCAGTAAGGGAGTTGAGGAAGGGCTGAGGCCCGGTCCCCTGGTGAGGGGGACCGGGCCTCGGTCGGTGCGCGGGGTGGATCAGTGGGCGTGGCCGTGACCGTGGCCGGCGGCCTCGGGCTCCTCCTCGGCCGGCTTCTCGACGACCAGGGTCTCGGTCGTGAGCAGCAGGGAGGCGATGGAGGCCGCGTTCTCCAGGGCGGAGCGGGTGACCTTGACCGGGTCGATGACGCCGGCCTTGACCAGGTCGCCGTACTCGCCGGTGGCCGCGTTGTAGCCGTTGCCCTTGTCGAGCTCGGCGACCTTGGAGACGATCACATAGCCCTCAAGGCCGGCGTTCTCGGCGATCCAGCGCAGCGGCTCGACGGCGGCGCGGCGGACCACGGCGACACCGGTGGCCTCGTCGCCGTCCTTGCCGAGGTTGCCGTCGAGGATCTTGACGGCGTGGACCAGGGCGGAGCCGCCACCGGAGACGATGCCTTCCTCAACCGCGGCGCGGGTCGCGGAGATGGCGTCCTCCAGGCGGTGCTTCTTCTCCTTCAGCTCCACCTCGGTGGCGGCGCCGACCTTGATGACGCAGACGCCGCCGGCCAGCTTCGCGAGGCGCTCCTGGAGCTTCTCGCGGTCCCAGTCGGAGTCGGTGGCCTCGATCTCGGCCTTGATCTGGTTGACGCGGCCGGCCACGTCCTCCGAGCTGCCGCCGCCGTCGACGATGGTGGTGTCGTCCTTGGTGACGGTGACGCGGCGGGCGGTGCCCAGTACGTCCAGGCCGGCCTGGTCGAGCTTGAGGCCGACCTCCTCGGCGATGACGGTGGCGCCGGTGAGGGTGGCCATGTCGCCGAGCATCGCCTTGCGGCGGTCGCCGAAGCCGGGGGCCTTCACCGCGACGGCGTTGAAGGTGCCGCGGATCTTGTTGACGACGAGGGTGGAGAGGGCCTCGCCCTCGACGTCCTCGGCGATGATCAGCAGCGGCTTGGAGGCGTTGGCCTGGATGACCTTCTCCAGCAGCGGCAGCATGTCCTGGATGGAGGCGATCTTGCCCTGGTGGATCAGGATGTACGGGTCGTCGAGGACGGCCTCCATACGCTCCTGGTCGGTGACGAAGTACGGCGACAGGTAGCCCTTGTCGAAGGCCATGCCCTCGGTGAAGTCGAGCTCCAGACCGAAGGTGTTGGACTCCTCGACGGTGATGACGCCGTCCTTGCCGACCTTGTCCATGGCCTCGGCGATCAGCTCGCCGACCTGCTGGTCCTGGGCGGACAGCGCGGCGACGGCGGCGATGTCGGACTTCTCGTCGATCGGGCGGGCCGTGGCGAGCAGGTCGTCGGAGACGGCCTTGACGGCGGCGTCGATGCCCTTCTTGAGCAGGGCCGGGGAGGCGCCGGCGGCGACGTTGCGCAGGCCTTCCTTGACGAGGGCCTGGGCGAGCACGGTGGCGGTGGTGGTGCCGTCACCCGCGATGTCGTTGGTCTTGGTCGCCACCTCCTTCACGAGCTGCGCGCCGAGGTTCTCGTACGGGTCCTCGACCTCGACCTCGCGGGCGATGGTGACGCCGTCGTTGGTGATGGTGGGGGCGCCGAACTTCTTGTCGATGACGACGTTGCGGCCCTTGGGGCCGATGGTCACCTTGACCGTGTTGGCCAGCTTGTCGACGCCGCGCTCAAGGGCACGACGGGCGTCTTCGTCGAACTTCAGGATCTTCGCCATGGGAGCGTTTCAGCCCTCTCGGAACTCGGTTGAACCAACTGCGCCCCGGGCGCCCGGCTTCTTAGGTCGCGGGGGCCAGGGGCGCAGCTGCAAGCGGAACTGCAAGCAGAGACGGAACTCGGGTGAGTTACTTCTCGATGATCGCGAGCACGTCGCGAGCCGAGAGGACGAGGTACTCCTCGTTGTTGTACTTCACCTCGGTGCCGCCGTACTTGCTGTAGAGCACGACGTCACCGGTCTTGACGTCGAGCGGCAGACGGTCGCCGTTCTCGAAACGGCCCGGACCGACGGCGAGGACGACGCCCTCCTGGGGCTTCTCCTTCGCGGTGTCCGGAATGACCAGGCCCGAAGCCGTGGTCTGCTCGGCGTCGAGCGGCTGGACCACGATGCGGTCCTCAAGCGGCTTGATGGCAACCTTGGAGCTGGCGGTCGTCACGATCCGACCTCCCCCTTCGGAGATCTCACGGGGTTAACTGTCTGAGGTGGCGACCAGGTGGATCCGTCGTCGCGGGTGCCGGACCTGCCTGTCGCGTAGTTGGCACTCTCCTGTGGGGAGTGCCAGAGCTGAGACTATGACTGCGATTAGCACTCGGTCAAGCGGAGTGCCAGTGGCGTGCGGGGTGTCGTGTCGCGGGGCCCCCGCGGAGCGCCCCCGGACGGGGCCCACAATGGGTGGGTGACCGACCGCACTTCGCCCGACGAGACCGCCGCCTTCGCCGCGCTGCGCACCGAGGAGGGCCGCGCCCTGCTGGCGGCGGTCCAAGGCACCGAACCGGCCCGGGAGTTGGCCGTCGCCACCAGGCTGCGGCGCGAGCATCCCGCCGCCCTGGTCTCCGCCGCGCTCGGGCAGGCCCGGCTGCGGCAGCGGGCCGCCGCGAAGTTCGGGGCGGCGGACGCGGAGCGGATGTTCTTCACCGCCGCCGGGGTGGAGCAGTCGACGCGCGCCTCGGTGGCCCGCCACCGGGCCGAGCGCTTCCGGGAGTTGGGCGTGTCCTCGGTGGCCGATCTGTGCTGCGGGATCGGCGGTGACGCCGTCGCGCTGGCCCGCGCCGGGATCCGGGTGCTCGCCGTCGACCGCTCCCCGCTGGCCTGCGCGGTGGCCCGCGCCAACGCCGAGGCGCTGGGCCTGGCGGACCTGATCGAGGTGCGGGAGGCGGATGTCGCCGAGGTGGACACCGCGGGCTGGGACGCGGTGTTCGTGGATCCGGCGCGGCGGGGCGGCCGGGGCCGCGTCTTCGATCCGGAGGCGTACTCCCCGCCGCTCTCGCAGGCGGTGGCGCTGGCGCGCGGCGCCCGGTACGCCGCGCTGAAGGTCGCCCCCGGGGTGCCGCACGAGGCGGTGCCGGAGGACGCCGGGGCCGAGTGGGTCTCGGACGGCGGGGACGTGAAGGAGGCCGTGCTGTGGTTCGGCACCTCCCCCGGCTCGGTCCGCGCCACCCTGCTGCCGGGCCCGCGCACCCTCACCGGAGCGGGCCTGCCCGACCCGCCGGTCCGCGCCCCGGGCCGCTACCTCTACGAGCCGGACGGCGCCGTGATCCGTGCCCATCTGGTCGCGGAGGCGGCCCGCGAGGTAGACGGCGGCCTGCTCGACGCGAGCATCGCCTATGTCACCTCCGACATCCTGCGCGCCACCGGCTTCGCCACCGCGTACGAGATCACCGATGTGCTGCCGTTCCAGGTGAAGCGGCTGCGGGCGCTGCTGCGGGAGCGGGGGGTGGGGGTGCTGACGGTGAAGAAGCGGGGCTCGGCGGTCGAGCCGGAGGAGCTGCGCCGCAAGGTCAGGCCGCAGGGCCCGAACGCGGCGACCGTCTTCCTGACCCGGGTGGACGGCGCGCCCAGCATGTTGGTCGGACGGCCCGCCGCGGTCTGAACTCCCGTTGTCCCGGCGTCAGTCGAGGTCGGTGAGTTCGTCGGCGTAGACCTGGGAGAGGGGCTGCGGGCCCACGTACTGCTGGCAGTTGCAGGTGCCGGACTCGAAGCGGACCGGCTTCTTGTTCTCGTCCCAGGCGGTCGGCACCTCGACCCGCTCGTGGCAGGCGCCCTGCTTGTCGTGCTTGGCGAGGTGGTGGGTGCAGCCGCAGACCGGCTCGGGCGGGCGCTGCGCCGCCTCCACCGCCAGCCGCTCGTCCCGCTGGGCCTCCAGCATCTCCATCCGGCGTTCGTGCCGGTTGCGCATCGCGGTGCGCACAGTGTCGGCGAGCCAGCCGAAGCCGCCCATCCAGAAGACGATCAGGATCCACCAGTACCAGCTCATCCGCTCCCCCTCGTCCCCGGTCCCGCCGGGGTCCCGCGCCGCGCCCCGGCAGGATAGCCTCCGCGGCGGCGAGCGCGGAGGCGGTGTGCGGGCCCGGTCAGGCGGTCTCGAAGCGCCAGCGGTGCGGGGGGCGGTACAGCAGTTCGGCGGGCGGCTCGGGCAGCTCCGGCAGCTCGGCCTCGTACGGGGCGTCCCACCAGGTCATGACCAGGACGCGGTCCCGGGGGGCGGTGAGGGTCTCGCGGCGGAGCGGGGCCGGGTCGAGGGTGCGGGCGCGGGCCCAGTCGAGGAGTTCGGGGCCGCGGCCGTGCGCCGCTCGGGCCTCCCACATCAGGGCCACGGTCATGAGTAGAGGTTGTCCTTCGCCAGCTCGTGCACATGGTCATGGGTGTGTGCGTGGCCGTGTGTGTGGCCGTGTCCCGTGCCGGGGACGTGCGGCTCGGTCACCGGGAGCGAGGAGTCCGCTGGCAGGTCCCAGTCGGAGGCGGTACGGCCGCGGGCCACCATCTCCGCGCCGAGGGCCGCGACCATCGCCCCGTTGTCCGTGCACAGCTTGGGACGCGGCACCCGCAGCCGGATCCCGGCCGCCTCGCACCGCTCCTGGGCGAGCGCGCGCAGCCGCGAGTTGGCCGCCACCCCGCCGCCGATCATCAGATGGTCCACGCCCTCGTCCTTGCAGGCGCGGACCGCCTTGCGGGTCAGCACATCGACCACGGCCTCCTGGAAGGACGCGGCCACATCCCGTACCGGCACCTCCTCGCCCGCCGCCCGCTTCGCCTCGATCCAGCGGGCCACGGACGTCTTCAGCCCGGAGAAGGAGAAGTCGTACGCGGCGTCCCGCGGTCCGGTCAGGCCGCGGGGGAAGGCGATGGCGGCGGGGTCTCCCTCGCGGGCGTAGCGGTCGATGACGGGGCCGCCGGGGAAGCCCAGGTCGAGCACCCGGGCCACCTTGTCGAAGGCCTCGCCGGCCGCGTCGTCGATGGTGGCGCCCATCGGCCGCACATCGGAGGTGATGTCGCTGGACAGCAGCAGCGAGGAGTGCCCGCCGGACACCAGTAGCGCCATCGTCGGCTCGGGCAGCGTGCCGTGTTCGAGCTGGTCGACGCAGATGTGCGAGGCGAGGTGGTTGACCCCGTAGAGCGGCTTGCCCAGGGCGTACGCGTAGGCCTTGGCGGCGGAGACCCCGACGAGCAGGGCGCCGGCCAGTCCCGGGCCCGCGGTGACGGCGATGCCGTCCAGGTCGGACGGGGCGACCCCGGCTTCCTTCAGGGCCCGCTCGATCGTCGGAACCATCGCCTCCAGGTGTGCCCGGGAGGCGACCTCGGGCACCACTCCGCCGAAGCGCGCGTGTTCCTCGACGCTGGAGGCCACGGCGTCCGCGAGGAGGGTGGTGCCGCGGACGACGCCCACTCCGGTCTCGTCGCAGGACGTCTCGATGCCGAGGACCAGCGGCTCTTCGCGCGGGGCGCGGGCGGCGCGTGGGGCGGGTGAGTCAGCCATGGGTGTCGGTTCCTTGGGGCCTGGTGGATCGTTACTCGGGGTGGGCGGGGGGTGCCGCGGGGTCGCCGGTCGTGATGAGCCGCATGACCAGGGCGTCGACATTGCCCGGCTGGTAGTAGCCGCGGCGCAGGCCGACCGGTTCGAAGCCGAAGCGCCGGTAGAGCTTCTGGGCGCGGACGTTGTCCACCCGCACCTCCAGCAGCACCTCGGCCGCCTCGAAAGCCGTCGCGTGGCGCAGCAGTTCAGCCAGCAGCCGGCCGCCGAGCCCGGTCCCCCACTGCTCACGGGCGACGGCGATGGTCTGCACATCGGCCGAGACGGGGCCGCCCTCGGACGGAGGCGGGGGCGTGCCGTCGGACGGGGTGCCGTCGGGGGCGGTGCCGGACGCGGCGAGGCCCGCGTAGCCGAGGAGCCGGCCGCCGGACTCGGCGACCACATAGCGGCGGGTGGCGCCGGGGCCACGGGCGTGCGCCAGCTCGGACCAGAACATTCCGCGCGACCAGGCGTCCTCCGGGAAGAGGGCACGCTCCAGTTCCAGCACCGGGTCGATGTCCCACCAGCGCATCTCGCGCAGTACGGCGGTGCGGCCAGTGGTCTGCGGGTCGGCGGCGGCGGTCACCGCGGGGTGACCACCTTGTAGTTCTTCGGCACCTGCGCGTCGGGGCGGCGCAGATAGAGGGGCCGCGGCGGCAGCAGCTCTTCCCCGGCGGCCAGGCGCTCCACGGCGAAGGCGGCCAGCGCGGCGGCGTCGGCCAGGGCGGGCGGCCGGATGTCGCGGAAGACCTCCGGGTACAGCTCGGCGCCCGAACCGACCGCGGGCATCCCGGCGACCTGCTCCGCGATCTCCGCCGGGCGGTCCACCGCAGGCCCGCCGGTACGGGTGCCGTCGTCCGCGTAGCGCGCCCAGTAGACCTCCTTGCGGCGGGCGTCGGTGGCCACGGTGAACGGGCCGGGGCCGCCGGTGGCGCGGTAGGCGTGGGCGAGCGCGTCCAGGGTGCAGACGCCGTGCACCGGCACCCCGAGCGCCAGCCCGAAGGTGTCCGCGGTCATCAGCCCGACGCGCAGCCCGGTGTACGGACCGGGGCCGACGCCGACCGCGATCTCCGTCACCTCGGCGAGGGTCCGCCCCGCCTCGGTCAGCGCCCGGTCGACGGCGGGCAGCAGCAACTCCCCGTGGCGGCGGGCGTCCACCCGGCTCAGGGAGGCGAGGACCGCGTCCCCGTCGTGGAGGGCGACGGTGACGGCGGGTGTGGCGGTATCCAGAGCGAGCAAGAGCACACGGACAGCCTACGGCTCCGGCGGGCGTGGCACGGCCGCCCCGGCACCACCCGCACCTGCTGCTACCGTCACCTGCGGCGCGCGGCAGCGTGTCCACGTGCGTTGATGTCGAAGCGGAGCGAGGAGAGGCGGCCCCGGTGTCCAGGAGCAGCTCGGGAATGGTGGCGGGACTGACCGTCGCGGCCGTCGCCGCCGTCGGGTTCCTCGCCTACCAGGCCGCGGCCAGCGCCCCCGACGGTCTCACCGCCCACCCGGGCGGACAGCGCGGACCGGAAGCCTCCGCCTCCAGGTCGCCGCAGCCCAAGCCGGATCCCGAGGCCCTGCCGGCGCATTCCGGCACCGGTCAGCGGGTGGTGTACTCGCTGCGCGCGGACCGGGTGTGGCTGGTCGGCGCCAAGAACGCGGTCCAGCGCACCTTCAAGGTGGCGCCCAGCGCCGTCGATCCCAAGCCGGGCACCTTCGCGGTCACCTCCCGCACCAACTCGGTGGCCGGTTCCGACGGCGTGCCGATCGAGCATGTGGTCCGCTTCGCCGTGGTGGACGGGGTGACGATCGGCTTCAGCGCGGCGGTGGACGGCTCCATGCCGGACCCCGACCCGGTGAAGCGGACCGGCGGAATCCGGGAGAGGCGCGCGGACGGCGCCGCGATGTGGGAGTTCGCCGGCATCAACCGCCCGGTCATCGTCGTCAAGTAGCCCCGCCACCGCCCGGCCCCGCGCTTCAAGCCGGAAGGCTCAGGCGGCGCGCGGCTCCTCGGGCTCGGCTTCGGCCCCGGTTTCGGACTCGGCTTCGGCGGGGCGCAGGTGGTGCGGGGGCTTCGCCGGGTGTGGTTCCGGGGCGCGGGGCGGGGTGGAGATCGCGGCCGCAGCGGCGCAGGACGCCAGCAACTCGCTCATGGAGACGGCCGGTGCGTTCGGCGGGACATGGTGGTCTTCGGCCGGCATGGGCGCCTCCCTGACGCTCGGGCGGATGCGGTTAGGCAGACCTAACCCGACCCTTCGCCCATGTGACCACGCCGAGCCCCGCTGACGCAACAACTTCCCGGCAGCTCGTCGGTAACTTCCCGCCGCGGCAGGTCAGCGCGGACGACCGCCGGATCCGGGGAGTGGCTTCCGGTCAGGTACCGGCCCCGGGCGGCCCCGCGAGCGACGCCAGATCCTCCTGGGTCCACCGGCTGCCGAAACCGCGCAGGGTGATCTCACGGATCTCGTCCTCCCCGCCGACGCTGTCGCCGGTGGCCCGGTCGATGACGATGTGCAGCCGCTGCTCGGACAGCTCCTCCACCTTGTCCTCGCCCCACTCCACGACGATCACCGACTCGGGCAGCGACACCTCCAGATCGAGGTCCTCCATCTCGTCCAGCCCGCCACCGAGACGGTACGCGTCGACATGCACCAGCGGCGGACCGTCACCGAGGGAGGGGTGGACCCGGGCGATCACAAAGGTCGGCGAGGTGACCGCGCCCCGCACCCCCAGGCCCTCACCGAGGCCCCGGGTCAGCGTGGTCTTGCCGGCGCCCAGCTCGCCGGTGAGCATCACCAGATCACCGGGGCGCAGCAGCCCGGCGAGCCGCCGGCCCAACTGCTGTGTCTGCTCAGGCGAGTTGAGAGTGATCCGGGCCGTGGCGCCGGGGGCGGCGGACTGCGGTGCCACCCCGTCAGCCGCCCGGCCGTCCACGGCCGCGGGTGCTGCTGGTACGTCCATACCGGCCAACGGTAGCGGCTGCGGGCACCGCTCCGGCGCGTACCAGCAGGTCCGCCAGCCGATCGGTGACCGCGTCGGGGTGCTCCAGCATGGCGAGGTGCCCGGCGTCCGGCAGCAGCACCAGCTCGGACTCCGGCAGCGCATCGGCGATGGCCTCGCTGTGCTCGCTGGGCGTCACCAGATCCCCGTCACCCGCCAGCACCAGGGCGGGCAGGTGGGCGAACCGCTGGAGCGCCGCCGTCTTCTCATGGTCGGCGAACGCCGGATAGAACTCGGCGACCACATCGATCGGGGTGGCCTCGATCATCCGCTCCGCGAGGCGCACCACCGCCGGATCCACATCCCGGGAGGCGAACGAGTACCGCTTGATGACATAGCCGAACAGCTCGGCGGTGGCCCGCCGCCCCCGCTCCACCAGCTCGGCCCTGGTGCCCAGCGCCTTCAGCACCCCGGGCAGCACCCGCCGTACCGCGTTCGCTCCCATCACCGGGAGCCCGTAGGTGATCTCTTCGAGCCGGCCCGCGGAGGTGCCGATGAAGGCGACCGCCGCCACCCGCTTCCGCACCAGCTCCGGATACTGGTCGGCCAGCGCCATCATCGTCATCCCGCCCATGGAGTGCCCCACCAGGACCAGGGGGCCTTCGGGGGCGGCGGCGTCGATCACCGCCTTCAGGTCCCGGCCGAGCTGGTCGATGCTGACGGCTTCGCCCCGCCGCTGGCTCTCGCCGCGGCCGGAGCGGCCATGGCTGCGCTGGTCCCAGTACACGGTGCGGACCACGCCGCGCAGCGCGGCCCGCTGGAAGTGCCAGGAGTCCTGGTTGAGGCAGTAGCCGGGGCTGAAGACGACGGTCACCGGGGCGGGAACGCGGTCGCCGAAGAGCCGCCGGCGACGCGACTCCGGACCGCCGTCCGGCTCCACCTCGCCCACCTCGTCCACCTCGTAGTACAGGGAGGTGCCGTCGTCGGCCACGGCCTGGCCGGGGGTGCCGCGGAGCGCGCCGTACGGGCCGGTGGCCTCCAGGGTGAGCTGTGCCTTGCGGCGTATGCCCCGGCCCACCGTCATCCGCTCTATGGCCACGGTGGCCGCGGCGCCCGCCGCCACCGCGCCCAGCGCCGCGCCCGCGATACCGGCCCGCCGCCAGGTGCCGGCCGCCCCCGCGCCGCTCTCCGCCACGTGCCGCTCCTTGTCCTCGCCGTCTCAGCCGTACTCGGTTGGTCTCAGTCATCTCAGCGGTACTCGGCCCGCCAGTACGTTCTACCCGCTTCCGGTCACGGAACGATCAACCCGTTGACCGGGCATGGTGGATCGGGGCCGTCCCGTCAGGTGCCGGTGTACACCCGGGGGACGCGGGGGCCGATGCGGGTGACGATCTCGTAGGCGATGGTGCCCGCGGCCTGGGCCCAGTCCTCCGCCGTGGGCTCGCCGCGGTCGCCGGGGCCGAAGAGCACGGCCTCGCCTCCGCTGGACGGTTCGTCCCCGCCGAGGTCGACTACGAACTGGTCCATGGCGATTCGGCCCGCCACCGTCCGCAACTTCCCCCCGGCCAGCACCGGTCCCGTACCGGAGGCATGGCGCGGGATTCCGTCCGCGTACCCGAGCGGCACCAGGCCGAGGGTGGTGGCGCCGGGGGTGACGTAGTGGTGGCCGTAGCTCACGCCGTGGCCGCCGGGTACCTGCTTCACCAGGGCGAGTGCGGCGGTGAGCGTCATCACCGGCCGCAGCCCCAGATCGGCCGGGGTGCCCACCTCGGGGCTCGGCGACAGCCCGTACATGGCGATGCCGGGGCGCACCAGGTCGAGGTGGGATTCGGGCAGGGTCAGGGTGCCGGGCGAGTTGGCGATATGGCGTACCTCGGGGTGGGCGCCGTGCTGCTCCGCCTCCGCCATCATGGCGCTGAAGACGTCGAGTTGGGCGGCGATCGACGGGTGTCCGGGCTCGTCGGCGCAGGCGAAGTGGGACCACAGGCCGGTGATCCGCAGCAGGCCTGCCGCCTCCGCCCGCAGCGCCTCCTCGACCAGCTCCGCCCAGTCCGCCGGCTGGCAGCCGTTGCGGCCCAGGCCGGTGTCCGCCTTCAGATGCACCCGGGCGGGACGGCTCGCCTCCCGGGCCGCCGCCGCCACCTCGCGCAGCGCCCACAGTCCGCTCACCGACACATCGATGTCCGCCTCGACGGCCTCCCGCCATGGCCCGCCCGGCGTCCACAGCCAGCACATGACCCGCGCCCGGTCGGGGCCGATCCCGGCGGCGCGCAGGGCCAGCGCCTCCTGCGGGGTGGCGGTGCCGAGCCAGCTCGCGCCCGCGTCGAGGGCGGCCTCGGCGCAGGGCAGCGCACCATGGCCGTAGCCGTCGGCCTTCACCACGGCCATGAACGCGGCGTGCGGGGCCCGCGCGCGCAGCGTCCGGACATTGGCGCGCAGGGCCGCCAGGTCGATCAGCGCATGGGCCCGCAGGGCTTCGCCCGGGGGCCGGGTCTCTCTCTGATTCATCGCTCCCCCAGTCTCTCAGGCCGCCCCGCCCCCGACGCCCGTGCAGGACACCCGAACCCGTCCCCGCCTGCTGTGTCCTCATCCGCTCCGCCTCCGTCCGGCTCGATGCCGCCGATGAGGAGCGGTCTCTGCGCCCCTCACCACCTCAGACACCGCCCACCGCGAAACGTCACGCGCTTTCGCGCGGAAATCTCAACTCCCCTGCGTACGAAGGGTGCAGGCGGACCTCACGCGCTCTCGCACACATCGCGCCAGGCCCGTGGGATGCAGTCGGCCACATCGTGTGCCCCGGCCGGGGCGCCGTCCGCAGCGAAGCGCCCCGCGAGGCCGTGCAGATAGGCAGCCGTGGATCCGGCGTCCACCGCCCCGAGGCCCGCCGCGAGCAGCGAGCCCGCGAGCCCGGAGAGCACATCGCCGCTGCCCGCCGTCGCCAGCCACGGCGTCCCCGTCGGGTTCACCCGCACCGCTCCCCCCTCGGGCGCCGCGACCAGTGTCGTCGAGCCCTTGAGCAGCACCGACGCCCCGTAGCGGGCGGCGAGTTCGCGTACCGAGGCCAGTCGGGCGGCCTCGACGTGGCGGCGTTCCGTGCCGAGCAGGGCGGCCGCCTCGCCGGCGTGCGGGGTGAGGAGGGTGGGTGCCCGGCGGGCCCGTACCGCGCCGCGCTGGGAGAGCCGCAGGCCGTCCGCGTCGACCAGTACCGGCACATCGGAGGCGAGTACCTCGTCCACGGCCTCCGCGTCGTCCCCGATGCCGGGCCCGACCACCCAGGACTGCACCCGCCCCGCCTTGCCCGGCGAGCCGACCGAGACCAGTACTTCGGGGAAGCGGGCGATCACCGCGTCCGCGGCGGGCCCCACATAGCGCACCGCGCCCGCACCGCCGCGCAGCGCCCCGGCCACCGCCAGCACCGCGGCGCCCGGATAGCGGGCCGAGCCCGCGATGACGCCCACCACACCGCGGCGGTACTTGTCGCTCTCCGCGGCCGGGCGGGGCAGCAGCCGGGCCACATCGGCGTATTGCAGTGCCTCCAGTTCCGCTTCGTCGGGGAGTTCGGGGCCGAGGCCGATGTCGATCAGACGGGTCGCGCCGGCGTGGCTGCGTCCCGGGTCGATCAGCAGGCCCGGTTTGTGGGTGCCGAAGGTGACGGTGAGGTCGGCGCGTACCGCCTCGCCGCGGACCTCGCCGCTGTCCGCCTCCACACCGCTCGGTAGATCCACCGCGACCACCGGCGCGGCGGAGGCGCGGGCCGCGGCCGCCAGCGGTACCGCCGCCGGACGCAGGCCGCCGCTGCCGCCGATCCCGACGATGCCGTCCAGGACCAGGTCGGCCCGGTGGACCAGTGCCGTGTCCGCCGCCGGGTCCTCGCCGGCCGCCCGTGCCGAGCCGCCCGCGGCGCGCAGCGCGGCCAGTCCCCCGGGGTGGGTGCGGTCCGGGGACAGCAGCAGCGCGGTCACCCCGGCGCCACGGCGGGCCAGCCGGGCCGCGGCGTACAGCGCGTCACCGCCGTTGTCGCCGCTGCCGATGAGGGCGGTGACGCGGGACCCGTAGACGCCGCGGCCGCCGCGGCGGCCGGTGGCGGATGCTGAGGTGAGCAGTTCGGCGCAGGACGCGGCGAGACCGGCGGCGGCGCGCTGCATCAGGGCGCCGTCGGGGAGGCGGGACATCAGGGCCTGCTCCGCGGCCCTCACCGTCTTCACGCTGTGTGCGGTACGCATACGGTTCAGTCTGCCCTCTGCGGAGGCGGGCGGCTTCCCGGCGCCGGAGTCCCGCGGCCGTCCGGGCCGGACGCCGGGCAGACCGTCACCAGCGCCCAACTGCCGTGCCCCGCGGCCCGGTTGGCTCACCCTTCGGCGATGACCACCGCGGAGGCCACACCCGCGTCATGGCTGAGGGAGACATGCCAGGAGCGCACGCCCAGTTCGGCGGCGCGGGCGGCGACGGTGCCCTGGACGCGCAGCCGGGGGCGACCGTTGTCCTCGACGTACACCTCGGCGTCCGTCCAGCGCAGCCCCGCGGGGGCGCCGAGGGCCTTGGCCAGGGCCTCCTTGGCGGCGAAGCGGGCGGCGAGGGAGGCGGTGCCGCGGCGCTCACCGTCGGGCAGCGTCAGTTCGGTGGGCAGGAAGAGGCGCCGGGCCAGTTGCGGGGTGCGGGTCAGGGCCCCGGCGAACCGGTCGATCTCCGCCACGTCGATCCCCACCCCGATGATCACAACCGTTCCCCTCACTCCTGGACGTCCCCCGCCCACCGGGAGCCCCGCCGGACGCCCGACCGCCCGCGGCCGCCCGTACGTCCAGGCGGCATGATCTCACTCCACCGTCACCGACTTGGCCAGATTCCGCGGCTGGTCGACCTCGTTGCCGCGGGCGGTGGCCAGTTCGCAGGCGAAGACCTGGAGCGGTACGGCGGCCACCAGCGGCTGGAGCAGCACGGGGGTGGCCGGCACCCGCACCAGGTGGTCGGCGTAGGGCTCCACCACCGTGTCGCCCTCCTCCGCGATCACGATGGTGCGGGCGCCGCGGGCGCGGATCTCCTGGATGTTGGAGACGATCTTGTCGTGCAGCAGGGAGCGGCCGCGGGGCGAGGGCACGATCACCACCACCGGCACATCCTCCTCGACCAGCGCGATCGGCCCGTGCTTCAACTCCCCCGCGGCGAAGCCCTCGGCGTGCATATACGCCAGTTCCTTCAGCTTCAACGCGCCCTCCAGGGCGACCGGGTGGCCGACGTGCCGCCCGAGGAAGAGCACCGTGTCCTTGTCCGCGAGCGACCTGGCCAGTTCCCGCACCGGCTCCATGGTGGCCAGCACCCGCTCCACCTCGTCCCCGATCCGGGCCAGATCGCGGACGACGGCGCGGATCTCGTCGCCCCACTTGGTGCCGCGTACCTGCCCCAGGTAGAGCGCCAGCAGATAGCAGGCGACGAGTTGGGTGAGGAAGGCCTTGGTGGAGGCGACGGCGACCTCGGGGCCGGCGTGGGTGTAGAGCGCGGCGTCGGACTCGCGGGGGATGGTGGAGCCGATGGTGTTGCAGACGGCCACCACCCGGGCGCCCTGCTCGCGGGCGTGCCTCAGCGCCATCAGGGTGTCCATGGTCTCCCCGGACTGGGAGACGGCGACCACCAGCGTCCGCCGGTCCAGGATCGGGTCCCGGTAGCGGAACTCGCTGGCCAGCTCCACCTCGCAGGGGATGCGGGTCCAGTGCTCCACGGCGTACTTGGCGATGAGGCCCGCGTGGTAGGCGGTGCCGCAGGCCACGATCACCACCTTGTCGATCTCGCGGAGTTCGGCGGGGGTGATGCGCAGTTCGTCGAGGCTGAGGGTGCCGGTGGCGTCGACCCGGCCGAGCAGGGTGTCGGCGACGGCCCTGGGCTGCTCGGCGATCTCCTTCAGCATGAAGGAGGGGTAGCCGCCCTTCTCCGCGGCGCGGGCGTCCCAGTCGACGTGGTAGGCGCGGGCCTCGGCGGGGGTGCCGTCGAAGCCGGTGACGGACACCGCGTCCCGGCGTACCTCCACCACCTGGTCCTGGCCGAGTTCGAGGGCGGAGCGGGTGTGGGCGATGAACGCGGCGACGTCCGAGGCGAGGAAGGCCTCGCCGTCGCCGACGCCCACCACCAGCGGGGAGTTCCGGCGGGCGCCGACCACCACGTCCGGGGCGTCGGCGAAGACCGCGACCAGGGTGAAGGCGCCGTCCAGCCGACGGCAGACCAGCCGCATCGCGTCGCCCGGGTCCGCGGTGGTGGAGAACTCCTCGGCGAGCAGATGCGCCACCACCTCGGTGTCCGTCTCGGAGACCAAGTCCCGGCCGCGTTCGGCGAGTTCGGCGCGGAGTGCGGCGAAGTTCTCGATGATGCCGTTGTGGACGACGGCGACCCGGCCCGCGTTGTCCAGATGCGGGTGGGCGTTGGTGTCGGTGGGGCCGCCGTGGGTGGCCCAGCGGGTGTGCCCGATCCCGGCGGCACCGGCCGGCAGCGGACGGTCCGCCAGCTCCTTCTCCAGGTTGAGCAGTTTCCCGGAGCGCTTCGCCGCGGCGAGCCCGCCGTCCGCCAGCACGGCCACTCCGGCCGAGTCATAGCCGCGGTACTCCAGCCGCTTCAACCCGGCGAGCACCACATCGAGCGCCGACCGGCCTCCGACGTAACCCACGATTCCGCACATAAGCGGCAGCCTAGGGCGCGCTCGCCGAGGGTGCCGTTCCGGGACCGCCAAGGGGGGACGGGGCAAGGTGACGTACCCCACGCTCCGCGGGCGGCGGGCAGCCGCGACAATGAGACGGTGATCTCTCCGGTCTCCTCCCGGAGCGCCCACCGGCCCAGGCCGGAGGCGACTCCCTACGTCGACCTCACCCGTGCCGAGTGGAGCGCCCTGCGGGACAAGACGCCGCTGCCGCTGACCGCCGAGGAGGTGGAGAAGCTGCGCGGCCTCGGCGACGTCATCGACCTCGACGAGGTACGGGACATCTATCTGCCGCTGTCCCGGCTCCTCAACCTCTACTTCGGCGCCACCGACACCCTCCGCGGCGCCCTCAACACCTTCCTCGGTGAGCAGGGATCCCAGTCCGGCACCCCGTTCGTGATCGGCGTCGCCGGGTCGGTCGCCGTCGGCAAGTCCACCGTGGCCCGGCTCCTCCAGGCGCTGCTGGCCCGCTGGCCCGAGCACCCGCGGGTCGAACTCGTCACCACCGACGGCTTCCTGCTGCCGATGAAGGACCTCGGCGAACGCGGCCTGGTCTCCCGCAAAGGCTTCCCCGAGTCCTACGACCGGCGGGCGCTCACCCGCTTCGTCGCCGACATCAAGGCCGGCAAGGACGAGGTGACGGCACCCGTCTACTCCCACCTGATCTACGACATCGTGCCGGGCCGCCGGCTCACCGTGCGCCGCCCCGACATCCTCATCGTGGAGGGCCTCAACGTCCTCCAGCCCGCCCTCCCCGGCAAGGACGGCCGCACCCGGGTCGGCCTCGCCGACTACTTCGACTTCAGCCTGTATGTCGACGCGCGCACCGAGGACATCGAGCAGTGGTACCTGAGCCGCTTCCGCAAACTGCGGCAGACCGCCTTCCAGGACCCGTCCTCGTACTTCCGCCGCTATACGCAGGTCTCCGAGGAGGAGGCGCTGGACTACGCGCGCACCACCTGGCGCACCATCAACAAGCCCAATCTGGTGGAGAACGTCGCCCCCACCCGCGGCCGCGCCACCCTGGTGATACGCAAGGGCGCCGACCACAAGGTACGCAAACTCAGCCTCCGCAAGCTCTGACCGCCGCCGCACGGCCCCAACGACCGCGGCCCGCCGTGGAGTTCACCACGACGGGCCGCAACAGCCTTGTCCGACAAGGAGATCGAGACTCAGCCCAGAGCCGTCTTCACCGCGTCCGCGAGCCGGGACGCGATCGACCGGGCCTGCTCGATGTCGGCGGCCTCCACCATCACCCGCACCAGCGGCTCGGTCCCCGAGGGCCGCAGCAGCACCCGGCCGGTGGCACCCAGCTCCCGCTCCGAGTCGGCCACGGCCTGGGCGAGTTCGGCGGAGGTGGCCACCCGGGACCGGTCCACGTCCGGCACGTTCACCAGGACCTGCGGCAGCCGCTGCATCACCGCGGCCAGCTCCGCGAGCCGACGCCCGGTGGACGCGACCCGGGCCGCCAGCATCAGCCCGGTGAGGGTGCCGTCGCCGGTGGTCGCATGATCGAGGATGATCACATGCCCGGACTGCTCACCGCCGAGTGCGTAGCCGTGCTCCTTCATCGCCTCCAGCACATAACGGTCCCCGACCGCGGTCTCCACCAGGGACACACCCTCGCGTTCCATGGCGAGCTTGAAGCCCAGATTCGACATCACGGTGCCCACCACCGTCTCCGAGCGCAGCGCACCCCGCTCCCGCATCGCCAGCGCCAGCACCGCGAGGATCTGGTCCCCGTCCACCTCGGCCCCGGTGTGGTCCACGGCGAGGCAGCGGTCCGCGTCACCGTCGTGCGCGACCCCGAGATCGGCGCCGTGCTCGACCACCGCCTGCTTCAGCAGACCGAGATGGGTGGAGCCGCAACCGTCGTTGATGTTGAGGCCGTCCGGGTCCGCGCCGATGGTGACGACCTCGGCCCCGGCCCGCGCGAACGCCTCCGGCGACACCCGGGACGCCGCCCCGTGCGCCTCGTCCAGGACGACCTTCAGCCCGTCCAGCCGGTTCGGCAGCACCCCGATGAGATGCGCGATGTACTGGTCGAAGCCGGTGTCGTAGTCCTTGACCCGGCCCACCCCGGCACCGGTCGGACGGTCCCACGGGGCGCCGGTGCGGTGCTCCGCGTAGATGCCCTCGATCCGGTCCTCCAGCTCGTCGGCCAGCTTGTGGCCGCCGCGGGCGAAGAACTTGATGCCGTTGTCCGGCATCGCGTTGTGGCTGGCGGACAGCATCACACCGAAGTCCGCCCCGAGCGCCCCGGTCAGATACGCCACCGCCGGCGTCGGCAGCACCCCGACCCGCAGGACGTCCACTCCGGCACTGGCGAGACCGGCCACCACCGCCGACTCCAGGAACTCCCCGGACGCCCGCGGATCCCGCCCGACCACGGCCACCGGCCGATGCCCCTCCGGGGAGCGCTCCTCCGCCAGTACATGCGCCGCCGCGACCGACAGGCCGAGCGCGAGCTCCGCCGTCAGATCCGCGTTCGCGACACCGCGCACACCGTCCGTGCCGAAGAGTCGTCCCACTGGTGTCCTCCGAACTTGTGCCAACCCTTGTGGTGAGCCGAGAAAACGGGTTCGCCCCGGCAGCACATCGTGCCGCCGGGGCGAACCAGGTCGTACGAGCAGGCGACGATCAGCGCTTGCTGTACTGCGGGGCCTTGCGGGCCTTCTTCAGACCGGCCTTCTTCCGCTCGACCGCACGGTCGTCACGGCGCAGGAAGCCGACCTTCTTCAGCGGGCCGCGGTTGTTGTCCACGTCCGCCTCGTTCAGCGCGCGGGCCACACCCAGGCGCAGGGCGCCGGCCTGACCCGAGACACCGCCGCCGGCGATGCGGGCGACGACGTCGTAACGGTCGTCCAGCTCAAGAACCTTGAACGGTTCGTTGACCTCCTGCTGGTGCACCTTGTTGGGGAAGTAGTCCTCAAGGGTGCGGCCGTTGATCTTCCACTTGCCGGTGCCCGGGACGATCCGGACGCGGGCGATGGCGTTCTTACGGCGGCCCAGCCCGGCGGCCGGCTGGGGCTCGCCGAAGGCGGAGGCGAGGGATTCCGAGGTGTACTCGCCCTCGACGGGCACCTCGGACTCGGTGGTGTACTGCTCGATGTCGGTCTCTTCGAGCGGCTGCTCAGCGGTGGTCTCGGCCACGATGCTCCTCAGAATTCTCTTCAGTCTTAGGGGGTGGCCGGACTTACTGCGCGACCTGGGTGATCTCGAACGGCACCGGCTGCTGGGCGCCGTGCGGGTGCTGATCGCCCGAGTAGACCTTCAGCTTGGAGAGCATCTGACGGCCGAGGGTGTTCTTGGGGAGCATTCCCTTGACCGCCTTCTCGACGGCCTTCTCCGGGTTCTTGTCCAGCAGCTCGTCGTAGCGGACCGAGCGCAGACCGCCCGGGTACCCGGAGTGGCGGTACGCCATCTTCTGGGTCCGCTTGTTGCCGGAGAGGTGCACCTTGTCGGCGTTGATGATGATGACGAAGTCACCGGTGTCGACGTGGGGCGCGTAGATCGGCTTGTGCTTGCCCCGCAGGAGGGACGCGGCCGTGGTGGCCAGGCGGCCCAGGACCACGTCCTGGGCGTCGATGACGTGCCACTGGCGCGTCACATCGCCGGGCTTGGGGCTGTACGTACGCACGGTTCGTAGCCTTCGATTCTTCGGTGAGTGGGTCCTGACAAGGCCACCACGGACGATCACGACAGCCGTGGCCGCACATCGGTGACGCAAACCGAGTGCCTGCCGCTGGTCATCGGCCCGGTGGACCGGTGTAAGGGCCCCTCACGTGAGAATGAGCAAGCCAATACACATAACAAACAGGCAGAATACCCGGGCCGCCACGGCGGGTCAAAACCGCTCCCGCCCTCCCCGGCCACCCCCGCGGACCCCTCCCATAAGATACGAACCATGAGCTTTGGGCAGGGGGGACCCTCATGGGGGTCCGGCGGATCGGGGCCGGAATCGCAGCCCCCGCAGTGGGGTGCCGGGCAGCGGCCCGAGCCGTGGGCCGCGGCCGACTCCGGGCAGCCGACGCCCGATTGGGCCGCCCTCGCGGACGCCGCCGCGGCCCGCGGCAAGCGCCGCAAGCTGCTGATGGCGGGCGGCGCCGCCGTCGCCACCGTGGCCATCGGCGCGGCCGTCGCCTTCGCCGTGGTCTCGGCGAGCGGCGACGACAAGAAGGCCGGCGGCCCCGGCGGACTGCCCGCCACCGCCGACATACCGCCCAGCGCCACCGCCGCCGAACCGACCTTCGCGGAGACCACCCCGCCCCCACCGCCCGACCCCAAGGACTTCGTGTCCAGCGCCGACAAGGACAAGGCGCCGCTCAGCCCCGGCACCCTCTTCCCCGAGGCCCGCCTCTCCCTGGGCGACCACGACTACGCCAAGGGCGCCACCGACAGCACCGGCACATGCGCCTCGGTCACCCACGGCCCGCTCGGCGCTGTCCTCGACAAGAACGACTGCACCCGTGTGCTCCGCGCCACCTACCACCGCGGCAAGGTGGCCGTCACCGTCGGCGTCGCCGTCTTCGACACTGAGAAGCAGGCCACCAGGGCCAAGGACCAGGCCGACAAGGGCAACATCCGCTCCCTGCCCGGCAAGGGCGTCTCCGGCTTCTGCAACACCGTGGTCTGCCGCAGCACCACCAACTCCTACGGCCGCTACGCCTACTTCACCGTCACCGGATACACCTCCGGCAAGAACGTCACCAAGAAGGACCGCGAGGTCTTCACCACCGGCGACGACCTCGCCGAGTACACCTTCCGCCGGATCATCCACCGCGGCGAGGTCCAGGCCTCCGCCGCCATGACCGCACCCTGACGAGCGCCCGCCGCGAGGCGAGCACTCAGCAGCAACCGCCGGGCAGGGTACGGCGGTTGCGGGCCTCCAGGCTGCGCGCGGCCAGCAGTCCGTCGGCCGGGTAACCGACCTCCTCCAAGGTCAGGCCGTGCGGCCGCACCACATGCACCGCCGAGTCCCGCACCCCCGCCACCAGTACCTTCCCCGGCCAGTCGGGCGCCCGGTGCCCGTCGCCGACGAAGAGCAGCGCACCGATCAGCGAACGCACCATGTTGTGGCAGAAGGCGTCGGCCCGCACCGTCGCCGTGACGATCCCGTCCTCCCCCCGCACCAGCGACAACTCCTGCAAGGTACGGATGGTGGTCGCCCCCTCCCGCTTCTTGCAGTACGCGGCGAAGTCGTGCTCACCGAGCAGTCCGCGCGCCGCCTCGTTCATGGCGTCCACGTCCAACGGCCAGTCGTGCCACAGCACATGGCCCCGCAGCAGTGGATCCACCCCGCCGGGATGGTCGGTGACCCGGTAGGCGTAGCGGCGCCAGACCGCGGAGAAGCGGGCGTTGAAACCGGCCGGCGCCTCGGCCAGCGACCACACCCGGACGTCCTTCGGCAGCCGCCCCGCGAGCCGCTTCAGCAGCTTCTCCCGGTGCTCCGCCCACAGCTCCACCGGCAGATCCACATGCGCGACCTGCCCTCGCGCGTGCACCCCCGCGTCGGTACGCCCCGCCACCGTCAGCTCGAAGACCTCCGGGGACCGGGTCACGGTGCGCAGCGCGTCCTCGATCTCGCCCTGCACGGTCCGCTGCCCCCGGGCCTGCTTCGCCCACCCGGAGAAACCCGCACCGTCGTACGACAGGTCCAACCGCACCCGCACCCGCCCGGGCGCCACCTCTTCAGTCACGTACCGATCCTCACCACGGAAACACATAAGCCACTACAACGGGAAAGCAACGGGAAAGACAACGGGAAAAGCGACAGCGGGCCCGCCCCCGCAGGGACGGACCCGCTCACAGCCGGGCTGAGGCTCAGGCGTCCTTGGACTCCTCGGCCTCGACCGCGGCCGGGGCCTCGGTCTCCACAGCCTTGGCCTCGGCGTCCTTGGCGGCACGCTTGGTGGCCGCCTCGGCCTCACCGGTGGCGGCCTGGGCCACGGTCAGCGCCTCCACCAGCTCGATCACGGCCATGGGCGCGTTGTCGCCCCGGCGGTTACCGATCTTGGTGATACGGGTGTAGCCACCCGGGCGGTTCTCGTAGCGCGGGCCGATCTCCGTGAAGAGCGTGTGCACGATGCTCTTGTCGGTGATGACCTGGAGCACCTGCCGGCGGTTGTGAAGGTCGCCCTTCTTCGCCTTGGTGACCAGACGCTCGGCGTACGGGCGCAGGCGGCGGGCCTTCGCCTCGGTGGTGGTGATGCGGCCGTGCTCGAACAGCGACCTGGCGAGGTTCGCCAGCATCAGCCGCTCGTGCGCGGCACTACCGCCCAGACGGGCACCCTTGGCGGGCTTCGGCATCGTTCTCTCCTAGTGATCTGCACCGGCCGTACCAGGTACCGGTGTCAGTGTCCGAGCGGGCGATCACCCGTCGGAGACCCGCGCCCCACGAAGGGGCGCGGGAAGGTGTGGATGTGCTCAGTACTGCTCGGTCTCCACGAAACCCGTGTCGCCCTCGTCGTCCGCGCCGAAGGCGTCCGCCGCGGCGGTCGGGTCGAATCCGGGCGGGCTGTCCTTGAGCGCCAGGCCCATACCGGCCAGCTTCGCCTTGACCTCGTCGATGGACTTCGCACCGAAGTTGCGGATGTCCAGCAGGTCGGCCTCGGAGCGGGCGACCAGCTCACCCACGGAGTGGATGCCCTCGCGCTTGAGGCAGTTGTAGGAGCGGACCGTGAGCTCCAACTCCTCGATCGGCAGGGCCAGATCGGCGGCCAGAGCGGCGTCCGTCGGCGACGGGCCCATGTCGATGCCCTCGGCGTCGATGTTCAGCTCGCGGGCGAGACCGAACAGCTCGACCAGGGTCTTGCCGGCGGAGGCCATGGCGTCACGGGGACGCATCGCCTGCTTGGTCTCGACGTCGACGATCAGCTTGTCGAAGTCGGTGCGCTGCTCGACACGGGTCGCCTCGACCTTGTAGGTGACCTTGAGCACGGGGCTGTAGATGGAGTCGACCGGGATACGGCCGATCTCCTGGCCCACCTGCTTGTTCTGCACCGCGGAGACATAGCCGCGACCGCGCTCGACGGTCAGCTCCATCTCCAGCTTGCCCTTGCCGTTGAGCGTGGCGAGGACCAGGTCGGGGTTGTGCACCTCGACACCGGCCGGCGGCGCGATGTCGGCCGCGGTGACCAGACCCGGGCCCTGCTTGCGCAGGTACATCACGACCGGCTCGTCGTGCTCCGAGGAGACGACGAGCTGCTTGATGTTGAGGATCTGGTCGGTGACGTCCTCCTTGACGCCCGGCACGGTGGTGAACTCGTGCAGGACACCGTCGATGCGGATGGACGTGACGGCCGCACCCGGGATCGAGGAGAGGAGCGTACGACGCAGCGAGTTGCCGAGGGTGTAGCCGAAGCCCGGCTCCAGCGGCTCGATGACGAACCGGGAGCGGAACTCGTCGACGACCTCTTCGGTCAACGAGGGACGCTGAGCAATCAGCATGTTCTGTTCCTTCAGTCAGGGGCGCCCGCTATTTGACGCCCGACTCGGTACTGCAAGGGTACGGGCGGCACGGTCCGGTTCACCCCCGCTTGTACGGAGAAGGCCGGAGCCGTACCGCCCGGAACCCCAAGGCCGGCCGATGGGCCGCTGCGTCAGACGCGGCGGCGCTTGGGCGGACGGCAGCCGTTGTGCGGGGTGGGGGTGACGTCCTGGATCGAGCCGACCTCAAGGCCGGTGGCCTGGAGGGAGCGGATCGCGGTCTCACGGCCGGAGCCGGGACCCTTGACGAAGACGTCGACCTTGCGCATCCCGTGCTCCTGCGCGCGGCGGGCGGCCGACTCGGCGGCCATCTGGGCGGCGAAGGGGGTGGACTTGCGCGAGCCCTTGAAGCCGACGTGGCCGGCGGAGGCCCAGGAGATCACGTTCCCGGTCGGGTCCGTGATCGAGACGATGGTGTTGTTGAACGTGCTCTTGATGTGCGCGTGGCCGTGAGCGACGTTCTTCTTTTCCTTGCGGCGGACCTTCTTGGTCGCGCCCTGGCGGCTCTTCGGAGGCATACATAACTCCCGTGGAGGTGGTCGGTCCTGCAGCGTTCAGGCTGTCGATCGACCGCTGAGGACTACTTCTTGCCCGGCTTCTTCTTACCGGCGATGGCGCGACGCGGGCCCTTGCGGGTGCGGGCGTTGGTGCTGGTCCGCTGACCGTGGACGGGCAGGCCACGGCGGTGACGCAGGCCCTGGTAGCAGCCGATCTCGACCTTGCGGCGGATGTCGGCCTGGACCTCGCGGCGAAGGTCACCCTCGGTCTTGAGGTTGGCGTCGACGTACTCGCGGATCTTGACCAGGTCCTCTTCGGACAGGTCACGGACGCGGGTGTTCGGGTCCACGCCGGTGGCGTCCAGCGTCTGCTGGGAGAGGGTCCGGCCGATGCCGAACACATAGGTGAGGGCGACCTCCACACGCTTTTCGCGCGGGATGTCAACACCGGAAACGCGTGCCATTCAATGGCTCCAGTTGATTGTCGGAGGTCTTCCGCAGGGCCGGTCCCCACCCGCCGTATCAGGTACGGAATGGGTCCCCGGCCTCCGACCGGGGGTGTCGGACCGGATCGCTCCGCCCCGGGCCCTGCGTATGAACATGTTGTACTGCGTCGCGCGAAGTTCTGCGGGAGCAGAGGATGTGGTCGTGCTTCAGCCCTGGCGCTGCTTGTGGCGCGGGTTGTCGCAGATGACCATGACCCGGCCGTGACGGCGGATCACCCTGCACTTGTCGCAGATCTTCTTGACGCTCGGCTTGACCTTCATGGGTGTGAGGTTCTCCGGGTCAGTGCCGGCACCCCACCGGAATGGGGCGTCAGCAAGATCTACTTGTACCGGTAGACGATCCGGCCACGTGTCAGGTCGTACGGAGACAACTCCACCACGACCCGGTCGTCAGGGAGGATGCGGATGTAGTGCATTCGCATCTTGCCGCTGATGTGTGCCAGGACCTGGTGGCCGTTCTGGAGCTCGACCTTGAACATCGCGTTCGGCAGAGACTCGACGACAGTGCCTTCGATCTCGATGGCACCCTGCTTCTTGGCCACGCTTCGCCCTTCGAATCGACTACCTTGATCGACTCTTCTGCGGCAGTATGCGGGCACACGGATGCATGAGAGTCGACACGACAGTCTACGTCAGCGCACCCCGAAAAGACGAATCGCCCCTGGCGAACCCGCTGTTCCCCTCCATGCCCGGCCGGGGAGATCGTTATGCCAGCGGATCCGGCGCCGCCACCACGCCGTACTCGGCCAGCCTGGCCCGGCCGCCGTCGGGCGCGGTGAGCACCAGCGGGCCCTCCTCGGTGAGCGCGATGCTGTGCTCCCAGTGCGAGGACCAGGTCCCGTCGGTGGTGATCACGGTCCAGTCGTCGTCCAGGACCTCGGTCTTCGGGGTGCCGAGGCTCACCATCGGCTCGATCGCCAGGCAGAAGCCGGGCACCAGCTTGGGCCCGCGGCCGCGGCGCCGCTCCACGTAGTTCAGCAGATGCGGGTCCATGTGCATCTCGGTGCCGATGCCGTGGCCGCCGTAGTCCTCGATGATCCCGTAGCGACCGCCGCCGGGCTTGGGCTGGCGGCGGATGTAGGTCTCGATGGCGCGGGAGATGTCGACCAGGCGGTTGCCCTGCTTCATCGCGGCGAGTCCGGCCCACATGGACTCCTCGGTCACCCGCGACAGTTCGACCAGCTCCGGTGCGTGCCCCGAGCCGACGAAGGCGGTGAAGGCAGCGTCACCGTGCCAGCCGTCGACGATCGCACCGGCGTCGACGGAGATGATGTCGCCGTCCTTGAGCACGGTGTCGGCGCTGGGGATGCCGTGGACGACGACCTCGTTGACCGAGGTGCAGATGGTGGCGGGGAAGCCGCCGTAGCCGAGGAAGTTCGAGGTCGCGCCGTGCTCGGCGAGGACCTTGCGGGCCACCTCGTCCAGGTCCTTGGTGGTGGCGCCCGGCACGGCGGCCGCACGGGTCGCCTCGTGCACCGCGGCGACGACCAGGCCCGCCGCACGCATCCGGGCGATCTGCTCGGGGGTCTTGATCTGCACCATGGGGTCTTGGTTCTCCGTCTGTCGTCTGCTCGGCCCGCGGTCGGCGCGGACCCTTGGTCGCCGGCGCCCGGACAACACTACGGCCGCGGCGCCCCCTGACTGAGGGGCACCGCGGCCGCGGCGGCCGGTGCGTCGGCTCAGCGCTTGTTCTGCAGGGCGCCCATCGCACGGCCGGTGACCTCGTCCACCTTGCCGAGCGCCGAGATCGTCACCACCAGGCCCTGGGCCCGGTAGAAGTCGATGATCGGCTCGGTCTGGGTGTGGTAGACCTCCAGCCGCTTGCGGACGGTGCCCTCGCTGTCGTCGTCCCGCTGGTACAGCTCGCCGCCGCAGACATCGCAGACGCCCGCCTGCTTGGGCTGCGAGTACGTGACGTGGAAGACGTGGCTGGAGTCGTTGCGGCAGATGCGGCGGCCGGCGATGCGCTTGACCACCTCGTCCTCCGGGACCTCCAGGTCGAGCACCGCGTCCAGCTTCATCGACTCGGCGGCCAGCATCTCGTCCAGCGCCTCGGCCTGCGAGACGTTGCGCGGGAAGCCGTCCAGCAGAAAGCCGTTCTCGGCGTCCTGCTGTTCCATCCGGTCCTTCGCCATGCCGATCGTGACCTCGTCGGGAACCAGGTTGCCGGCGTCCATGTACGCCTTGGCCTGCTTGCCCAGTTCCGTGCCCTGGGAGATGTTGGCTCGGAACAGGTCGCCCGTGGAGATGTGCGGAATGGAGAGGTTCTTGGCGAGGAACGCAGCCTGCGTTCCCTTGCCGGCACCGGGCGGCCCGACCAGGACGATTCGCATCAGCGGAGGAACCCTTCGTAATTGCGCTGCTGGAGCTGGCTCTCGATCTGCTTCACCGTCTCAAGACCGACACCCACGATGATCAGGATGCTGGTGCCGCCGAACGGGAAGTTCTGGTTTGCTCCGAAACCCACCAACGCCATCGTCGGCACAAGAGCGATCAGGCCCAGGTACAGCGAACCCGGCCAGGTGATCCGGTTGAGTACGAAGCTCAGGTACTCGGCGGTCGGCCGGCCGGCCCGGATGCCCGGGATGAAGCCACCATACTTCTTCATGTTGTCCGCGACTTCCTCGGGGTTGAACGAGATGGCCACGTAGAAGAAGGCGAAGAAGACGATCAGCAGGAAGTACATGGTGATGTAAATGGGGTGGTCACCCTTGGTCAGGTTGGCCTGGATCCATGACTTCCACCCGGAGTTGCCACCCGCGAACTGGGCGATGAGAGCCGGGATGTAGAGCAGCGAGGAAGCGAAGATGACCGGGATCACACCGGCCTGGTTGACCTTCAGCGGAATGTACGTCGAGGTGCCGCCGTAGGACCGGCGGCCGATCATCCGCTTCGCGTACTGGACGGGAATGCGGCGCTGCGCCTGCTCGACGAAGACCACCAGGGCGACCATCACCAGGCCGACCGCGATGACGGTGCCGAACTCGATCCAGCCGTCGGCCAGGGTGCCCTGCTTCTTGATGGCCCACAGCGCGGACGGGAAGGTCGCGGCGATCGAGATGAACATCAGGATCGACATGCCGTTGCCGATACCGCGGTCGGTGATCAGCTCGCCGAGCCACATGACCATCCCGGTACCGGCGGTCATGGTGACGACCATGGTGATGGTGGTGAAGATCGACTGGTTCGGCACGATCTGCCCGGCGACGGGGCAGCCGCTGAACAGTGCGCCGCTGCGGGCGGTGGCGACCAGGCCGGTGCCCTGCAGGACGGCGAGCGCCACCGTCAGGTACCGGGTGTACTGCGTGATCTTCGCCGTGCCGGCCTGCCCCTCCTTCTTCAGGGCCTCCAGACGCGGGATCACCACCGTCAGCAACTGAAGGATGATGCTCGCCGTGATGTACGGCATGATTCCCAGCGCAAAAATCGTGATCTGGAGCAGCGCGCCACCACTGAACATGTTCACCAGACCGAACAGACCCTGGTTGGCGTTCGCCTGGTCCATACAGATCTGCACGTTCTTGTAGCTGACACCGGGAATCGGGATGTGCGTACCGACCCGGTAGACCACGATGATGCCGAGCGTGAAGAGCAGCTTCTTGCGCAGGTCGGGCGTCCTGAACGCCCGGGCGAAGCCGGTGAGCACGGTGCCTCCTGCGACCCCCGCGCTATGCGTCAGAGGTGACGGTCTTGAGGTTCGACGATTAAGTAAACGCAGGCCACCTTACCGGCGACGCTGCCCCCGTGGAACGACCAACCGGGGATACCCCATTTGTGGGTATCCCCGGTCGGGTTTGTTCAGGTCATCGAGACGCCTGAGTGATCAGACGAGCTCGGTGACGGTCCCGCCGGCGGCGGTGATCTTCTCCTTGGCGGAGCCGGAGACGGCGTCGACCGCCACCTGCAGCGCCACGGAGACCTCACCCTGACCGAGGACCTTGACGAGGCAGTTCTTGCGAACGGCGCCCTTGGCGACCAGATCGGCCACCGTGACCTCGCCACCCTGCGGGTAGAGCGCGGCCAGCTTGTCGAGGTTCACGACCTGGTACTCGGTCTTGAACGGGTTCTTGAAGCCCTTGAGCTTCGGGAGCCGCATGTGGAGGGGCATCTGCCCACCCTCGAAGCGCTCCGGAACCTGGTAACGGGCCTTGGTGCCCTTGGTGCCACGACCGGCCGTCTTACCCTTCGACGCCTCACCACGACCGACACGGGTCTTGGCGGTCTTGGCGCCCGGGGCCGGACGGAGGTTGTGGATCTTGAGCGGCTTCTGCTCCGCCATGATCAGTCGACCTCCTCGACCGTCACGAGGTGGCGGACATGACGGATCATGCCGCGGAACTCGGGACGGTCCTCCTTGACGACCACGTCGTTGACCCGCTTGAGGCCGAGCGAACGAAGGGTGTCACGGTGGTTCTGCTTGCTGCCGATGTACGACTTCGTCTGCGTGATCTTGAGCTGCGCCATCACGCACCAGCCCCGGCACGCGCCCGCAGCAGAGCCGCGGGGGCGATGTCCTCAAGCGGCAGACCGCGGCGGGCCGCGATCTCCTCGGGACGCTGCAGACCCCGGAGGGCCTCGACGGTCGCGTGCACGATGTTGATCGCGTTGTCGGAGCCCAGGGACTTCGACAGGATGTCGTGCACACCGGCGCACTCCAGCACGGCACGCACCGGGCCACCGGCGATCACACCGGTACCGGGGGAAGCCGGCTTGAGCAGGACGACGCCCGCGGCCTTCTCGCCCTGGATCGGGTGCGGGATGGTGCCCTGGATACGCGGGACCTTGAAGAAGTGCTTCTTGGCCTCCTCAACACCCTTGGCGATGGCGGCCGGCACCTCCTTGGCCTTGCCGTAACCGACACCCACGGTGCCGTCACCGTCGCCCACCACGACCAGCGCGGTGAAGCTGAAGCGACGACCACCCTTCACAACCTTGGCGACGCGGTTGATTGCGACGACGCGCTCAACGTAAGCGGTCTTCTCGGCGGCGGCTGCGCCACCGTCACGGCCCTTCCGGTCCCGCCGCTCGCCGCCACCGGCACCGCTGCCGCGGCGCTGGGGTCCAGCCATTGGAATTACCTCTCTCTGTTTCCGCTAGCTACGGCAGGCTCAGAACTTGAGCCCGGCTTCGCGGGCGGCGTCCGCCAGGGCGGCGATGCGCCCCGCGTACTGGTTGCCACCGCGGTCGAACACGACGGTCTCGACACCCGCGGCCTTGGCGCGCTCGGCGACCAGAGCACCGACCTTGCCGGCGGCCGCGGACTTGTCGCCCTCGCCGCCGCGGATGCTCGTGTCCAGGGTGGACGCCGACGCCAGGGTGTGACCCTTGATGTCGTCGATCACCTGGGCCACGATGTGGCGGTTCGAGCGCGTCACGACCAGGCGCGGACGCTCGGCCGTACCCGAGACCTTCTTGCGGATCCGGATGTGGCGGCGCTTGATGGCAGCGGCCTTGTAGGCCTTGCCCTTGGCGATCTTCACACCGTATGCCATGGCTTACTTACCCGCCTTTCCGACCTTGCGGCGGATGACTTCGCCCTCGTACTTGACGCCCTTGGCCTTGTACGGGTCGGGCTTGCGGAGCTTGCGGATGTTGGCCGCGACCTCGCCGACCTTCTGCTTGTCGATGCCCTCGACCGAGAACCGGGTCGGGGACTCCACCTTGAAGGTGATGCCCTCGGGGGCCTCGACCAGGATCGGGTGGCTGTAGCCGAGCGAGAACTCAAGGTTCGAGCCCTTGGCCAGGACCCGGTAACCGACACCGCTGATTTCGAGCTTCTTGACGTAACCCGTGGTCACACCGGTGATCATGTTCGCCACCAGCGTGCGGGACAGGCCGTGCAGGGCCTTGTTCTGACGCTCGTCGTTCGGGCGGGTGACGGCCAGCACGCCGTCCTCGCCCTTAGCGATCTCGATCGGCGCGGCAACGGTGTGGGAGAGGGAACCCTTGGGGCCCTTCACCTGGACCGTACGGCCATCGATGGTGACGTCCACGCCGGTGGGAACCGGGATGGGGAGCTTGCCGATGCGCGACATTGCTTTTCCTCCGTTCCCAATTACCAGACGTAGGCGAGGACTTCCCCGCCCACACCCTTCTTGCCGGCCTGCTTGTCGGTGAGGAGCCCATGGGAGGTGGAGATGATCGCCACACCCAGGCCGCCCAGAACCTTCGGCAGGTTGGTGGACTTCGCGTAGACCCGGAGACCGGGCTTGGAGATCCGCTTGATGCCCGCGATGGAGCGCTCGCGGTTGGGGCCGAACTTCAGCTCCAGAACGAGGTTCTTGCCGACCTCGGCGTCCTCGGTCTTCCAACCGGTGATGAAGCCCTCCTGCTGGAGGATCTCCGCGATATGCGACTTGATCTTGCTGTGCGGCATCGCCACGGAGTCGTGGTACGCCGAGTTCGCGTTACGCAGACGTGTGAGCATGTCTGCGATCGGATCAGTCATGGTCATGAATTGGCCTTCGGCCTCTCTCGCCGGGGTTTCCTGGTGCGCCATCCCTCTCCCCGATCCGAGACGGGACGGGTGCGGCGCGGTGGACCTACGGCGTAGTAAGCGTTACGGGCGCGCGGCCCGTGGACGATCCAGGGCGGCGGGCGCCCAACCCTGCAAGCCTACGGCATCCGCCGGGGCTCCAAGGTCGGGCATCCACCGTCCTGTTGCTTACCGAGAGACTCCGGTGAAACCCGAACTACGGGTCTACCAGGAGCTCTTGGTGACGCCCGGCAGCTCGCCGCGGTGAGCCATCTCACGAAGGCAGACGCGGCACAGGCCGAACTTGCGGTACACGGAGTGCGGACGGCCGCACCGCTGGCACCGGGTGTACGCACGCACGCCGAACTTCGGCTTGCGGGCGGACTTTGCGATGAGAGCCTTCTTCGCCACGGCTCACGCCTCCTTGAACGGGAAGCCGAGGTGACGGAGGAGCGCGCGGCCCTCGGCGTCGTTGGTCGCCGTGGTCACCACGGTGATGTCCATACCCCGGACGCGGTCGATCTTGTCCTGGTCGATCTCGTGGAACATGACCTGCTCCGTGAGACCGAAGGTGTAGTTGCCACGGCCGTCGAACTGCTTGGGGGACAGGCCGCGGAAGTCGCGGATGCGCGGCAGCGCGAGCGACAGGGTGCGGTCCAGGAACTCCCACATGCGGTCGCCACGGAGCGTGACGTGGGCACCGATCGGCTGGCCCTCACGCAGCTTGAACTGCGCGATGGACTTGCGGGCCTTGGTGACGGCCGGCTTCTGGCCGGTGATCGTGGTGAGGTCGCGCACGGCGCCCTCGATCAGCTTGGAGTCGCGGGCGGCGTCGCCCACACCCATGTTGACCACGATCTTGACGAGGCCGGGAACCTGCATGACGTTCTCGTACTTGAACTCGTCACGCAGCTTGCCGATGATCTCTTCGCGGTAGCGCGTCTTCAGACGCGGCGCAGTGGTGGCAGTCATCAGATGTCCTCACCGGTCCGCTTGGCAACGCGGATCTTGTTGCCTTCGTCGTCGAAGCGGTATCCGACGCGGGTGACGACCTTGTTGCCGTCCTTCTCCACGACGAGCTGGACGTTGCTCACGTGAACGGGGGCCTCGGTGGTCACGATGCCGCCGGTCTGCGAACCGCGAGCGGTCTGGCCGGTCTTGGTGTGCTTCTTGACCCGGTTGACACCCTCGACCAGGACGCGCTCCTCGCGCGGGTAAGCGGCAATGACCTTGCCCTGCTTGCCCTTGTCCTTGCCGGTGATGACCTGGACCAGGTCGCCCTTCTTGATCTTCATGCTCACAACACCTCCGGCGCGAGGGAGATGATCTTCATAAACTTCTTCTCGCGCAGCTCACGGCCCACCGGGCCGAAGATACGGGTGCCGCGAGGGTCGCCGTCGTTCTTCAGAATGACGGCGGCGTTCTCGTCGAAGCGGATGTACGAGCCGTCCGGACGGCGGCGCTCCTTGACGGTGCGAACGATGACCGCCTTGATGACGTCACCCTTCTTCACGTTGCCGCCGGGGATCGCGTCCTTGACGGTGGCGACGATGACGTCGCCGATGCCCGCGTAGCGGCGACCGGAGCCGCCGAGAACACGGATGCAAAGGATTTCCTTCGCACCAGTGTTGTCGGCGACACGCAGCCGCGACTCCTGCTGGATCACGTCTATCTCCTGATCGTCTGCCGGTTCCCCGGGGGCTGTTCGCACAGCCCCCGGAGCCTGGCGGAACTGGTCCGAGAGGGAACTCCCCCTCGGATGGGGTTACTTGGCCTTTTCGAGGATCTCGACGACGCGCCAGCGCTTCGTCGCGGAAAGCGGCCGGGTCTCCATGAGGAGGACGCGGTCGCCGACACCCGCGGCGTTCTGCTCGTCGTGCGCCTTGAGCTTGCTGGTACGGCGGATGACCTTGCCGTACAGCGCGTGCTTGACACGGTCCTCGACGGCGACGACGACGGTCTTGTCCATCTTGTCGCTGACGACGAGGCCCTGGGCGGTCTTGCGGAATCCGCGCTCGGTCTTGGCAGTCTCAGTCACGTTGCTCTCGCTCATCAGGCGCTCTCCACCGTCTCGATGCCCAGCTCGCGCTCACGCATCAGGGTGTAGATCCGGGCGATGTCCTTGCGGACGGCCTTCAGCCGGCCGTGGTTCTCAAGCTGGCCCGTCGCCGCCTGGAAGCGGAGGTTGAACAGCTCTTCCTTGGCCTCGCGGAGCTTCGCGAGAAGCTCCTCGTTGCCCAGCTCGCGCAGCTCGGACGCCTTGATTCCGGCCGACATCACACTTCACCTGCCTCGCGCTTGACGATCTTGCACTTCATCGGCAGCTTGTGTGCCGCACGGGTCAGAGCCTCGCGCGCGATCTTCTCGTTGGGGTACGACAGCTCGAACATCACCCGACCGGGCTTGACGTTCGCGATCCACCACTCCGGCGAACCCTTACCGGAACCCATGCGGGTCTCGGCGGGCTTCTTGGTCAGCGGACGGTCCGGGTAGATGTTGATCCAGACCTTGCCGCCACGCTTGATGTGGCGGGTCATGGCGATACGAGCAGCCTCGATCTGACGGTTCGTCACATACGCCGGGGTCAGCGCCTGGATGCCGTACTCGCCGAACGCAACCTGCGTGCCACCCTTGGACATTCCGCTGCGCTTCGGGTGGTGCTGCTTGCGGTGCTTGACCCTACGGGGGATCAGCATTTCGGTCAGGCCTCCGTTCCGGTGCTCTCAGCCGCGGGAGCAGCGGCGGGCGCCTCGGCCTTGGGAGCCTCGGCGGCCGGAGCCGACTGCTGCTGCGGCTTGCGGCCGCGACCGCCGCGCTCGCCACCGCGGCCACCGCGGGCCGGGCGGTCGGAGCCGCCACGGGCCGGACGGTTGCCGGCGCGGGCAGCGGCGTTCTCGGCGCGGACCTCGGCGATGTTCTTGACGTCGCCCTTGTAGATCCAGACCTTCACACCGATACGGCCGAAGGTCGTCTTGGCCTCGAAGAAGCCGTAGTCCACGTTGGCGCGGAGCGTGTGCAGGGGCACGCGGCCCTCGCGGTAGAACTCCGAGCGGGACATCTCGGCGCCGCCGAGACGGCCACCGCACTGGATCTTGATGCCCTTGGCGCCCGCCTTCATGGCCGACTGCATGCTCTTGCGCATCGCACGGCGGAAGGAGACGCGGGAGGAGAGCTGCTCCGCGACGGCCTGCGCGACCAACTGGGCATCCGTCTCGGGGTTCTTGACCTCAAGGATGTTCAGCTGGACCTGCTTGCCGGTGAGCTTCTCCAGGTCGCCGCGGATGCGGTCGGCCTCGGCGCCGCGGCGGCCGATGACGATGCCCGGACGCGCGGTGTGGATGTCCACCCGCACGCGGTCACGGGTGCGCTCGATCTCGACCTTGGAGATGCCGGCGCGCTCCATGCCGGACGTCATCATCCGACGGATGGCGACGTCTTCCTTGACGTAGTCCTTGTACAGCTTGTCGGCGTACCAGCGGGACTTGAAGTCCGTGGTGACACCGAGCCGGAACCCGTGCGGGTTTACCTTCTGGCCCATTACCGGGTTCCTTCCTTGCTGCTGACGACCACGGTGATGTGGCTGGTCCGCTTGCGGATCCGGTAGGCACGGCCCTGGGCGCGCGGACGGAACCGCTTCAGGGTCGGGCCCTCGTCGACATAGGCCTCGGAGATGACGAGGCTGTCGACATCGGTGTGGTCGTAGTTGTGCGCGGCGTTGGCGATGGCGCTGTCCAGCACCTTGCCGACCGGCACGCTCGCGGCCTGCGGGGCGAAACGCAGGACCGCCTGAGCCTCCGCGGCGTCCATGCCGCGGATAAGGTCCACCACTCGGCGGGCCTTCATGGGCGTGACGCGGATGTACCGCGCCTGGGCCCTGGCTTCCATGGTTGTCCCTTCAGTGTCTGTCATCGGTCATTCCACCCCGCTTAGCGGCGCTTGGACTTCCGGTCGTCCTTGACGTGACCCCGGAAGGTGCGGGTCGGCGAGAACTCGCCGAGCTTGTGGCCGACCATGGACTCGGTGACAAACACCGGGATGTGGGTCTTGCCGTTGTGCACCGCGATCGTGTGGCCGAGCATGGCCGGGACGATCATCGAGCGACGGGACCAGGTCTTGATGACGTTCTTGGTGCCGGCTTCGTTCTGGGCGTCCACCTTCTTGCTCAGGTGGTCGTCGACGAAGGGCCCCTTCTTGAGACTGCGCGGCATCTGAACCCGCTCCTAGCGCTTCTTGTTCGTCTTGCGGCGGCGGACGATGTACTTGTTGCTCGCCTTCTTGGGAGAACGAGTACGTCCTTCCTTCTTGCCCCACGGGGACACGGGGTGGCGGCCACCGGAGGTCCGGCCCTCACCACCACCGTGCGGGTGGTCCACCGGGTTCATGACCACACCGCGGACGGTCGGACGGACGCCCAGCCACCGCTTGCGGCCGGCCTTGCCCCAGTTGATGTTCGACTGCTCGGCGTTGCCGACCTCGCCGATGGTCGCTCGGCAGCGCGCGTCCACCAGGCGGATCTCACCGGACGGCATCCGGAGGTGCGCCATGGCGCCCTCCTTCGCCAGCAACTGCACCGAGGCACCGGCGGAACGCGCGAACTTGGCGCCGCCGCCGGGGCGGAGCTCGATCGCGTGCAGCGTGGTACCGACCGGGATGTTGCGCAGGGCCAGGTTGTTGCCGGGCTTGATGTCGGCGCCGGGGCCGTTCTCGACCCGGTCGCCCTGCCCGAGGCCGCGCGGCGCGAGGATGTAGCGCTTCTCGCCGTCGGCGTAGTGCAGCAGCGCGATACGCGCGGTGCGGTTGGGGTCGTACTCGATGTGCGCGACCTTCGCCGGCACGCCGTCCTTGTCGTGACGACGGAAGTCGATCACTCGGTAGGCGCGCTTGTGTCCGCCACCCTGGTGGCGAACGGTCACACGGCCGGTGTTGTTACGGCCGCCCTTGCTGTGCAGCGGGCGGACCAGCGACTTCTCCGGCGTGGACCGCGTGACCTCGACGAAGTCGGCGACGCTGGAGCCACGACGGCCCGGGGTCGTCGGCTTGTACTTGCGGATACCCATTGTCTCTCAGTCCTCGGAATGATCCGGACTTCTGGACGATCCCAACCTCCGTCAGGAGGTCGGACCGCCGAAGATGTCGATACGGTCGCCCTCGGCGAGGGTCACGATCGCGCGCTTGCTGTCGGCACGCTTGCCGAAGCCGGTACGGGTCCGCTTGCGCTTGCCCTGGCGGTTGATCGTGTTGACCCCGGTGACCTTGACCGAGAAGACCGCCTGGACGGCCTCCTTGATCTGGGTCTTGTTGGCGCGCGGGTCGACGATGAACGTGTACTTGTTCTCGTCGAGGAGCGCGTAGCTCTTCTCGGAGACGACCGGCTTCACGAGAACGTCACGGGGGTCCGTGTAGCTCTTGCTCAGCGGGGTCTCGACGGTGTTCTTGCCCTCGGCGGCGTGGCGACGCGCCTTGGCGACGCGCGCGGCCTTCGCGGCCTTGGCCGCCTTGGGGGCAATGCTCGGGTGGCGCGTAGCCATCAGGCCTCGCTCCCTTCGGTGTCAGTGGCCTTGCTCGGGCCGGACACGAAGGACTCGAAGGCGGCCTGGGTGAAGACCACGTCGTCCGAGACGAGCACGTCGTACGTGTTCAGCTGGCCCGGCTCCAGGATGTGGACCTGGGGCAGGTTGCGGGCGGAGAGCCACGCGGCCTCGTCGGTCCGGTCGATGACCAGGAGCAGGTTCTTGCGCTCGCTGATCTTGCCGAACAGGTTCTTCGCGGCCTTGGTCGACGGCGCCTCGCCCGTGATCACGCCGGAGACGACGTGGATGCGGTTGTTGCGGGCCCGGTCGGTGAGGGCACCGCGCAGGGCGGCGGCCTTCATCTTCTTCGGGGTCCGCTGCGAGTAGTCGCGCGGCACGGGACCGTGCACGACGCCACCGCCGGCGAACTGCGGCGCACGGGTGGAACCCTGGCGCGCGCGGCCGGTGCCCTTCTGGCGGTACGGCTTCTTGCCGCCACCGCGGACTTCGCCACGGGTCTTGGTCTTGTGCGTGCCCTGACGGGCAGCGGCCAGCTGCGCGACGACGACCTGGTGCATCAGCGGAATGCTGACCTTGGCGTCGAAGATCTCCGCGGGGAGCTCGACGGACCCGGCCTTGTCGCCAGCAGGCGAAAGGATGTCAATGGTGCTCATCGTTTACCTCAGGCCCCCTTGGCCGCAGTACGGACCAGGACGAGGCCGCCGTTCGGACCGGGAACCGCGCCCTTGATGAGCAGCAGACCCTTCTCCGCGTCAACGGCGTGGACGGTCAGGTTCTGGGTGGTGACCCGCTCGTTGCCCATACGGCCAGCCATGCGGAGGCCCTTGAACACACGGCCCGGGGTGGCGCAGCCACCGATGGAACCGGGCTTGCGGTGCACGCGGTGGGCGCCGTGCGACGCCTTGCCACCGTGGAAGTTGTGGCGCTTCATGACACCGGCGAAGCCCTTGCCCTTGCTCTTGCCGGTGACGTCGACCTTGACGCCGGCCTCGAAGGTCTCGGCGGTCACTTCCTGGCCGAGGGTGTACTCGCCGGCGTCGGCGGTACGGATCTCGACGAGGTGGCGACGGGGAGTCACGTCGGCCTTGGCGAAGTGGCCCTTGAGGGGCTTGTTCACCTTGCGCGGGTCGATCTCGCCGAAGGCGATCTGGACCGACTCGTAGCCGTCGCTGTCGTTCGTGCGGACCTGGGTAACGACGCAGGGTCCGGCCTTGACCACGGTCACGGGGACGACACGGTTGTTCTCGTCCCAGACCTGGGTCATGCCGAGCTTCTCGCCCAGGACGCCCTTGATCTGCTTGGTCATCTCTTCCGCGCCTCTCAGAGCTTGATCTCGATGTCGACGCCGGCCGGAAGGTCCAGGCGCATCAGCGAGTCAACGGTCTTGGGCGTCGGGTCGAGGATGTCGATCAGGCGCTTGTGCGTGCGCATCTCGAAGTGCTCGCGCGAGTCCTTGTACTTGTGCGGCGACTTGATGACGCAGTACACGTTCTTCTCAGTGGGCAGCGGCACCGGGCCCGCGACCGACGCACCAGTACGGGTCACCGTCTCGACGATCTTCTTCGCCGAGGAGTCGATGACCTCGTGGTCGTAGGCCTTGAGCCGGATGCGGATCTTCTGTCCCGCCATGGCTACTTCGTAGTCCTGTCTCTCGTAAACGCTCTGGGACCCGGGCGGTCCTGCCGCTTCGCTCCGACCCACGCGGTCGGGCGTGTCGCTCTCCCGCTGACAGGGATATCCGCTGGGGAATTCCCTTCCGAGGGAGTGCGATCCGAACCGAACCGGATGCGCGGACCGGGGAGAAACCTCCACCGGGCGCCTGGCCGAGGCACCCCGCTGACACTTCCCGGAAGATTCCCGTACGTCCGCCCCTACATCTCTCGATGTAATGCGTGGAGCGACGAGTACCGTGGGACTCGCTTCCAGTCCTCCCGGCGGGAGGCGCGCAGCATCGGCACTCAACCGAGCAACCCGGGTAGTCTGCCATACGGGGCGCAGCCGTGGCCAATCGAGCCGTGGATAGTACCCCGCACCCACCTCCCGTCAAACGGCGGCTCGCACCCGGCGGCGCCGCGGGCACCCGGACTCCGGGCGTGCGGGGATGGTCTCCCGGCGGCCAACTGGCTTGTCCGGCCGCCCAGTTGGGGCTGGCGCCGGGCCGGGGACGGTGTGAGTCAGCGCCCTCGGCGGCCCGGCGATCCCAGTGCCCTGCGGTATTCCTCAGTCCTGCGGCCTCAGCGGCCCTGCGGCCTCAGCGGCCCCGCGGTCTCAGCGGCTTGCCGGCTCGACCGGGCCGGGGGCCTCGCCGGTCCTGCCGAGCGGATCGCGGACCGCGCCGATATGGTAGGGCGGCTCGTCCGGAGTGGGCAGTACCGGTCCCAGCAGGGTGGCGCGGAGCATGGCCGGGGCGAAGAGAGGGCGCCGACCGGAGCGGACAGCGCCAGCACCGACCGGAACACCCGCCCGACCGCCGGATCCTCCGCGTACCGCTCCTGCACCCGCCGCAGATACCACGCAGCCGGCCGCTCCACCGCCCGCGTACCGGCCGCGTCGCCCACCGCCCCCGGCATGGCCCGGTCGGCGCCCGCCGAGATGTTCCACGCCTGCGACGAGGCCCGCGCCAGGGCCCGTTGGACCCGCAGCGTGGTCGGCACCCGCCGCGGATCGGCCAGCGCGTCCCGCAGCGCCACCGCGCTGAGCGCCGCCACTGTCATCCCCTGCCCGTAGATCGGATTGAACGCGCACATCGCGTCCCCGATCGCCAGAAATCCCGCCGGACGGCGCCCACTTCGGTCATAGCGCCGCCGTACGTTGGCGGTGCCGCGGAAGCCGCGCACCGCGGCCTGCGGTTCGGCCGCCGCCAGCCATCGGCCCAGCACCGACCCCGGCAGCGATCCGGCGAAGGCCTCGAAACCCTCCGGGTCGGTGGGCGGCTCGTCACCGCGCAGCCCGGACAGCGTCACCAGATGCAGCCCCTCCCCCTCGACCGGCATGATCGTGCCACCACGGGTCTGCTCGGCGCTGGGGACGACGTAGTACCCGAGGCAGTCCGAGAGCCGACCGCCCGAGCCGTCCCGGTAGAGCCGCGTCGCATACGCCAGGCCCGTGTCGATGGTCTCCTCCGCCGCGGGCTCCGCACCCAGCGCCGACAGCCACCGCGGCGCCCGGGTACCGCGGCCCGAGGCGTCCACCACCAGGTCCGCCGCCAACTCCCGCTCACCGCCCCGGTGTTCACTCCCCCGCCCGCTTCCGCGCCTGCCCCGGTCCCGCAGCAGGACCCCGCGCACCCGGTCGGGCCCGCCGGTCAGCCCGACGACCTCCGCGCCCTCCACCACCCGGACCCGGCCGTCCGCCAGCACCCGGCGCCGCACCAGATGCTCCAGCCGGAACCGCTCCCCCGTGAACAGCGCCGTCGAGGCCGGCGACCGCGCAAACCACCGGCCGTCCTGCCACTGCATCACATCCCGGGGCGCCCCTACCTCGGGTGCCCCCTGACCGCGTAACTCGCCGACCACGCCCGGAAGCAGCTCCTCCAGCGCCGACTGTCCGCCCTCCAGCAGGACATGGAGATGCCGGCCCTGCGGGACCCCCGGCCGCGGTCTCGGCTCCGGCGGAAGTGGATCGCGCTCCACCACCGTCACCCGTTCCGTATGCGCGGCCAGCACACCCGCCGCCAGCAGCCCCGCCATACCGCCGCCGACCACCACCGCATGTCGGCCCCCGCCACGCCCCGCCCACTCCAGCCGCTCCGCCATGCCGAACCTCTCCTCCCCGAACCCACGTCGGACGCCCCCAGCCTCGGCCCGCGAACGCCGCAAGGGAAGAACGACTTCCCGCCACTCCCCCTCAATCCCGTCGGATCAACTCCGGGTCGATCCGCCGGCCCACCAGCGGCAGCGCGGCCAGCACCGTCAGCACCAGCACCCCCACCGCGGCCGACGCCAGCACCGGAATCCCCTCCCAGTCCCAGAACACCGCCCCACCACCGGTCACCAGATAACTCGACTCCGCCAACTTCCCCGCCACCAGCGCCGGCACCAGCCCCACCGCCAACGGCACCACCACCTGCGCACACTGCGCCGCCCGCAAGGTCCCCGCCCGCGCCCCCAGCAGCGACAAGGCCGTCACATGCGCCCGCCGCTCCACCGCCCGATCCACCACCGAAACCACAAACGCCGCCACCCCGATAACCAACCCCATGACCATCCCCACCCCCAACAGACTCTCCACCACAGCAATCTGCTGGAGGGATTCGACTACTACGCCTACGGGCCGGACATCCGCAGCGGGGGCCACCGAGCCGATGCCGTCGAGCACCCGGCGGACTTCGTCGGTGGCCGCGCCTCCGGTGAGTACATACTTCGCGGACCCGGGAAACGTGCCCTCGGGGATCATGCCGGGTGGGATCAGCAGGGTCGCTTCGGCGGGAGCCGACAACTGGTGGCTGTGCACGGTGACCGTGCCCGCGGTGGGCCGCACCGCGAGCCAGCGGGTATTGGTCGGTCCGTCGACCTCGGATCTCCAGAAGGAGATCGACTGCTTCGGTCCGGGTGGGGGATTCACCGCGGTTCTTTCCGGGTCCCGGAGCCGTAGGACACGTCCGTCCACGCATCCCTCGAAGTGCTGCACCATTTTGGCCAGTTGAGCACAGGTGGCGACGAGCGCGGTGAGCCGCGGCCCGTTCGTGTCCTCGCCGGTGGCCGGCGACAACGTCCCTGACTGAAGAGTCATCCCATGGCTGCGCACCCCGGGCAGGGCGGCCAGGCGACTGCGTTCGCCCGGCCCGAGGTCGGACATGCCGATCCGGTACTCCTGCTCGATCGGGTTCTGCCGCGCCACCTGCTGTTCCTCGATCAGCACTCCCTGGGTCAGGGACGCCGCGTAGATCAGCAGCACCAGTCCGCTGACCACCCGGATCGCGCTGCCCGGATCAACCTCGTTGCGGCGCAGCGCGAGATGGAGTGCAACGGATCGTGTGGCCGGGGCCCCCTTCTTCGAGAGGACATGGGAGAGGTAGGGGAGCGACCACACCAGTCCCACGCCGGTGAGCAGGATCCCGATCGGCATCAGCCGATCGTTGAGTGGTGTCGACGCGATCTCCCGGTGGGGCATTCCCGCGATGCAGTATCCGGTGACGATGCCGAGTCCGGCGAAGAGCGGCAGCAGACTCCAGCGGGCCGGGCGTCGCGTCGCCGCTCCCCGCCTGGCGCCGAGGGGGTCGGCGACGGCCTTGCGTGCCCCGTTGCGGGCGGCCAGCCAGGCGAGGGCGGGAGCGCCGAGCACGGAGAGAAGCACTGTTCCGGCCGAGAGTTGACCGTCGTCGGCGTACCACCGGAAGTCGGGGAGACCCGTCCGGGCGAGCACCTGATTGATCAGCCAGTACTCGGCGAGGCCCAGTAGCGCGCCCGCGAGTGCCGCAGTGACGCTCTCGGCGGCGTTGACCCGTTGCACTCCCCTGGCGCTGAGGCCGAGGAGGCGCAGCGCCGCCAACCTCCTCATCCGCTCCCTGGCGGAGAGCCGGGCGCACACCGTGAGGAACACAGTGAGCGGGAGCAGCACCACACCGGCCAGGGTGAGGCGGAGGATTCTGAGCGTGGCCGGCTCCACGACCGGCGAGGGCGGATAGCGCAGACCGAAGCCCTCCACCGGCCGCGCCTCCTCGCCGTCGTACGCAGGCCCACGCGGGACGGCGGAGCGCTCGATACCGACGTAGGCGAGGAGTTCGTCGGGGCCGCCCAGTCCTTCGCCGCCGATGACGCCCTTCTCCCGGCCGGGCAACAACTCCTTGAGCGCCGGCTCGGATCGGAGCTGCCGCCGTACCGCCGGGGACACGAAGACCTCGCCCGGCGCGGGCAGCCGGTCCAGTCCCGGCGGTGCGGGCGCGGGCCGAGCACCGGCGGTGGCGGGAGCGACAAAGACGCGGGTGAACATCCGCCAGCCGTGCGGATCGCGGCGAGTCAGCACGACGGGAGCGTTCTCCGCACCGGCGGTACCCGGCTCCAGGCTCTGCGGCTCACGCGCGGCCACCCGGTCGTCGTGAGCCTGGAGGATCGTGGGCACGGCCAGGACCATCGCCAGGCAGCAGACCGCCAACGACGTCCCGAGCGCCATGAGGGCCAGGCGGATCCGCAGACCGCGGCCGGATCCGGCCATCATGCGCAGCCCGAGGGCGAACTCCCTCATGTGTCCTCCGCCCGTTGGACGGTGAGGCGCCCGTCGGACATTGTGCAGCGCCGGTCGGCCTGGGCGGCGACCTGCGCATCGTGCGTCACCAGGACCACCGCGCTGCCCTGCGAGCGGGCCAGGCCGAGGAACTCCTGAAGCACGGCAGCCGCACTGGCACTGTCCAGTGAGCCGGTCGGCTCGTCGGCGAAGACCACCGCCGGCTGATGCACCAGCGCCCGGGCCACCGCCACACGTTGTGCCTGGCCGCCCGACACCTGCGGAGGACGGCGGTACCTGAGCTTCGCAAGCCCGAGCCGGTCGAGCACCTCCGCGGCGGCGTGCCTGGCCGGGCGTTTGCTCACTCCGGCCAGCCGCAGGGGCAGCGCGGTGTTCTCCTCGATCGTCAGCTCGGGAAGCAACTCGCCGTACTGGAAGACGAAGCCGAACTGTTCACGGCGCAGGAGACTCAGGTCGGCGTCGTTGAGAGAGCAGAGGTTCTCCCCCTCGAAGCAGACCGTCCCCTGGCTAGGGCGCAGCACTCCGGCAAGGCAGTAGAGCAGTGATGACTTGCCGGACCCACTCGGCCCCGTGATGGCCACGATCTGTCCGGACGAGATCCTCAGACTGGCGTCGCTGACCGCGGATGTCTCGCCGTAGTTGAGGGTGACGCCCGTGGCCTCCAGGACACCACTCAGCTCGGAGTCACCCTCCTCCTGGAACGGGGCCAGGGGTACGGGATGCGCGGCCTGTCCCGCGGATCGGGAGAACATCGCGCTCACCGGCTGCGGTGCCAGGTCGGCGAGCAGTTGTCGGGCTGGAACGAGCCCTTGTCCCGGCAGACCCGCAGGTACGCCTGGGTCACGTACTGCTGGGAGCCGTTCCACAGCCGCTTGTGCAGGCGCACGGTGCGATTCTGCTTGCCGTTGAAGCGGGACCAGCCCTGTCCCTCGACCCGGGCCTGGACGTACACGTTGTGCCCGTCGTTCTTGGTGCTGTCGCTGAGCTTGCCCCGCCATTCGAAGGCACCGTGGTGGCTGCCGGAGGGCCAGAACATGTACGTGGCCTGCTGGAACTCGGCTCCGTCCGTACTTCTGTCCGGAATCTGGGCCCAGGAGCCCGCCGCTGCGGAGCCCATCCCGCCGAGGAAAAGCGCCCCTGAGAGAAGGCCCATCGTCAACTTGCGCATGTGTGTCCGTTCGTCCACTCGGCCGCGACCGTCAGCGACTGATAGCGCACGGAACGTAGCAGGGCGTGTCCATCGAATGCGTGGTCCCTGCTGGTCGAGACAGGTGGGCGGAGGGGCGCGAGGGCTTGGCGCACGGCCGGAGAAACGGTCTGTCGGCCGCCCGGTGACTTCACTCCTGTGAGTGAGGCGGGAACCTCTGAGAACAACGGCCCGCCCCGGTGGAACCAGGGCGGGCAGACTGGGCCTCCGAAGGGGCCGCCCCCTAGATAACCCCCTGCTCCAGCATCGCGTCCGCCACTCGTTCGAAGCCGGCGATGTTGGCGCCGGTGACGTAGTCGCCGGGGGCGCCGTAGCGGTCGGCGGTGTCGTGGCAGGTGCGGTGGATGTCGTTCATGATCTGGGTCAGTTCGTCCTCGACGCGCTCGCGGGTCCAGGCGGTGCGCGCGTGGTTCTGGCTCATTTCGAGGGCGCTGACCGCGACCCCGCCCGCGTTCGCCGCCTTGCCGGGGCCGAAGGCGACGCCCGCCTGCTGGATGAGGTGGAGGGCGTCGGGGGTGGTGGGCATGTTGGCGCCCTCGGAGACGACCTTGACCCCGTTCTGGATGAGGGTGGCCGCGGCGTCGGCGTCGAGTTCGTTCTGGGTGGCCGAGGGCAGGGCGACGTCCGCGGGGACGTCCCAGACCCGGCCGCCGGGTACGTACCGGGCGGAGCTGCCGCGGCGCTCGGCGTAGTCGCTGACGCGGCCCCGCTCGACCTCCTTGATCTGCTGGAGCAGCGCGACGTCGATGCCCTTCTCGTCGATGACATAGCCACCGGAGTCGGAGCAGGTCAGGGGGTTGGCGCCGAGGGCGATCAGCTTCTCGATGGTGTAGAGCGCGACGTTGCCGGAGCCGGAGACGACGGCGGTCTGGCCTTCGAGGTCCTCGCCGCGCTCGCGGAGCATCGCCGCGGCGAAGAGGACGTTGCCGTATCCGGTGGCCTCGGGCCGGATGGCGGAGCCGCCCCAGGTGGTGCCCTTGCCGGTGAGGACGCCGGCCTCCCAGCGGTTGGTGATGCGGCGGTACTGGCCGAAGAGGTAGCCGATCTCGCGGCCGCCGACGCCGATGTCGCCCGCGGGTACGTCGGTGTGTTCGCCGATATGCCGCTGGAGTTCGGTCATGAAGGACTGGCAGAAGCGCATGACCTCGGCGTCGGAGCGGCCGTGCGGGTCGAAGTCGCTGCCGCCCTTGCCGCCGCCGATGCCGAGTCCGGTGAGCGCGTTCTTGAAGATCTGCTCGAAGCCGAGGAACTTCACGATGCCGAGGTTGACCGAGGGGTGGAAGCGCAGGCCCCCTTTGTACGGGCCGAGCGCGCTGTTGAACTCGATCCGGAAACCGCGGTTGACCTGGACCCGACCCTGGTCGTCCTGCCATGGCACCCGGAAGATGATCTGCCGTTCCGGTTCGAGGAGGCGCTCCACCAGGCCGGGCTCCGCGTAGTGCGGGCGCTCGACGAGGACGGGGGCGAGGCTTTCCAGTACCTCGTGGACGGCCTGGTGGAATTCGGGCTGGGCCGGGTTGCGCTGCTCGACCTCGGTCAGGAGTGCGGAAAGCAGGGGATGTGTGTCGGGTCGTGTCACCACGGGATCCCTTCGACGACCGGTGCGGTGCGCTCGGCGCCGTTGCCGGTGCGCGGGGATGGACCCGCCGTGCGTACGGCGGGCCCCGCACCAGTGTTACGCCTGCGTTAATGCCTAGGCCAGAACACCTTGCCCAGGTGACCAGTACCTGAGACGGGATGGGGGTGATTTAAGCCACCATCGGGTGCCAAGTCTCTTTAATCACCGTAGCGATCACCTGCCTCAGCCCCGCCGACGCACGACCTCGCCGGCTCCCCTCCCCACCGGGAACGCGAAAGGGCCCGTACGACCGGAGTCGTACGGGCCCTGACGGATGTGCTCCGAGGAGCGGGTGCCGGGTCTCCCGGACCGTCGGGTAAGCGGGACTTACTTGACGATCTTGGTGACCTGGCCGGCGCCCACGGTCCGGCCACCCTCACGGATGGCGAACTTGAGGCCCTCTTCCATGGCGACGGGCTGGATGAGGTCCACCTTCATCTCGGTGTTGTCACCCGGCATGACCATCTCGGTGCCCTCGGGGAGGGAAACGACGCCGGTCACGTCCGTCGTACGGAAGTAGAACTGCGGGCGGTAGTTGTTGAAGAACGGGGTGTGGCGGCCACCCTCGTCCTTCGACAGGATGTAGGCCTGGGCCTCGAACTCGGTGTGCGGGGTGACCGAACCGGGCTTGATGATGACCTGGCCGCGCTCGACGTCCTCGCGCTTGATGCCGCGGAGCAGCAGACCGACGTTCTCACCGGCCTGGCCCTCGTCGAGCAGCTTGCGGAACATCTCGATACCGGTGACCGTGGTGGTGGTCTTCTCGGTCTTGATGCCGATGATGTCGACGGTCTCGTTGACCTTGAGGATGCCGCGCTCGATACGACCGGTGACGACGGTGCCACGACCGGTGATCGTGAAGACGTCCTCGATCGGCATCAGGAACGGCTTGTCGACGTCGCGCTCGGGCTCCGGGATGGACTCGTCCACGGCCTTCATGAGCTCCAGGACCGAGTTGCCCCACTCCTTGTCGCCCTCAAGGGCCTTCAGAGCGGAGACCTTGACGACCGGAACGTCGTCGCCCGGGAACTCGTACTCGGAGAGGAGCTCGCGGACCTCAAGCTCGACGAGCTCCAGGATCTCCTCGTCGTCCACCATGTCGGCCTTGTTCAGGGCGACGACGATGTACGGAACGCCGACCTGGCGGGCCAGGAGCACGTGCTCCTTGGTCTGCGGCATCGGGCCGTCGGTCGCGGCGACCACCAGGATCGCGCCGTCCATCTGGGCGGCACCGGTGATCATGTTCTTGATGTAGTCCGCGTGACCGGGGCAGTCGACGTGGGCGTAGTGACGCGACTCGGTCTGGTACTCGACGTGCGCGATGGAGATGGTGATACCGCGCTGGCGCTCCTCAGGAGCCTTGTCGATCATGTCGAAGGCCGAGGCCTCGTTCAGGTCCGGGTACGCGTCGTGCAGCACCTTGGTAATGGCGGCCGTGAGGGTCGTCTTACCGTGGTCGATGTGACCGATGGTGCCGATGTTGACGTGCGGCTTAGTCCGCTCGAACTTCGCCTTCGCCACTGGGGTCCTCCTGTGGAGTGGTTCTGAACGCCTTGCTTCATCGGCGCCAGGTGATCTTTGCTGGAAAGCCCGGAACCGGGGGCATTCTCCGCGGTTGCGGCGGAATGCCCCACAGGCTCCGGAGTCAAGCCTAAAACGAGAACTCGGCTGAGTTACTCGCCCTTGGCCTTCGCGATGATCTCCTCGGCGACGTTCCGCGGAACCTCGGCGTAGGAGTCGAACTGCATCGAGTAGCTTGCGCGACCCGACGTCTTGCTGCGGAGGTCGCCGACGTAGCCGAACATCTCCGACAGCGGGACCAGGCCCGTGACGAGCTTGGCGCCGTGGCGGTCCTCCATGGACTGGATCTGACCGCGACGGGAGTTGATGTCGCCGATGACGTCGCCCATGTAGTCCTCGGGCGTCGTCACCTCGACCTTCATCATCGGTTCGAGCAGGGCCGGGGAGGCCTTGCGGGCGGCCTCCTTGAAGGCCATCGAACCGGCGATCTTGAAGGCCATCTCGGAGGAGTCGACCTCGTGGTAGGCACCGTCGAGCAGGATGACCCGGACACCCGTGAGCGGGTAGCCGGCGAGCACGCCGAACTCCATGGCCTCCTGGCAGCCCGCGTCCACGGACGGGATGTACTCCCGCGGGATACGGCCACCGGTGACCTTGTTCTCGAACTCGTAGCCGTCGCCGTCCAGCGGCTCGATGGCGATCTGGACCTTCGCGAACTGACCGGAACCACCGGTCTGCTTCTTGTGCGTGTAGTCCAGCCGCTCGACCGCCTTGCGGAGGGTCTCGCGGTACGCCACCTGCGGCTTGCCGACGTTGGCCTCGACCCGGAACTCGCGCTTCATGCGGTCGACCAGCACGTCCAGGTGCAGCTCGCCCATGCCCGCGATGATGGTCTGGCCGGTCTCCTCGTCGGTGTGCACCTTGAAGGAGGGGTCCTCTTCGGCAAGGCGCTGGATCGCGACGCCCAGCTTCTCCTGGTCGCCCTTGGACTTCGGCTCGATGGCCACCTGGATGACCGGCGCCGGGAAGTCCATGGACTCCAGGATCACCTGGTTCGCCGGGTCGCAGAGGGTCTCACCGGTGGTGGTCTGCTTCAGACCCATGACGGCGACGATGTCACCGGCACCCACCGACTCGATCTCCTCACGCTTGTTGGCGTGCATCCGGTAGATCTTGCCGATGCGCTCCTTCTTGCCCTTGACCGAGTTCTGCACCTGGGAACCGGCGTGCAGCCGGCCCGAGTACACCCGGACGAAGGTGAGCTTGCCGAGGTGCGGGTCGCTCGCGATCTTGAACGCCAGCGCCGACAGCGGCTCGTCCTCGGAGGGGCGGCGCTCGATGACCTCATCGGGGTTGCTGACCCCGTGGCCCTCGATCGCCTCGATGTCCAGCGGGGACGGGAGGAAGCGCACCACGGCGTCGAGCAGGGGCTGAACACCCTTGTTCTTGAACGCCGTTCCGCAGAACACGGGGGTGACGGTGGTGCCGTCGCCCTTGCCGGAGTTGATGGTGACCCGGCGGACCGCCGCGTACAGCTGCTCCACGGAGGGCTCCTCGCCCTCCAGGTACAGCTCCATCATCTCCTCGTCGTTCTCCGCGACGGCCTCAAGGAGCTTGCCGCGCCACTCGTCGGCCGCCTCCTTGTGCGTGTCGGGGATCTCGACGATGTCGTACGCCTCGCCCAGCGCCGTCTCGGCGGACCACACGAACGCCTTCATGGTGACGAGGTCGACGACACCACGGAAGTCGGCCTCGGCGCCGATCGGGAGCTGCATGACCATCGGGGTCGCACCCAGGCGGTCGCTGATCATGTCGACGCAGCGGTGGAACTCGGCACCGGTGCGGTCCAGCTTGTTGACGAAGCAGATACGCGGCACACCGTAACGGTCCGCCTGACGCCACACGGTCTCGGACTGCGGCTCGACACCGGCGACACCGTCGAACACCGTCACGGCACCGTCGAGGACGCGCAGCGAACGCTCCACCTCGACGGTGAAGTCGACGTGCCCCGGGGTGTCGATGATGTTGATGGTGTGGTCGACGTCCTCAAGCGGCCAGTGGCAGGTGGTCGCAGCAGACGTGATCGTGATGCCACGCTCCTGCTCCTGCTCCATCCAGTCCATCGTGGCGGCGCCGTCGTGGACCTCGCCGATCTTGTACGAACGACCGGTGTAGAACAGGATCCGCTCGGTGGTCGTCGTCTTGCCCGCGTCGATGTGGGCCATGATCCCGATGTTGCGGACCTTGGCCAGGTCAAGCGAAGTGGTAGCCATAAGGCTTTCGTCTTCTCTCGGTTCTCGATGGGGGTAGCGACTACCAGCGGTAGTGCGCGAAGGCCTTGTTGGACTCGGCCATCTTGTGCGTGTCCTCGCGCTTCTTCACAGCAGCACCGAGGCCGTTGGAGGCGTCGAGCAGCTCGTTCAGCAGGCGCTCGGTCATGGTCTTCTCGCGCCGGGCGCGGGAGTAACCGACCAGCCAGCGCAGGGCCAGCGTGCTGGCGCGGCCCGGCTTGACCTCGACCGGCACCTGGTAGGTCGCGCCACCGACACGGCGGGACTTGACCTCAAGGGTCGGCTTGATGTTCTCCAGCGCGCGCTTGAGCGTGATGACCGGGTCGTTGCCGGTCTTCTCGCGCAGGCCCTCCATCGCGCCGTACACGATGCGCTCGGCGGTGGAGCGCTTGCCGTTCAGCAGCACCTTGTTGATGAGGGAGGTCACCAGAGGAGAACCGTAGACCGGGTCGATGATGACCGGGCGCTTCGGGGCGGGGCCCTTACGAGGCATTCTTACTTCTCCTTCTTGGCGCCGTAACGGCTGCGGGCCTGCTTGCGGTTCTTGACGCCCTGGGTGTCCAGGGAGCCGCGGATGATCTTGTAGCGAACACCCGGCAGGTCCTTCACACGGCCGCCGCGCACGAGCACGATGGAGTGCTCCTGCAGGTTGTGCCCCTCACCCGGGATGTAGGCCGTGACCTCGATGCCGGAGGTCAGCCGCACACGCGCGACCTTCCGCAGCGCCGAGTTCGGCTTCTTCGGGGTGGTGGTGAACACACGCGTGCAGACGCCGCGGCGCTGGGGCGAACCCTCAAGTGCGGGCGTCTTGTTCTTCTCGACCTTGTCCTGCCGGCCCTTGCGGACCAACTGCTGGATCGTAGGCACTACTTCTCCGGTTTCTGTGTGCCGAGTAAAGCTAACCTGGAACCTTCACCGACCCACGCGGTCGGGTGTGTCGAAAGCCGCGGACCCCCACTGTGAGGGCGGGAAAACGCGGATTGCGGTGGCCGGTACAGACAGTCCGCACGGCCGAAAACACGCGCGGACGCCAGGGCACACCCCAGGCACAAGGTCTGAGCGTACCCAGCTCACCGAGCTGGGTCAAAACGAATCCGTGCCGGCCCCCGCCGAGGCCCCCGCGAACACCGCCGGGCGGCCACCCCGCGAGGGGATGACCGCCCGGCGCACAGCGTCGACCCGCTTACTGGTTGTACGGACCGTAGTCGTAGTCCTCCAGCGGAACGGCCTGGCCGGAGCCGGTGCCGAACGGCGAGTAGTCGATGTCGTCGTAGCCGACGGCCGAGTACATCGCCGCCTTGGCCTCCTCGGTGGGCTCCACCCGGATGTTGCGATAGCGGGACAGGCCCGTACCGGCCGGGATGAGCTTGCCGATGATGACGTTCTCCTTGAGGCCGATGAGGCTGTCGGACTTGGCGTTGATCGCCGCGTCCGTCAGCACCCGGGTCGTCTCCTGGAAGGAGGCGGCCGACAGCCAGGACTCCGTGGCCAGCGAGGCCTTGGTGATGCCCATGAGCTGCGGACGGCCGGAGGCCGGGTGGCCGCCCTCCTGTACCACGCGGCGGTTCTCGGTCTCGAACTTCGACCGCTCCACCAGTTCGCCCGGCAGCAGCTCCGCGTCGCCCGACTCGATGATCGTCACCCGGCGCAGCATCTGCCGGATGATGATCTCGATGTGCTTGTCGTGGATCGACACACCCTGCGAGTTGTAGACCTTCTGGACCTCGCCCACCAGGTGCACCTGGACCGCACGCTGGCCGAGGATGCGCAGCACGTCGTGCGGGTTGGTGGCGCCGACGGTGAGCTTCTGGCCGACCTCGACGTGGTCGCCCTCGCCCACCAGCAGCCGGGCGCGCTTCGAGATCGGGAACGCCGTCTCGTCGCTGCCGTCGTCCGGGGTGACGACGAGCTTCTTGGTCTTCTCGGTCTCCTCGATACGGACCCGGCCCGCGGCCTCGGAGATCGGCGCGACACCCTTCGGCGTACGGGCCTCGAAGAGCTCGACCACACGCGGCAGACCCTGGGTGATGTCGTCACCGGCCACACCACCGGTGTGGAAGGTGCGCATCGTGAGCTGGGTGCCGGGCTCACCGATGGACTGGGCGGCGATGATGCCGACCGCCTCACCGATGTCGACCAGCTTGCCGGTGGCCAGCGAGCGGCCGTAGCACATGGCGCAGGTGCCGACGGCGGACTCGCAGGTCAGCACGGAGCGGGTCTTGACCTCCTCGATGCCGTGCCGGACCAGCTCGTCGATGAGGACGTCGCCCAGGTCGGTGTTGGCCGGGGCCAGCACCTTGCCGTCGACGGTGATGTCCTCGGCCAGCGCACGTGCGTACACGCTGGTCTCGACGTCCTCCGCCTTGCGCAGCACACCGTCGGCGCCGCGCTCGGCGATCCGCAGGCGGAGGCCGCGGTCGGTGCCACAGTCCTCCTCGCGGATGATGACGTCCTGCGAGACGTCCACCAGACGACGGGTGAGGTAGCCGGAGTCGGCGGTACGCAGAGCGGTGTCCGCAAGTCCCTTACGGGCGCCGTGAGTTGAGATGAAGTACTCCAGCACCGACAGGCCCTCGCGGAACGAGGCCTTGATCGGACGCGGGATGGTCTCGTTCTTGGCGTTGGACACCAGACCGCGCATACCGGCGATCTGACGCATCTGCATCATGTTCCCTCGGGCGCCCGAGTTCACCATCATGAAGATCGGGTTGGTCTTCGGGAAGTTCTGGTTCATCGCCTCGGCGACCTCGTTGGTCGCCTTGGTCCAGATCGCGATGAGCTCCTGGGTGCGCTCGTCCTTGGTGATCAGACCGCGCTCGTACTGCTTCTGGACCTTCTCGTCCTGCGCCTCGTAGCCGCGGACGATCTCCTTCTTCGCCTCGGGGACGACGACGTCGGAGATGGCCACGGTGACGCCGGAGCGGGTCGCCCAGAAGAAGCCGGCCGCCTTCAGGTTGTCGAGCGTCGCCGCCACGATGACCTTCGGGTAGCGCTCGGCGAGGTCGTTGACGATCTCGGAGAGCTGCTTCTTGCCGACCTCGTAGTCGACGAACGGGTAGTCCTCGGGCAGCAGCTCGTTGAAGAGCGCGCGGCCCAGGGTCGTCTTCAGGCGGAACGGGTCGCCCGGCTGCCAGGGGGAGGTGCCGATGATCTCGTCGCCCTCGTCCTCGGCCGGCGGGGTCCAGCCGCGCGGCGGGATGGTGCCCACCGGGAAGCGGATGTCCACCTTGGACTGGAGGTTCAGCTCGCCGGCGTCGAAGGCCATGATCGCCTCAGCCGCCGAGCCGAAGAACCGGCCCTCGCCCTTGAGTTCGCGCTCCGCACCGTCGGTGGTGAGGAAGAACAGGCCCAGCACCATGTCCTGGGTCGGCATGGTGACGGGGCGTCCGTCGGCCGGCTTCAGGATGTTGTTCGAGGACAGCATCAGGATGCGGGCCTCGGCCTGCGCCTCCGCGGACAGCGGCAGGTGCACGGCCATCTGGTCACCGTCGAAGTCCGCGTTGAAGGCGGTGCAGACGAGCGGGTGGATCTGGATGGCCTTGCCCTCGACGAGCTGCGGCTCGAAGGCCTGGATGCCGAGGCGGTGCAGAGTGGGCGCGCGGTTCAGCAGCACCGGGTGCTCGGCGATGACCTCTTCGAGGACGTCGTACACCACGGTGCGGCCGCGCTCCACCATGCGCTTGGCGGACTTGATGTTCTGCGCGTGGTTCAGGTCCACCAGGCGCTTCATCACGAACGGCTTGAACAGCTCAAGCGCCATCGCCTTCGGCAGACCGCACTGGTGCAGCTTGAGCTGCGGGCCGACGACGATCACGGAACGGGCCGAGTAGTCGACGCGCTTGCCCAGCAGGTTCTGCCGGAAGCGGCCCTGCTTGCCCTTGAGCATGTCGGACAGCGACTTCAGCGGGCGGTTGCCGGGGCCCGTCACCGGGCGGCCGCGGCGGCCGTTGTCGAAGAGCGCGTCGACGGCCTCCTGGAGCATCCGCTTCTCGTTGTTCACGATGATCTCGGGCGCACCGAGGTCGAGAAGCCGCTTCAGGCGGTTGTTGCGGTTGATGACGCGGCGGTACAGGTCGTTCAGGTCGGAGGTGGCGAAGCGGCCACCGTCGAGCTGCACCATCGGACGCAGGTCCGGCGGGATGACCGGTACGCAGTCCAGCACCATGCCCTTGGGGCTGTTGCTGGTCTGCAGGAACGCGGAGACGACCTTGAGGCGCTTGAGCGCGCGGGTCTTCTTCTGGCCCTTGCCGGTGCGGATGATCTCGCGGAGGCGCTCGGCCTCCTCCTCCAGGTCGAAGGACTCCAGGCGCTTCTGCAGCGCGGCGGCGCCCATCGAGCCGTCGAAGTAGGTGCCGAAGCGGTCGCGCAGCTCGCGGTAGAGCAGCTCGTCGCCCTCCAGGTCCTGGACCTTGAGGTTCTTGAAGCGGTTCCACACCTCGTCGAGGCGGTCGATCTCGCGCTGGGCGCGGTCGCGGAGCTGCTTCATCTCGCGCTCGGCGCCCTCGCGCACCTTGCGGCGGACGTCGGCCTTGGCGCCCTCGGACTCCAGCTCGGCGAGGTCCGTCTCCAGCTTCTTGGCGCGGGCCTCCAGGTCCGCGTCACGACGCTGCTCGACCTGCTGGCGCTCGACGGAGACATGGGCCTCCAGCGAGGGCAGGTCGCGGGTGCGGCGCTCCTCGTCCACGAACGTGATCATGTACGCCGCGAAGTAGATGACCTTCTCCAGGTCCTTCGGGGCGAGGTCCAGCAGGTAACCGAGGCGCGACGGGACGCCCTTGAAGTACCAGATGTGGGTGACGGGGGCGGCCAGCTCGATGTGGCCCATCCGCTCACGGCGCACCTTGGCGCGGGTCACCTCGACGCCACAGCGCTCACAGATGATGCCCTTGAAGCGGACGCGCTTGTACTTGCCGCAGTAGCACTCCCAGTCCCGGGTGGGGCCGAAGATCTTCTCGCAGAAGAGCCCGTCCTTTTCCGGCTTGAGCGTGCGGTAGTTGATGGTCTCCGGCTTCTTGACCTCGCCGTGGCTCCACTGACGGATGTCGTCCGCGGTGGCCAGGCCGATCCGGAGCTCGTCGAAGAAGTTGACGTCGAGCACTATGCGTCAATCCCTCTCAGGGTTGTGTCTGGGTGGTCTGTACGGGGTCCGGGGCGGGGCCGGGATCTCCTCGTGCGGCGATCCCGGCCAGACCTGTCAGACCTCTTCGACGCTGCTCGGCTCGCGCCGGGACAGGTCGATGCCGAGCTCCTCCGCGGCACGGAAGACGTCCTCGTCCGTGTCACGCATCTCGATGGACATACCGTCCGAGGACAGCACCTCCACGTTCAGGCACAGCGACTGCATCTCCTTGATGAGGACCTTGAAGGACTCGGGGATGCCCGGCTCGGGGATGTTCTCGCCCTTGACGATGGCCTCGTAGACCTTCACACGGCCGGTGACGTCGTCGGACTTGATCGTCAGCAGCTCCTGGAGCGCGTAGGCGGCGCCGTACGCCTCCAGCGCCCACACCTCCATCTCACCGAAGCGCTGACCACCGAACTGGGCCTTACCACCCAGCGGCTGCTGGGTGATCATCGAGTACGGACCGGTCGAGCGCGCGTGCAGCTTGTCGTCGACCAGGTGGTGCAGCTTGAGGATGTACATGTACCCGACCGAGATCGGTTCCGGGAACGGCTCACCGGAGCGGCCGTCGAACAGCCGGGCCTTACCGGTCGGCAGGACCATGCGGTCGCCGTCTCGGTTCGGCCGGGTGTTCTCCAGCAGGCCGGCCAGCTCGTCCTCGCGCGCGCCGTCGAAGACCGGGGTGGCGACGTTCGTCCGGGGGGCGACGTCGTCCGCGCCGATCACCTGGAGCCGCTGGGCCCACTCGTCGGCGAGCCCGGAGACGTCCCAGCCCTGGCTGGCGAGCCAGCCGAGGTGGATCTCCAGGACCTGCCCCGGGTTCATCCGGGAGGGGACGCCCAGCGGGTTGAGGATGATGTCGACCGGGGTGCCGTCCTCCAGGAACGGCATGTCCTCGATCGGCAGGATCTTCGAGATGACGCCCTTGTTGCCGTGGCGTCCGGCGAGCTTGTCACCGTCGGTGATCTTACGCTTCTGCGCCACGTAGACGCGCACCAACTGGTTGACGCCGGGCGGCAGTTCGTCGCCCTCCTCGCGGTCGAAGACGCGGACGCCGATGACCTTGCCGGTCTCGCCGTGCGGCACCTTCAGCGAGGTGTCGCGGACCTCGCGGGCCTTCTCGCCGAAGATGGCGCGCAGCAGGCGCTCCTCCGGGGTCAGCTCCGTCTCGCCCTTGGGGGTCACCTTGCCGACGAGGATGTCGCCCGCGATGACCTCGGCGCCGATGCGGATGATGCCGCGCTCGTCGAGGTCGGCGAGGACCTCCTCGGAGACGTTCGGGATGTCCCGGGTGATCTCCTCGGGGCCGAGCTTGGTGTCCCGGGCGTCGACCTCGTGCTCCTCGATGTGGATCGAGGAGAGGACGTCGTCCTGCACGAGGCGCTGCGACAGGATGATCGCGTCCTCGTAGTTGTGGCCCTCCCACGGCATGAACGCCACCAGGAGGTTCTTGCCGAGGGCCATCTCGCCGTCTTCGGTGGCGGGGCCGTCGGCCAGCACCTGGCCGACCACGATCCGGTCGCCCTCGGAGACCACGACCTTCTGGTTCACCGAGGTGCCCTGGTTGGAGCGGGTGAACTTGGACAGCCGGTACGTGGTGTAGGTGCCGTCGTCGTTGGCGGTGGTGATGTAGTCCGCCGAGACCTCCTGGACCACGCCGTCCTTGTCGGCCTTGAGCACATCGCCGGCGTCGGTGGCGCAGCGGTACTCCATGCCGGTGCCGACGAGCGGCGCCTCGGACTTGATGAGCGGCACGGCCTGGCGCATCATGTTCGCGCCCATCAGGGCGCGGTTGGCGTCGTCGTGCTCCAGGAACGGGATCATCGCGGTCGCGACCGACACCATCTGGCGCGGCGAGACGTCCATGTAGTCCACGTCGTCGGCGGTGACGTAGTCGACCTCGCCGCCGCGGCGGCGGACCAGCACGCGCTCCTCGGCGAACCGCATCTCGTCGCTGAGCGGGGCGTTGGCCTGCGCGATGACGAAGCGGTCCTCCTCGTCGGCGGTCAGGTAGTCCACCTCATCGGTGACCTGGCCCTCGACGACCTTGCGGTACGGCGTCTCGATGAAGCCGAAGGCGTTGATCCGGCCGTACGAGGCCAGCGAGCCGATCAGGCCGATGTTCGGGCCTTCCGGCGTCTCGATCGGGCACATCCGGCCGTAGTGCGAGGGGTGCACGTCGCGGACCTCGAAGCCGGCCCGCTCACGGGAGAGACCACCCGGGCCGAGGGCGTTCAGACGACGCTTGTGCGTCAGCCCCGACAGCGGGTTGTTCTGGTCCATGAACTGGGAGAGCTGCGAGGTGCCGAAGAACTCCTTGATCGACGCCACCACGGGGCGGATGTTGATCAGGGTCTGCGGGGTGATCGCCTCGACGTCCTGGGTGGTCATGCGCTCACGCACGACGCGCTCCATACGGGCGAGACCCGTACGGACCTGGTTCTGGATCAGCTCGCCGACGTTGCGGATGCGGCGGTTGCCGAAGTGGTCGATGTCATCGGTCTCGACGATGATCGAGCGGCCGGACTCGCCGGTCGTCTCGGTCTCCCCGGCGTGCAGCTTGACCAGGTACTTGATGGTGGCGATGACGTCGTCGGTGGTGAGTACGCCGGCGTCCAGCGGCTCGTTGGCACCGAGCTTCTTGTTCACCTTGTAGCGGCCGACCTTGGCGAGGTCGTAGCGCTTGGGGTTGAAGTAGAGGTTCTCCAGCAGCGTCTGCGCGGCCTCGCGGGTGGGGGGCTCACCCGGGCGCAGCTTGCGGTAGATGTCGAGCAGCGCGTCGTCCTGGCCCTGGGTGTGGTCCTTCTCCAGGGTGGCGCGCATCGACTCGTACTCGCCGAACTCCTCCAGGATCTGCTCGGTGGTCCAGCCGAGGGCCTTCAGGAGAACGGTGACGGACTGCTTGCGCTTGCGGTCGATACGGACACCGACCATGTCGCGCTTGTCGATCTCCATCTCCAGCCAGGCACCGCGGGACGGGATGATCTTGGCGGAGAAGATGTCCTTGTCGGACGTCTTGTCGATGGAGGAGTCGAAGTAGACACCCGGCGAACGCACCAACTGCGAGACGACGACACGCTCGGTGCCGTTGATGACGAAGGTGCCCTTGTTCGTCATGAGCGGGAAGTCGCCCATGAAGACCGTCTGGGACTTGATCTCACCGGTCTCGTTATTGGTGAACTCGGCGGTGACGAAGAGCGGGGCGGCGTACGTGAAGTCGCGCTCCTTGCACTCGTCGATGGAGTTCTTGGGAGGCTCGAAGCGGTGGTCGCGGAAAGTCAGCGACATCGACCCGGAGAAGTCCTCGATCGGGGAGATCTCCTCGAAGATCTCCTCCAGACCGGACTTGGTGGGGACGTCCTGTCCGCTGTCCAGAGCCGCCTCGACACGAGCCTTCCATGCGTCGTTGCCGAGCAGCCAGTCAAAGCTCTCGGTCTGCAGAGCGAGAAGGTTCGGAACCTCAAGGGGCTCCTTGATCTTTGCAAAGGAGATGCGCAGCGGGGCGGTGCTTGCGCCGTTGTTCGTATTCGCGGTCGAGGCAGTGCGCGAGGCGGCCAAGAGGGGGTCCTTCCGAGGGCTCGGACTCACTACGCGCGTACCGGCCCCCTCAATGGACAGAGCGGACGACGAAGCGAGAAACCCCTGGTCAGGGCCGCTTGCGTCCACGATGCTCGATGAGGGTATGCCCCTGGTGACGGGCAGGAGGCAGCTAACAGGCAGCGCAAAGGGTCAGTGTAGCCACTTGGCCCACTGATGTCCAGTGCGGGTATCCGCGGTCTCGAAAGACCCTCGCCGTCCTCACCACCTGTGGTGTGCTGTCCCCTCTGCTGCGCACTTCGATCCTGCCCTCTTCGCCGCCGATCCATGCCTCGGATACGGATCGTTGTGACGTCGCGTCCTGAGAATTGCGCGCTGCGTGCAGTTCGTCAAGGCCCCCACATCCCGCGGGAGTGCCGCGAACCTCACGCCATCCCCCCGCCGGGCGGACCCGCCCGGGGCACAACGAAGATCACCATACCCGCCGCCACCCGGCACGCAAGGCGGCCGCCGCAGGCGCCTCGGAACGCCGAAAGGCGACCACCCGGTTGGGTGATCGCCCTTCGGTGCCCGCGCGTTACAGCGCGACGCTCACAAGGTGAGACGCGGCGTCGGGGTCACTTGACCTCGACGGAGGCGCCGGCGCCCTTGAGGGCCTCGGCGGCCTTCTCCGCGGCGTCCTTGGCGACCTTCTCCAGGACCGGCTTCGGGGTGCCGTCGACGAGGTCCTTGGCCTCCTTCAGACCCAGCGAGGTCAGCTCACGCACGACCTTGATGACCTGGATCTTCTTGTCGCCGGCGCCGGTGAGGATGACGTCGAACTCGTCCTGCTCCTCGATGGCGGCGCCGTCGCCACCACCCTGGCCCGGGACGGCCACGGCCACGGCGGCCGGGGCGGCGGCGGTGACGTCGAACTTCTCCTCGAAGGCCTTCACGAACTCGGAGAGCTCGATGAGGGTCATCTCCTCGAACTGCGCGAGCAGGTCTTCCTGGCTGAGCTTCGCCATGATGGCGGTCCTTCCACTAAGCGGCTGGTGCCGGATGTACATGTAGGCGGGCGTACGTCTGGCCCGCTGTGACCGTCGCCGTGCGGCGGCGGTCAGGTGCGAGCCGAATTACTCGGCACCGCCCTGCTCGGCCTTCTTGGCACGAAGCGCCTCCGCGGTGCGGACGAACTTCGAGGGAAGCGCCTGGAAGAGCGCGGCAGCCTGCGACTGCTTGCCCTTCATGGCACCCGCCAGCTTGGCCAGCAGAACCTCGCGGGACTCAAGGTCCGCAAGCTTCTTGATCTCGTCGGCGGACAGCGCCTTGCCGTCAAGGACACCGCCCTTGATGACGAGCGCGGGATTGTCCTTGGCGAAGTCACGAAGACCCTTCGCCGCCTCCACCGGGTCACCGGTGACGAAGGCGACAGCCGTCGAGCCCTTGAGGTGCTCGTTCAGCTCGGTGACCCCGGCCTGCTCGGCCGCGATCTTGGTCAGCGTGTTCTTCACCACTCGGTACTGAGCGTTCTCGCCGAGAGAACGGCGGAGCTGCTTGAGCTGCGCCACGGACAGTCCGGTGTAAGACGTGACAACAGCGGCGTTGGAGTTGCGGAGCTTACCCGCGATCTCCTCGACGGCTGCGACCTTGTCGGACGTCGCCATGAGCCTCGGCCTCCTTCCGGGGTGATGATCCTCGACTGGCCTTCCGACCAGCCGCGCGTCGCCGGACCGCCTTCATCAGGCACGCGAGGAAGGGACGCTCGGCAGGAGTCCTGCACAAACGAAAACGCCCCGGCGCAGGCGCTCGGGGCGTGAACTCGACCGGACGGACGTCCAGGAGCACTGCCGCAATCACCTGCGCGGGTCGTCCGCCCTGCGGCGGATCCTTCGGCCACCGCACTCCCTGACGGGCGTACGGCAACGACCAGCGGTCTTTGGCTTCGGTGGAACCTTACACGAAACAATTGCCGGACCGTAAATCGAGTGCCGCGGACCAAAGTCGGCGGACCGCACATCAATTCACGGCCGAAGTTGCCGGGTGCCCAATCGGTTCCCGCGGTCACCGGCAGGTCCGGACACACCCCGGGCCCCGCACCAGCAGGTGCGGGGCCCGGGGGGCGTTCGGCCACTCGCGGACGCGGTGGCCGGCTGGTCCTTCGCGGACTCAGGCGGCTGCCGGGTCCTCCTCGGTGAGGAGGTTGCGGGTGCGGTTGGGGTCGACCTGGATGCCGGGACCCATCGTGGTGGTGATGGCGGCCTTCTTGATGTAGCGGCCCTTCGCTGCGGACGGCTTCAGACGCAGGATCTCCTCCAGCGCGGCGCCGTAGTTCTCCACCAGCTTGGCGTCGTCGAAGGACACCTTGCCGATGATGAAGTGCAGGTTGGAGTGCTTGTCGACGCGGAACTCGATCTTGCCGCCCTTGATGTCGTTGACGGCCTTGACGACATCCGGGGTCACGGTGCCGGTCTTGGGGTTCGGCATCAGACCACGGGGGCCGAGGACGCGGCCGAGGCGGCCGACCTTGCCCATCAGGTCGGGGGTGGCGACGACGGCGTCGAAGTCCAGACGGCCCTTCGACACCTCGTCGATCAGCTCGTCGGCGCCGACGATGTCGGCTCCGGCTGCTTCCGCGGCCGCAGCACGGTCACCGGTCGCGAAGACCAGGACCCGGGCGGTCTTGCCGGTGCCGTGCGGGAGGTTCACGGTGCCGCGCACCATCTGGTCGGCCTTGCGCGGGTCGACACCCAGGCGGAAGGCGACCTCGACGGTGCCGTCGAACTTGGTCGCGGAGGTCTCCTTGGCGAGACGGACGGCTTCGAGCGGGGCGTAGAGCTTCTCCCGGTCGATCTTCGCGTCCGCAGCGCGGAGAGTCTTGCTGCGCTTCACTTCTGCTCCTGGCAGTTGTGCCCGGCGGGGGTGCCGCCCGGCTGGGATGGAGTCGTGGTGCGGGCCAGCGCCTGGCCCTGCCACAGGTCGTTCGGGGTGCTCAGTCCTCGACGGTGACGCCCATGGAGCGGGCGGTACCGGCGATGATCTTGGACGCGGCGTCCAGGTCGTTCGCGTTGAGGTCGGGCAGCTTGGTGGTGGCGATCTCGCGGACCTGCGCCTGGGTGATCTTGGCGACCTTGGTCTTGTGCGGCTCGCCGGAGCCCTTCTCCACGCCCGCGGCCTTGAGGATCATCTTCGCGGCCGGCGGGGTCTTGGTGATGAAGGTGAAGGAGCGGTCCTCGTAGACCGTGATCTCCACCGGGATCACCCAGCCGCGCTGCGACTCGGTGGCCGCGTTGTAGGCCTTGCAGAACTCCATGATGTTGACGCCGTGCTGGCCCAGCGCGGGGCCGACCGGCGGGGCCGGGTTGGCTGCGCCGGCCTGGATCTGGAGCTTGATCAGCCCCGTGACCTTCTTCTTCTTGGGAGGCATTGCTCTCTCCGGGTCCTAGTGAGAGTTTCCGGCCTCCGCCCGGTCCTGCGGGGCACCGATGGGTACCGGTGCCGCGGGTCGCGGCCGGTCCGAACCGGCCGCCACCGGATCATCCGGATGGAGGCATACCGCACAACGATAACGGGTAGCCCCCCGGGGCCAAAAACCGGCAGGTCGGACCCGCTCCGGCAGAGCGGGTCCGACCTGTGGGAACGTGCGCCGGGCAGCCCGGGCGCAGGCCCGGCCGCGAGGCGCGGATGGTGGCGTCAGCAGCGCTTGGAACTGGTGCCCGTGCGGGTGAGCGGGTCGCCGGCGGCGCGCAGGGTGCCGATGCCGGAGGTGCACTCCTTGATGGTGGCGGCGGGCTTGGACCAGAACTCCTGGCCGTGGGTCTGGTTGACGGTGACCTTGCCGAGCACGGCGTCCCGCGGGTAGCTGTAGACGCCGGTGCTGACGTCGTAGGACTTCACCTTGTTGCGGAAGTCCTGCCAGATCCACAAGTACCCGTAGTTCTCCTTGCACTTGGGCGAGTAGAACTGCTTGACGGAGGCGATGTGCACCCCGCCGCGGTCGATGTAGCCGGTGCTGCCGATCTGGTAGGCGTCGGTGCAGACGTCGGCGGCCTGGGCCTTGGCGCTGAGCGGGTTGCCGGCCTCGGAGGGCGCGGTGGACTGGGCGCGGACGGAGTTGTGGGGTGCGGGCGCGGGGCCGGTGCCGGCCATCGCGCCGGCGGCGGGCAGCAGTACGAGAGCGCAGGTCGTGGCGGCGATGGCGGTGGTGCGAACACGCATGAGGGAGTCCCCCTAGCTATTCGTTGACAGGAAGTCATAAACGCGCACAGCGGACGGTCTGGTCGTTTCCCGTACAGAGCGCATAACTCGCCGCAAACACTGGCCAGTTGTGGCTTACCCCCGCGAAGGAGATCGTCCGCGCGTTTCGGTCATCAGGTGAGACCTGTGCCATACCCGAAGGGTTGTGGCGCGGGCGGCGATTCATTCCCACGAGTGATCCGGACGTACCCGGATCGACCCCGTACGCCACCGGTCGCCGCGGTGAACAGCCGCCCGTGCACGGCCCGTTGAACGCGCCGGCCCCCGTCCCGCGGAGTGCGGGACGGGGGCCGGCGACAGGCCGCGGGGGCCGTCAGTTCTTCTGGATCTGGTCGAAGCTCAGCTCGACCGGGGTCTCGCGGCCGAAGATCTCGACCAGGCCCTTGACCTTCTTCGAGTCGGCGTTGATCTCGTTGATGGTGGCCTGGAGGGTGGCGAACGGGCCGTCGGTGACGGTGACCGAGTCCCCCACCTCGAAGTCCAGGACCTGGACCTCGACCTTGCGCTGCGGCGCCGGCTTGCCCTCGGCCTCGGCGGCCTCGCGGGCGGCCTTCTCCTCCGCCTCCGGGGCGAGCATCTTGACGATCTCGTCCAGGGTCAGCGGGTACGGGTCGTAGGCGTTGCCGACGAAGCCGGTGACACCGGGAGTGTTGCGGACGACGCCCCAGGACTCGTTCGTCAGGTCCATGCGGACGAGCACATAGCCGGGCAGCTTGTTCTGCCGGACGTTCTTGCGCTCGCCGTTCTTGATCTGGACGATCTCTTCCTCGGGGACCTCGGCCTGGTAGATGAACTCCTCGACGTTCAGCGAGACGGCGCGCTGCTCCAGGTTGGCCTTCACGCGCTTCTCGTAGCCCGCGTAGGTGTGGATCACGTACCACTCGCCGGGAAGGGTGCGGAGCTCCTCGCGAAGGGCGGCGACCGGGTCGACCGGCTCGGCCTCCACCTCGGCTTCCGCCTCCGTGCCGGCGGCCTCCGCGTCCTCGTCGGACTCGGCGGCCGCCTCGTCGGACTCGGTGTGCACCGCGGCCTCTTCGGCAGCCTCGCCCGCGGCGGCCTCGGCAGCTTCGGCCTGGTCCGGGTCCTCCGCGTCCGCCGCCTCGACGATTTCGAGCTCGTCCTCAGCGGACTCGAAGCCCGCACTCGCAGACTGCGCGGCGTCGTTCAGGTTCGGGTCAGACACTGTGGCTGCTTCTTCCTGGTTACTTGGGGTGGAACACGCGAATAGGGGCGCCGGTACGGCGCCCTTCGCTCTTCGGCTCAGCCGAACACGTACTTGGCGACATGGTTCAGACCGTAGTCCATCACGGTCACCAGGCCGATCATGATGACGACGAAGACGATCACCACGGTTGCATAGGTGGTGAGTTGGTTTCGGGTCGGCCAGACGACCTTGCGGAGCTCCGCGATCACCTGGCGGTAGAAGAGCGCGAGCCGGCCGAAGGGGCCCTTCTTGCCGCGCTTTCCGCCCTTCCGGGCCTTCTTGGACTCCGGTGCCTCGCCATCGGCGTCAGGCTTGTCGATGGAGCCCACGGCGTCCGTCACTCGTCCTCACCTGATTCCCGGGTCGTGGCCGTGCCGCGCCCGGTGGAGCCGCACGGCGGTGCATTGCAGTACGTACATGCGCACACATCCTGGCGAAGGTGTGTGTAGCAGGGCCGGAGGGACTTGAACCCCCAACCGCTGGTTTTGGAGACCAGTGCTCTACCAATTGAGCTACGACCCTTTGACGTCCCCCAACGTACCCCATCCGGTCGGGTGCGTAAGGTGCCCCGATCGGGAGGCCGCCGAAGGCCAACGAGGTGTGAGTGTACGTGGTCCGCGCGCCGACGTCGAACAGAAAGCACCGACCGGTGACCGCACATACCTTCGTACCGGGGTCACCGGGCCGCGTCCGGTTGGTGAAACCCTTGTGCCCGGGGGCTTTCGGGTCTGGAACGATGGGGTGCATGAGCGCTGCAACCCCTCCCACCGAGCGCCGGGTCTCCGCCCGGGTCGGTGCGATCTCCGAGTCCGCGACCCTCGCCGTCGACGCCAAGGCCAAGGCCCTCAAGGCCGCCGGGCGACCGGTGATCGGCTTCGGTGCGGGCGAACCCGACTTCCCCACCCCGGACTACATCGTCGAGGCCGCGATCGAGGCCTGCCGCAATCCGAAGTTCCACCGCTACACGCCGGCCGGCGGTCTGCCCGAGCTCAAGGCCGCGATCGCCGCGAAGACGCTGCGGGACTCCGGCTACGAGGTCGACCCGGCCCAGGTCCTCGTCACCAACGGCGGCAAGCAGGCCATCTACGAGGCGTTCGCCGCGATCCTCGACCCGGGCGACGAGGTCATCGTGCCCGCCCCGTACTGGACGACGTACCCGGAGTCGATCCGGCTGGCCGGCGGTGTGCCGGTGGAGGTCGTCGCCGACGAGACCACGGGGTACCGGGTCTCGGTGGAGCAGTTGGAGGCGGCGCGCACCGAGCGCACCAAGGTCGTCCTCTTCGTCTCGCCGTCCAACCCGACGGGCGCGGTGTACAGCCGCGAGGACACCGAGGCGATCGGCCGGTGGGCGCTGGAGCACGGGCTGTGGGTGCTGACCGACGAGATCTACGAGCACCTGGTGTACGGCGACGCGGAGTTCACCTCGCTCCCGGCCGTCCTGCCGGAGCTGCGGGACAAGTGCATCGTCGTCAACGGTGTCGCGAAGACCTATGCGATGACCGGCTGGCGGGTGGGCTGGGTGATCGGTCCGAACGACGTGGTGAAGGCCGCGGCCAACCTCCAGTCGCACGCTACCTCGAACGTGGCGAACGTCTCGCAGGCCGCCGCGCTGGCCGCCGTCTCCGGAGGTCTGGAGGCCGTGGCGAAGATGCGGGAGGCCTTCGACCGGCGGCGGCGCACCATCGTGCGGATGCTGAGCGAGATCGACGGCGTGGTCTGCCCGGAGCCGGAGGGCGCCTTCTACGCCTACCCGTCGGTGAAGGGGCTGCTGGGCAAGGAGATCCGAGGGAAGCGGCCACGGAGTTCGGTGGAGCTGGCGGCGCTGATCCTGGAGGAGGCCGAGGTCGCGGTCGTCCCTGGCGAGGCCTTCGGTACCCCCGGCTATCTGCGGCTGTCGTACGCGCTGGGTGACGAGGACCTGGTCGAGGGTGTCTCGCGGATCCAGAAGCTGCTGGCCGAGGCGCGCGACTGACCGCACGCCACCGGCTCGGACGGGGCCCCCCCCCCCCCGGAACCCCGGGCGGGGGCGGCCCCCGCCCCGGGGGGGGCCCCACCCCGAAAGGCGCCGAACGGGGCGGGAACTGGACGGGGTCGTGGGGGTCTCGCGTACCCAGAAGCTGGGGGCCGCGGCGCGCGAGTGACCGCCCGCCCCGGGCTCGGCCGGGCCGCCCCCGCCACGGATCCCCGTGCCGGAGGCGGCCCGTCCGCGTGTGCGGCCCCTCTCCGTAAGGGCTCGTACGGGGACGGAACGGGCAGGGGTGCGGGAATCCTGTTCGGGCGGGACCACCAAAGGGGGGCGCGACTTTTCGACGGGGTGCCCGGTGCGGCACGATCTGCGGATGGAGCGCGTAGCAAGAGACCTGAGTGAGCTGCCCAAAGCCCATCTGCACCTGCATTTCACCGGGTCGATGCGGCCCACCACCCTGCTGGAGCTGGCCGACAAGTACGGGGTGCGGCTGCCGGACGCGCTGACCGCCGGGGAGCCGCCCAAGCTGCGGGCCACCGATGAGCGCGGCTGGTTCCGCTTCCAGCGCCTGTACGACGCGGCGCGGTCCTGCCTGCGCGAGCCGGACGACATCCGGCGGCTGGTGCGCGAGGCCGCCGAGGAGGACGTACGGGACGGTTCGGGGTGGCTGGAGATCCAGGTCGACCCGACCTCGTACGCGCCGCGGCTGGGCGGGCTGATCCCGGCGCTGGAGATCATCCTGGACTCGGTGGAGAGCACGGCGCGGGAGACCGGGCTCGGGATGCGGGTGCTGGTGGCGGCGAACCGGATGAAGCATCCGCTGGACGCCCGCACCCTGGCCCGGCTCGCGGTGCGCTTCGCGGAGCGCGGGGTGGTCGGGTTCGGGCTGTCCAACGACGAACGCCGCGGTCTGGCAAGGGACTTCGACCGGGCCTTCACCATCGCCCGGGACGGCGGGCTGCTGGCCGCCCCGCACGGCGGCGAGCTGGCGGGTCCGTCCTCGGTACGGGACTGCCTGGACGACCTGGGGGCGACCCGGGTCGGCCACGGGGTGCGGGCGGCGGAGGACCCGCGGCTGCTGCGGACCCTCGCCGAGCGGCAGGTGACCTGCGAGGTCTGCCCCGCCTCCAATGTGGCGCTCGGCGTCTACGAGAAGCCGGAGGACGTCCCGCTGCGCACCCTCTACGAGGCGGGTGTGCCGATGGCGCTGGGCGCGGACGACCCGCTGCTCTTCGGCTCCCGGCTGGCCGCCCAGTACGAGATCGCGCGGCAGCACCACGGCTTCAGCGATGCCGAACTGGCCGAGCTGGCACGGCAGTCCATCCGCGGCTCGGCCGCCCCGGCGCCGGTGCGGGAGAAGCTGCTGGCTGGGGTGGACGACTGGCTGCGGGACTGATCCGGGCGGCCCGCGGCTCAGCCGATCCCGGCGAGCAGGGTGCGGGCCAGCCCGGTGGCGAAGGTGTCCAGGTCCTGCGGGGGGCGGCCGGACTCGGTCATGTCGTAGGCGAAGGCGCGTTGGGCGCAGGCGCCGAGGAGCAGGGAGGCGGCGGCGTAGGTGTCGGCCCCGGGGCGGAGGCGGCCGGCCTTCCGCTCGGCCCGCAGATAGCCGTCGAGCTGCTCGATGGGCAGGTGGGGGCCGCTGCCCAGGGCGCGCAGGGCCTCCTCGTGGCGCTTCTTGAGCTGGGTCTCGGCGTAGAGGGAGGCGGCGATCGGGAAGCTCTCCTCGTAGAAGAGGGTGGCGCGGCGGGCGATCTCGGTGAGGTTGTCCTCGACGGGGCGCACCTCGGGCCGGGCGATCAGCTCGTCCAGCAGCGGTGAGAGGCGGGGCAGGCGCTCCTTGAGGACGCTGATGAACAGCTCCTCCTTGCTGCTGAAGTGCTTGTACAGGGCCGCCTCCGAGCAGCCGGCGGCCCTGGCGATCTCCTTGGTGGTGGCGCGGGCGAGGCCGACGGTCCGCATCAGCTCGTGGGCTGCGTCGAGGATGCGCGGCCGGGCGGATTGCTGCCGCAAGGTTCTCCTCCTGAAGGGCGTGGGGGCGGTGGCGTGCCTTGACGTGGGGGTGAGTGTCCACTCACTCTAGTGGGGAGAGAGGTGAGTGGACACTCACCCACCTTGGCGCTCTACCACCCACCCCGGGAAGGGATGCCGTCATGAAGCTGACCGTCTTCGGAGCCACCGGCGGGATCGGCCGGGAGGTGGTCCGGCAGGCGCTGGCCGCCGGGCACGAGGTGACCGCCGTGGTCCGGGACCCGGCGCGGCTCACGGTCACCGGGGACCGCCTGGAGGTGTTCCGCTCCGACCTCGCCGACGCCGAGACGCTGCGGCCCGCGGTCGCCGGACGGGACGCGGTGCTCTCCGGCCTCGGCCCCCGCAGCCGCAAGGACGCGGGCGTCGTCACCCCGCTGACCCGCACCGTGCTGGACGCCATGCGGGCCGAGGGCGTACGGAGGCTGCTGGTGGTCTCCGCGAGCCCCGTGGGCGCGCCCGCCCCGGACGACCCGCTGCTGGACCGCGCCGCCCGCCGCGTCATCAGCGCCGTACTGCGGGACGTCTACGCCGACCTGGCCGCGATGGAACGCCTGCTGGCCGAGAGCGGCACCGACTGGACGGCGGTACGCCCGCCGCGGCTCACCGACGGGCAGCCGACCGGGTCCTACCGGACGGTGGTGGGCGGCGCCCCCCGCGGCGGCAGGTCCATCGCCCGCGCCGATGTGGCGCACGCGATGCTGGCCCTGGTCGACGACCCGGCCGCGGTACGGCAGGGCGTGGGCGTGGCCGACTGAGCCCCGCCGGAGCCCGGTTCAGAGCGAACAGCCCACCGTCACCGGCTCGTTGACCAGGGTCACCCCGAAGGCGTCCCGCACTCCGGCCACCACCTCTCGGGCGAGGGCGAGCAGGTCCTCGGTGCGGGCGGCGCCGCGGTTGGTCAGGGCCAGGGTGTGCTTGGTGGAGATCCGGGCCGGCCCCTCGCCGTAGCCCTTGGTGAATCCGGCCCGGTCGATCAGCCAGGCCGCGGAGGTCTTGGTACGGCCCTCGCCGACCGGCCAGGCGGGCGGAGCCGCGTCGGGGCCCAGGCGGTGTACGGCGCGCTCGCGGAAGGCGGCGAACTCCTCGTCGGGCAGGATCGGGTTGGTGAAGAAGGAGCCGGCGGACCAGGTGTCGTGGTCCTCCGGGTCCAGCACCATGCCCTTCCCGGCACGGAGTTTGAGCACCGTCTCCCGGGCCCGCTCCAGCGGCACCCGCTCCCCCGGCTCCACCCCCAGCACCCGGGCCGTCTCCGCGTACCGGATCGGGGCGGAGAGGCCGTCGGCGTCCTCCAGGCGGAAGCGGACCCGGAGCACCACGAAGCGGTCCGGCTCGGCCTTGAAGCGGCTGTCGCGGTAGGCGAAGGCGCACTCGGCGCGGCTGAGGGTGACGGTCTCGCCGTTGCGCCGGTCGTAGGCGAGTACCTCGGTGAGGGTGGCGGCGACCTCCTGGCCGTAGGCGCCGACGTTCTGCACCGGGGTGGCGCCCGCCGAGCCGGGGATGCCGGCCAGGCACTCCACCCCGGCCAGGCCCTGCTCCACGGTGCGGGCCACGGCGTCCGTCCACACCTCGCCCGCGGCCAACTCCACGGTGCTGCCGTCGATCTCGACCCCGCGGGTGGCGATCCGCAGCGCGGTGCCCGGGAAGCCGTCGTCGCCGATGACCAGATTGCTGCCGCCGCCGATGAGCAGCAGCCCGGTACCGGCGGCGTCGGCGGCGCGGACCGCCTCCACCACCTCGGCGTCGGTGGTGGCGGTCAGCAGCCGGTGCGCGGGGCCGCCGAGCCGGAAGGTGGTCAGCGGGGCCAGGGGGGCGTCGTGGAGTTCCAGCACGCGAGCAAGCGTACGCGGCCGCGGGGGCGGTGCCGCCGGGGCCGCGTGGGGTGGTGTGCTCAGGACAGTTGGACGACGGCCCGGGACATGCCGAGGACCTTCTGCCCGGCGCTGGTGGCGAGGAGGTCGACGCGGACCCGCTTGTCGTCCAGCTTCACCGCGACCTTCCCACTGACCTCGATCACGGCGCCCTGCCCGTCGTCGGGCACCACGACCGGCTTGGTGAAGCGGACGCCGTACTCGACGACGGCGGCCGGGTCGCCCACCCAGTCGGTGACCACCCGGATCGCCTCCGCCATGGTGAACATGCCGTGCGCGATCACATCCGGCAGTCCGACCTCCCGGGCGAAGCGCTCGTTCCAGTGGATCGGGTTGAAGTCGCCGGACGCGCCCGCGTACCGCACCAGGGTGTCGCGGGTCACCAGGAAGGAGGCGGCGGGGAGTTCGGTGCCGACCTCGACCTCGTCGTAGCCGATCTTCGCGGTCATGGTCAGGCCTCCTCTGCGGCGCGGGACACCAGCTTGGTCCAGGACGTCACCACGAGCTCGCCGTCCGCGTCGTGGACATCGCCGCGGATGTCCAGGATGTCGTTGCCGGCCATGGACTTGATGCCCTCGATGGTCGAGGACACGGTGAGCAGATCGCCGGCGCGCACCGGGCGGCGGTAGGCGAACTTCTGATCGCCGTGCACCACCCGGCTGTAGTCCAGGCCGAGTTGGGGATCCTGGACGACCTGGCCGGCGGCGGCGAAGGTGATCGAGAAGACGAAGGTGGGCGGCGCGATCACATCCGGATGCCCGAGCGCGCCCGCCGCCTCCCGGTCCGTGTAGGCCGGGTTGGTGTCACCGACGGCGGCGGCGAACTCGCGGATCTTCTCCCGGCCGACCTCGTACGGGGCGGTGGGCGGATAGGACCGCCCCACGAAGGACTGGTCGAGCGCCATGGGCCGGAACCTCCTGGTGTGCGGACATGCTGGTCTGCGGTGCGGACATGGTGCAGCCGCAAAACGAACACGAGGCCGCCCCCGGTGGGGACGGCCTCGCAGTCGAGCCTTGGTTATCGCGTCTCGCGGTGCGCGGTGTGCGCGTTGCAACGCGGGCAGTGCTTCTTCATCTCAAGGCGATCCGGGTTGTTACGCCGGTTCTTCTTGGTGATGTAGTTCCGCTCCTTGCACTCCACGCAGGCCAGCGTGATCTTCGGGCGGACGTCGGTGGCAGCCACGTGAGTGCTCCTTGACGAACGGATTGATGGTATGAACGCAGAAAAGAGTAGCCGATCGAAGGACCGACCCCGCAATCGGCTACTGACAGTAGCGGTGACCGGACTTGAACCGGTGACACAGCGATTATGAGCCGCTTGCTCTACCGACTGAGCTACACCGCTGCGATGCGATTCGGACCCTCACCCGGAGGCGAGGGAGACGATTCACATCAGAGCCCCAAAACGGAATCGAACCGTTGACCTTCTCCTTACCATGGAGACGCTCTGCCGACTGAGCTATTGGGGCGAGCGAGAAAGACATTACACGGTGGTCCGCCGTTCGCCCAAATCCGTTTTCGCGCCGCGCGACCCCCCGCACCCCACCGTCCCCACCAGTACGACTATTGCGTCCGTGGGTGCATCCTCCGCTCGGCCGGACAGCGACCACCCTAGGCTCTGGACCACGCTGCGTGACCTCGCCGACCGGCCGCCGGACCGGCCACCACCGACCGCCGCACCCGCCGCCGAGCGGACCGCGCCACCCGGACCGCAGCCGCCCCCGACCCAGAGGAGCGCGATGCCCGACAGCCAGCCGCAGCCGCCGCACTCCTCCGGCTCGGCGGGCCGCCGCCCGTCCGGCGACGGCACCGCCCTGCTGCTCAGCGGCGCCCGGCTGACCGACGGCCGCACCGTCGACGTCCGCGTACAGGACGGCCGCATCCAGGCCGTCGGCACCCAGGGCAGCCTCGGCACCGCGCCCTGCACCACCCGCGTCGACCTCACCGGCTACCTGCTGCTCCCCGCCCCCGCCGAACCCCACGCCCACAGCGACACCGCGCTCTCCGCCGACTCCGACGGCCCCGTCGACCTCGACCCGCAGGACGTACAGCGCCGCGCCACCGAGGCCGCCCTGCTCCAACTCGGCCACGGCGCAACGGCGTTGCGCACCCATGTACGGATCGGCGACATGCAGGGACTCGGGCCGCTGGAAGCCGTGCTCCAGGCCCGCCGCGCCCTGCACGGCCTCGCCGAACTCACGGTGGTGGCGGTGCCGCGGCTGCTGACCGGTGCGGCCGGCGCGGACGGTCTCGCGCTGCTGCGGGACGCGGTGAAGATGGGCGCCGGCGTCATCGGCGGCTGCCCCGACACCGACCCGGACCCGGCCGGCTATGTGGAGGCCGTGACGGAGATCGCGGCCGAGTACGGCTGCCCCGTCGACCTGCACACCGACGGGGCCGATCCGGCACGGCTCGCCCGGCTCGCGGCGATGACCGGCGGGCTGCGGCCGGGCGTCGCCCTCGGCCCCTGCGGCGGGCTGGCCCGGCTGCCGGAGACCGCCGCCGGCCACGCCGCGGAACGACTGGCCGCGTCCGGAGTCACCGTGGTCTGCCTGCCGCAGGGCAACTGCGGCTCGATCGACGGCCACGGCACCGCCCCGGTACGGCTGCTCAGATCGGCCGGCGTACCGATCGCCGCGGGCAGCGGCTCCCTGCGCGACGTGTCCAACCCGGCCGGCCGCGGCGACCCGCTGGAGGCCGCCTATCTCCTGGCCTCCCGCGAGGGCCTGCCGCCCGCCGAGGCGTACGCCGCGATCAGCGCCACCGCACGCGCCGCGCTGGGCCTGCCCGAGATCCGCGTCGAGGCCGGCTTCCCCGCGGAACTCCTCGCGGTACGCGGGGAACGCCTCTCCGGAGTGCTCTCCCTCGCGTACAGCCGGATCGTGGTCCACCGCGGCCGCATCGTCGCCCGCACCAGCGCGGTACGCGAGTACTGCGACTCGGCCGCCATCGCCGTCCTCGACCTGCCCCGCCAAGGGCGCTCGGGCGGTTAGCTCCGGCCGACGGCAGTCCGGCGCGGGCGCGCGGCCCGGCGTACCGTCGGAGGTATGCGCATTGTCATCGCTGGAGGTCATGGTCAGATCGCGCTGCGGCTTGAGCGGCTGCTCGCCGCGCGCGGCGACGAGGTCGCGGGCTTCATCCGCCGGTCGGAACAGGCGGGCGATCTGCTCGCCGCGGGCGCCGAGCCCGTGGTGTGCGACCTGGAGTCCGCCTCGGTGGAGGAGGTCGCGGGGCATCTGCCGGGTGCGGACGCCGTCGTGTTCGCCGCCGGCGCGGGCCCCGGCAGCGGCAGCTCCCGCAAGGACACGGTGGACCGCGGCGCGGCCGTACTCCTCGCCGACGCGGCGGAACGCGCGGGCGTGCGCCGCTATGTGATGGTGTCCGCGATGGGCGCCGCCCCGCGGCACCCCGGCGACGAGGTCTTCGACATCTACCTCCGCGCCAAGGGCGAGGCCGACGACTCGATCCGCGCCCGCCCCGGCCTGGACTGGACGATCCTCCGCCCCGGAATGCTCACCAACGACGCCGGCACCGGCCTGGTCCGCCTGGAGGCCTCCACCGGCCGCGGCCCGGTCCCCCGCGACGACGTCGCCGCAGTCCTCGCCGAACTCACCGACTCCCCCGCCACGGCCGGCCTCACCCTCGAACTCATCAGCGGCCACTCCCCCGTCTCCGTCGCGGTAAAGGCCATCGCCGGCAACTGACCGGCCTCTCCCGCGGACTGACAGACCCTCCCACCAACCGCTCGCCGGGCGGCACTTGGGGCTCAGGACGGTGCCCTCACGACCTGAAACCGCGGGTCGGCGGGGCTGCTGCTCCCCGACCCCACGCAACAAGAAACCCCCTCCCACCCGCACAGAAGCACAGGTCGGAGGGGGTCTCCCTCAGCGTGGCGGCGCCAGGATTCGAACCTGGGAAGGCTGAGCCGGCAGATTTACAGTCTGCTCCCTTTGGCCGCTCGGGCACACCGCCGGGGGTGCTGCCTGGGGGCTCCGCTGGGCGGGGCTCCGTGGCAACGACGTAAACGATACCTGATGCGCAGGGGTGCTTCGCCACCCGGTTGATCTCGTGATCGCAGTGGTGCGGAGGGCTGGCTAGGCTTGCGGGAGCGGCCCGGGTTGATCGGTCGCGACCGTGCATCCAGACAGCCAGCACCCCGATTCAAGGAGCCACAGGACATGGCCGACTCCAGTTTCGACATCGTCTCGAAGGTCGAGCGGCAGGAGGTCGACAACGCGCTCAACCAGGCCGCCAAGGAGATCTCGCAGCGCTACGACTTCAAGAACATCGGCGCTTCGATCGCCTGGTCCGGCGAGAAGATCCTCATGCAGGCCAACTCCGAGGAGCGTGTGAAGGCGATCCTCGACGTCTTCCAGTCCAAGCTGGTCAAGCGCGGCATCTCGCTGAAGTCGCTGGACACGGGTGAGCCCCAACTGTCCGGCAAGGAGTACAAGTTGTTCGCCTCCATCGAGGAGGGCATCTCGCAGGAGAACGCCAAGAAGGTCGCCAAGATCATCCGCGATGAGGGGCCCAAGGGTGTCAAGGCGCAGGTGCAGGGCGAGGAGCTGCGGGTCACCTCGAAGAGCCGGGACGACCTCCAGTCGGTGATCGCGCTGCTCAAGGGCAGGGACTTCGACTTCGCGCTGCAGTTCGTCAACTACCGGTAGGCCTGACCGGGTCGCGTACGCCGACGCCCGGCTCAACCGCCTTGTGCAGAGGGGCGGTTGAGCCGGGCGTCGGGGTGTGTGCGGTCAGCGGTGGCTGCGCGAGTTGCCGAAGAATATGCGGTAGAGGATCAGCAGTACGAGGGCTCCGCCGATCGCGGAGACCCAGGTGGCGAGGTCGAAGAAGTCCTTGCTGATGGGCTTGTCGAGGAACTTCGCGGAGATCCAGCCGCCGAGGAAGGCGCCCACGATGCCGATGACGGTGGTGCCGACCAGGCCGCCCGGGTCCCGGCCTGGTAGCAGGATTTTGGCGATGACACCGGCCAGTAGTCCGAGGATGATCCAACCGATGATTCCCATGCCGGGGACCTGCCTTTCCCAAACTTCCGTGTGACGTGCGATGTGTGTCGCGGCGGAGCCTACCGTCGCGGCACGGGCAGGCTCCTGCCGCCCTTGCCGGGATGCTGCTACCCCGCGTGCCGGGGATGTCATGCGTCGCCGGAAAGGACGCCACCGGGCGGCGCACGGTTCAGTGTGAGCTTTGCCGCACCGGGTGCGGCGGCCGGTGCCTCGGTCGGCCGGTGTCTCAGTGGACGGCGAACGGCTGGTCGGTACGGACGATTTCGCGGCCCAGGGGCATCAACGACACAGGGATCAGCTTGAAGTTGGCGATGCCGAGGGGGATGCCGATGATGGTGACGCACTGCGCGATGCCGGTGGTGATGTGGGCGAGGGCGAGCCACCAGCCGGCCAGGACCAGCCACAGCACGTTCCCGACGAGGGAGGGGGCGCCCGCCTCGGGCCGGTCCACGGTGGTGTGGCCGAAGGGCCAGAGCGCGTAGACGCCGATACGGAAAGCCGCGATGCCGAACGGGATGCCGATGATGGTGATGCAGAGCAGCACCCCGGCGAGGAGATAGGCGAGGAAAAGCCAGAAGCCGCTGAGGACGAGCCAGACGAGATTGAGGATGGTCTTCATCGCTGCGGTCCTGCCATCTGTTCGAGCCTGGCGATACGTTCCGCCATGGGTGGATGTGTGGAGAAGATCTTGGACAACCCCTGGCCGGGCCGGAACGGGTTGGCGATCATCATATGGCTGGCGGTCTCCAGCCGGGGCTCGGGCGGCAGTGGGAGCTGCCTGGTCCCTGATTCCAGCTTACGCAGCGCGCTGGCGAGGGCCAGCGGGTCACCGGTGAGCTGCGCGCCCGAGGCGTCGGCCTGGTACTCGCGGGAGCGGCTGACGGCGAGCTGGATGATGCTGGCGGCGAGCGGGCCGAGCAGCATGATCAGCAGCATCCCGACGATGCCGGGGCCCTCGTCGTTGTCGGAGCGGCCGATGGGGATCAGCCAGGCGAAGTTCACCAGGAACATGACGACCGAGGCGAGGGCGCCGGCGACGGAGGAGATCAGGATGTCCCGGTTGTAGACATGGCTCAGCTCATGGCCGATGACGCCGCGCAGCTCCCGTTCGTCGAGGATGCGCAGGATGCCCTCGGTGCAGCAGACCGCGGCGTTGCGGGGGTTTCGGCCGGTGGCGAAGGCGTTGGGGGCCTCGGTGGGTGAGATGTAGAGCCGGGGCATGGGCTGGCGGGCCTGGGTGGAGAGCTCGCGCACCATGCGGTACAGGCCGGGGGCCTCGAACTCGCTGACCGGGCGGGCACGCATCGCCCGCAGGGCCAGCTTGTCGCTGTTCCAGTAGGCGTAGGCGTTGGTGCCGATGGCGACGAGCAGCGCCACGACGAGGCCGGTGCGTCCGAAGAAACTGCCGATCAGCAGGATCAGTGCGGAGAGGACGCCGAGGAGTACGGCGGTTTTCAGCCCGTTGTACCGGCGGTGCACAGTCGCCCTCCTGGTGCTTCTGTGGGGAACCAGGGTGGTTCCTGCGTGATGCTCCGTGGTGCTCCACTGCTCCAGTGGACCCTCCCGTACTGGTCAACGCCAGGCGGGGGGCTGTGGTTCCCCGGTGTCGGAGGGGTGGGTGGGCCGCCTGGGTGACGGGCCGTCGGGAGGGCGGACGGCCGTCAGAAGAGGCCGGTGGCGGCGAAGCGGAGGACGAGCTGGGGGGCGCCGGAGAGGACGAGGCCGAGGAGGGCGGTCAGGGCGAGCGCGGCGGCGAGCGGCACCGGGACGGCGGCGGCCGCACCGTCAGCCGGGGTGCCCGGCGCCGCCGCCGGGGCCGGGGCGCGGAAGAGGAGGGCGGTCCAGCGGAGGTAGTAGTAGAGGGCGATGACGACGTTCACCGCCATCACCACGGCGAGCCAGCCGAGGCCCGCGTCGACGACCGCCGAGAAGACGGTGACCTTGGCGAAGAGGCCGATGACACCCGGGGGCAGGCCGGCCAGGCAGAGCAGGAAGAAGCCCAGGAGGAGGGCGGTGACGGGGCGGTTCGCGGTGAGTCCGCGGTAGTCGTCGATGCGGTTGGCGGGCCGGGTGCGGGCGATCAGGGCGGCCACCGCGAAGGCGCCCAGATTGACCGCGGCGTACATCAGCGCATAGGCGAGCGTGGCCCCGACTGCGTGCTGGGCGGCGGTCGCGGAGTCGGTGTACGCGGCGGCGGCGACCGGTACCAGCAGGTAGCCGGCCTGGCCGACGGAGGACCAGGCGAGCAGCCGGACCGCGCTGAGCCGCCGGTCGGACCGCTGGCGCAGGGCGGCGGCGTTGCCCACGGTCATGGTGAGCGCGGCCAGTACCGCGAGGGCGGGGCCCCACACGTGGGCGTACGAGGGGAAGCCGAGGACGGTGATCACGATGATGCCGGAGAAGCCCACGGCCTTGCCGACCACGGAGAGGTAGGCGGCGATGGGCAGCGGGGCGCCGACGTAGGTGTCGGGCACCCAGAAGTGGAAGGGCACCGCGGCCGTCTTGAAGGCGAAGCCGACGAGGGTGAGGACGACGCCGGTGCGGGCCAGGGTGGCGAGTTGTCCGTCGGTGTGCGTCAGGCCTTCGGCGATGCGGCTCAGATGGAGGCTGCCGGTCGTGGCGTAGACGAAGCTGGCGCCGAGGAGGGTGACGGCGGTGGCGGTGACGGAGGAGAGGAAGAACTTGAGCGCCGCCTCGGCGGAGCGCCGCTCTCCGCGCTTCAGGCCGACCAGCGCGAACGCGGGCAGCGAGGCCACCTCCAGGGCGACGACGAGGGTGGCGAGGTCGCGGGCGGCGGGCAGCAGGGCGGCGCCGGCCGCGGAGGACAGCAGCAGAAACCAGAACTCGCCCTCCGGCATGGTGCCGCGGGCGTCGCGCAGGGCGGTGATGGAGAGCAGCGCGGCGAGCAACGCGCCGCCGAGCACGAGGAGTTGGACGACGAGCGCGAACCGGTCGGCGGTGTAGCTGCACACCTCGGGCTGGCCGGTGAGGCAGAAGGTGGACCGGGTACGGCCGGTCAGCGGGAGCAGGCTGAGCAGGGCGAGTGCCAGGCAACCGACGGAGATCCAGCCGAGGACGGGTTTGCGGGGCGCTTCGAGGAAGAGGTCGCCGACGAGTATGCCGAGGGCCGCGAGGGCGGTGATCAGGGGTGGGGCGAGGGCGAGCCAGTCGACGGACTGGACGAGGCCGGCGGCCGACTCGGTCACTGGGGGCCTCCTGCGAACAACTGCTGCACGGCCGGATCGGTCAGGCCCAGCAGCGCGGCGGGCCAGAGTCCGGCGAGGACGGTGAGGACGACCAGCGGGGTCCAGGCGGCGAACTCGTAGCCGTGGACGTCGGGCAGCGGGGCCCGGGGCTGGGGGTCGGGGGTGCCGGTGCCGGCCTCGGGGTGGAGGGCGCCCATGCACACCCTGCGGACCACGACCAGCAGATAGCCGGCGGTCAGCAGGGTGCCGAAGGCGGCCACCGACATGAAGGTGAGGAAGGCGGGCCGGCTGAGGTCGTGGGCGGGGCGGAACGCGCCGAACATGGTGAGCATCTCCCCCCAGAACCCGGCGAGTCCGGGCAGTCCGAGGGAGGCCACGGCGGCGAAGGCGATCAGGCCGCCGAGGCGGGGGGCGCGGCCGTAGAGGGCGGCGCCGGTCTGTTGCGCCAGGGTGTCCAGATCGGTGGTCCCGGTGCGGTCCTTGAGGGCGCCGACCAGGAAGAACAGCAGGCCGGTGATGAGGCCGTGGGCGATGTTGGCGAAGAGCGCGCCGTTGACGCCGGTGGGGCTGAGGGTGGCGATGCCGAGCAGCACGAAGCCCATATGGCCGACGGAGGAGTACGCGATGAGGCGTTTCAGGTCGCCCCGGGCGCCGCGCCGGGCGAGGGCGAGGCAGGCGAGGGAGCCGTAGACGATGCCGGTGACGGCGAAGGCGCCGAGGTAGGGGGCGAAGGTGTGCATTCCGTCGGGGGTGGCCGGGAGCAGGATCCGGACGAAGCCGTAGGTGCCCATCTTCAGCAGGACGCCGGCGAGGAGGACGGAGCCGACGGTGGGGGCGGCGGTGTGCGCGTCCGGCAGCCAACTGTGCAGCGGCCACATCGGGGCCTTCACGGCGAGCCCGAGTCCGACCGCGAGAACGGCGATGACCTGCACGGATGTGGAGAGGGAGCGGCCGTTGTCAGTGGCGAGTGCCACCATGTCGAACGTGCCCGCCCTGAGACCGATCAGGAGCAGGCCCAGCAGCATGACCACGGAGCCGAGCAGGGTGTACAGGATGAAGCGCCAGGCCGCGGCCTGCCGTCCGGCGCCGCCCCAGTTGGCGATGAGGAAGTACATCGGGATGAGCACCGTCTCGAAGGCCAGGAAGAAGAGCACCAGGTCCAGCACGGCGAAGGAGGCCAGGGTGCCGCATTCGAGGAGGAGCAGCAGGGCGACGAAGGCCTTCGGGGACGGGCCTTCGGGGAGCTTGAAGTAGCTGTAGAGGGCGCAGAGGAAGGTGAGCAGCGCGGTGAGGACGAGGAGGGGGAGCGAGATGCCGTCGATGCCGAGGTGGATGCGGATGTCCAGGGCCGCGATCCAGCTGAGGTCGGTGCTGGCCTGCATCGTCGCGGGCCTGTCGTGGTCGAAGCCGAGGGCGAGCAGGATCACCGCGGCGAGCACCACACCGGTGACGGTGACGCCGTGGCGCAGTACGGCCTGGTCGGGGTCGCGGCCGCGCAGACCGGGGGGTGCGGGCAGCAGGGCGGCGGCCGCGCCGAGCAGCGGGGCGAGCACCGTGAACACCAGCAGGTACTGCATCACGGGCGCACTGATATCGATCACGGCTGCTCACGCTCCGGCGGTGGCGACGAGGACTACGGCGACGGCCAGTACGACGGTCCCGGCGAGCAGCGCGCCGAGATAGGTCTGCACATTGCCGGTCTGGGCACGACGGGCGGCCGTGCCGAGCCCGCGGGGGACGGCGCCCGCGCCGCGTACATAGGTCTCGATGACCTCGCGGTCCAGGAAGCGGACGAGGGAGGCGGCGGCCAGTACGGGGCGGACGAAGGCGGTGGTGTAGAGGGCGTCCAGGTGGAAGCCGGCGGCGGCGTGCCGGTGCAGCGGGCCGAGCAGCAGCCGGCCGGGGTCGGCCGGGTCGGGCGCGGAGGCCGGGTCGCCGTAGGCCGGGGTGTGGCTGACCAGTGCCTCGATCTCGACGTGGGAGGCGTCCGCGTCGGGGTGGGCGGCGACGGCGCCGAGCGGGACCCGGGCGGTGAGCGCCGTGGTGTGCCGCCAGGCGCCGTAGGTGACGAGGCCGCCGACGAGGGCGACGCCGGTACCGAGGACGGAGGTGGTGAGGGTCGGGGTGAGCGCGTTGCCGTCGAACCAGTCGGGCAGGGTGCGCACGGTGAGTCCGAAGGCGAGGGAGGGGACGGCGAGGAGCCAGAGGACGGCGGTCATCGTCACCGGCTGCCGGCCGTGGTCGGGGGCCTCGATGCCGCTGCCGCGGAAGGCGAGCAGCCAGAGGCGGGTGGCGTAGGCGGCGGTGAGGAGGGCGGTGACGAGGCCGGCGACGAGCACGATCCAGCCGACCGCGCCCGGGATGCCGTGCTGGCCGCCGGTGGCGGTGTGCTCGGCGGCGCCCAGGACGGCCTCTTTGGAGAAGAAGCCGCTGAACGGCGGGATCGCGGCGAGCGCGAGCAGGGCCACGGTCATCGTCCAGTAGGCGTCGGGGACGCGGTCGCGGAGGTTCCTCATCCGGGACATGGCGGCCAGCGAGTTGGTGCCGGCGGCGTGGATGACGACGCCGGCGGCGAGGAAGAGCAGGGCCTTGAACGCGCCGTGGGCGAGGAGGTGGAAGACGGCGGCGCCGCGGTCGCCGACGGCCAAGGCGCCCGTCATATAGCCGAGTTGGCCGATGGTCGAGTAGGCGAGGACGCGCTTGATGTCGTCCTGGGCGAGTGCGGCGAGCGCGGAGCCGGTCATGGTGACGGCGGCGAGCACGGCGAGGACGACCAGGGCGGCGGCGGAGGCGGTGAAGACGGGGAGGAGCCGGGCGATGAAGTAGACACCGGCGGCGACCATGGTCGCGGCGTGGATGAGGGCGGAGACCGGGGTGGGGCCGGCCATCGCGTCGGGCAGCCAGGTGTGCAGCGGGAACTGCGCCGACTTCCCGGCGACGCCCGCGAGCAGCAGCAGCGCGATCAGCGTCGGGTGGTCCAGCCCGCCGGTGGCGACGGAGCCGAGGATGCGGGTGATGCGGAACGACCCGGTGTCCCCGGCGAGCGTGAACAGCCCGATCAGGAAGGGGACATCGCCGAGCTTGGTGACGAGGAACGCCTTCAGTGAGGCGGCGCGCGCCTCGGGCGTCTCCCAGTAGTGCCCGACGAGGAAGTACGAGCAGATGCCCATGATCTCCCAGCCGACGAGCAGCACCATCAGATCGCCGGTGTAGACGACGAGCAGCATCGCGGCGGTGAAGAGGGAGACCAGCGCGGCGTACGAGGAGTAGCGGGGGTCCTCGCGCAGATAGCCGGTGGAGTAGAGCTGGACGCAGCTTGCGACGACGGTGACGAGGACGGCGACCAGGGCGGCGAAGCCGTCGATGTGCAGGGCCAGGTCGATGGGGACGGAGCCGGTGGGGGTGAGGCGGGTGGCGGCGTCGATGGCGGGCCCGCCGCCCTGCCGCGCCGCGAGGAGTACCGCGAGTACGGCGGAGAGCAGGGTGGGCAGCAGGGCGACGGGGCGGGCGAAGCCGGGGGCGGCGCGGCCGAGCAGCAGTCCGGCGAGGGCGCCGAGGGCGGGCAGCAGCGGGACGAGTACGGCGAGGGTGGTGGTGGTCACGCGGCGGCCTCTGTCTGCCCCGCCGGGGAGGGGGCTTCGGTGTCGTCGTCGGTGGCGCCGGTGCCGGGGCCGTGCTCGGCGGTGTCGCGGAGCCGGTCCACGTCGGAGGTGCCGCGGCCGCGGTGGACCATCAGCACGATGGCCAGGCCGATACCGATCTCGGCGGCGGCGATGGCGATGGTGAACAGCGTGAGGGCCTGGCCGGAGTGGAGGCGGTCGCGCAGCCATACGTCGAAGGCGACCAGGTTGAGGTTGACGGCGTTGAGCATCAGCTCGACGGACATCAGCACCAGGATCGCGTTGCGGCGGGCCAGCACTCCGTAGACGCCGACGCTGAAGAGGAGGACGGAGAGCACGGCGGGGTAGGCGAGGTGCATCAGCGCGGCTCCTTCGGTGCGGCGGCGGGCGGGCCGTCGCGTCCCTCGGTGTCCGCGTCCGGGGCCGGGGTGCGGCGGGAGAGGACGATCGCGCCGACGAGCGCGGCGAGCAGCAGTACGGAGAGCGCCTCGAAGGGCAGCACCCAGTGCCGGAACAGGCTGGCTCCGGTGACCGCGGTGGACCCGGCGACCGGCCCCTCCAGGTCGATCCAGGTGGCCCGGAAGGCGTCCACCACCACCCACACCAGGGCGGTGGCCGCGGCCCCGGCGACGGTGACGGCGGCCCAGCGGTGCTCGGAGTCGGCGTCCGGGGAGCGGCCGATGGGCGCCCGGGTCAGCATCAGCCCGAACAGCAGCAGGACGACGACCGAGCCGACGTAGATGAGGACCTGCACCCAGGCGATGAACTCGGCGGTGAGCAGCAGGTATTCGACGGCGACGCCGCCGAGTGCCACCACCAGCCAGAGGGCGGCGTGCACCAGTTGGCGGGTGGTGACGGTGACGACGGCGGCGGCGAGGGTGGCCAGGCCGACGAGGACGAAGGTGACCTCCACGCCGGTCGGGGACAGGAAGCCGTGGGTCTGGAGGCCGTGGGTCTGCGCGGCGACGATCACTCCGCTCCCTCCCCGCCCCGGTCGCCCGGTTCGGGCGCTTCCGCCGCCTCGGCCGCGGCGAGCTTGTCGGCGGTCTTGCGGGCGGCGGCGAGTTCCTTGGGCTCCTCGGCGGCGGCGTCGAGTGCGGGCGGCGGCGGCACCGTCCACATCCACTCCCGCAGTTTGTCCCGCTCATGGGTGAGGTCCCGGATGTCGGTCTCCGCGTACTCGAACTCGGGGGACCAGAAGAGCGCGTCGAAGGGGCAGACCTCGATGCAGATGCCGCAGTACATGCAGAGCGCGAAGTCGATGGCGAAGCGGTCCAGGACGTTGCGGCTGCGTTCGCGGCCGCCGGGGGCGGCCGGGGGGACCGTCTCTTTGTGGGAGTCGATGTAGATGCACCAGTCGGGGCACTCGCGGGCGCACAACATGCAGACCGTGCAGTTCTCGTCGAACAGCGCGATCACCCCGCGGCTGCGCGGCGGGAGTTCGGGGAGCGTGTCCGGGTACTGCGCGGTGACGGTCTTCCGCGTCATGGTGCGCAGGGTGACGGCGAGCCCCTTGGCCAGGCCGCTGCCGGGGAAGCCGGATCCGGGGGCCATTACTGGATCACCACCTTGACGACGCCGGTGAGGGCGATCTGGGCGAGGGCGAGCGGTACGAGGACCGTCCAGGACAGGCGCTGCAACTGGTCCTCGCGCAGCCGGGGATAGGTCACCCGGAGCCAGATCACCACGAAGGCGAGCACTGCGGTCTTCAGCAGCGTCCACACCCAGCCGAGCCCGTCCGCACCCCACGGCCCGTGCCAGCCGCCGAGGAAGAGGACCGTGGTCAGACCGGAGAGGACGACGATGCCCGCGTACTCGGCGAGCAGGAAGAGCGCGAAGCGCAGCCCGGTGTACTCGGTGTACGCGCCGAAGATGATCTCCGAGTCGGCCACCGGCATGTCGAACGGCGGGCGTTGCAGCTCGGCGAGCCCCGCGGTGAAGAAGACGAGGGCGCCGATGATCTGCCAGGGCAGCCACCACCAGTGGAAGGCGTCGAGGATGCCGGGCAGCGAGACGGTGCCGGCGGCCATCGCCACGGAGGCGGCGGCCAGCAGCATCGGCAGCTCGTAGGAGAGGAGTTGGGCGGCGGTGCGCAGGCCGCCGAGGAGGGAGAACTTGTTGGCCGAGGCCCAGCCCGCCATCAGCGAGCCGAGGACGCCGACGCCCATCACGGCCAGCACGAAGAAGATCCCGGCGTCGACCACCTGCCCCACCGCGCCCTCGCCGGGGCCGATCGGCACGACGAGCAGCACCAGGACGTAGGGGATGAGGGCGACGGCGGGCGCCAACTGGAAGACGCGGCGGTCGGCGTCGGCCGGGACCACGTCCTCCTTCTGCGCGAACTTCACGCCGTCCGCGACGAGTTGGGCCCAGCCGTGGAAACCGCCCGCGTACATGGGGCCGAGCCGGCCCTGCATATGAGCCATCACCTTGTGCTCGGTCTGCCCCACCACCAGGGGCAGCACCAGGAAGGCGGCGAACACGACCAGCAGCCGCAGTACGACGTCGAGCGTGCCGCTCACTCACTGCCTCCTGGGGACTCGTCCTTGCCGGACTCCTCCGTGCCGGGGGCCGGTTCGCCCTCGGGCGGGGCCGGTTGTTCGTCGAAGGCGGGGCGGGCGTGGTGCCAGGGGGCGTCGCCGCTCTCGGGCTTCGGGGCACCGGGCTCGGGGGCCGGGGCGCCCTCGGACCGTTGGGAGGCGGAACCACCGGACGCGCTCCGGGACCGCCTCGGCCGCGCGGCCGCCGTACCGGAGCCGGCCGTACCGGACGAGTCGCCCCCGCCCTCCGAACTGCCCGCCGGCTCCGGCCCGTTGGCGCGCTGGGCGGCCGAGCCCTCCGCGGAGGTGCGGGTGCGCCGCGCGGGCCGCTCGCCCGTGCCGCCGCCGGCTCCCGCCGCCCGGCCCGCGCCACGGGCAGGACGGGACGGAGCCGGGGGCAGGGTGCCCTTGAGAGGGCCCCACTCGTTCGGGTCGGGTACGCCCGGGGGGAGCATCTGGCGCCGCTTGGGGCCGCCGTGCTCGGACTCGCCGGGCTCCTTCGCGCCCGGCCAGGCCTTGACGACGCGGGCGGCGAGCACGAAGTCCTTGCGCAGCGGGTGGCCTTCGAAGCCGTCCGGCAGCAGCAGCGGCTCCAGGTGCGGGTGGTCCTCGAAGCCGACGCCGAACATCTCGTGGGTCTCGCGCTCATGCCAGGCGGCGCCCGCGTACACACCGACCGCGGACGGCAGTACGGGCGCCTCGTGCGGCACCGTGGTCCGCAGCAGCAGCCGCCGTACCGGGTGGAGGGCGACCAGGTGGGCGCAGACCCGGAAGCCGGTGCCGGGCTCGTCGACGGCGCTCAGCCAGTCGAAGTAGGTGCAGCCGAGTCCGGTGCGGGCGGTGGTGAGCGCGGTGAGCCAGGCGCCGGGCGGTACGTCCACGGTGAGCAGCCCGTAGGACTCCTCGGCCGTGGCGTCCGCGCCGAACAGCTCCTCGACGGGTGCGGTCAGCCAGCCGGTCACCGCTCCCCCTCCCCCGGCGCGGAGCCCGGCGCGGGCGGTTTCACCAGCGGGCTCTGGAGGGCCGCGGCGGACGGCCGGGCGGAGCGGCCGTAGCGGTCGGCGAGGGACTCGCGGGCGATCTTCTCCTGGAGGGTGAGGATGCCCTGGAGCAGCGCCTCGGGCCGCGGCGGGCAGCCCGGTACATACACATCGACGGGGACGACCTGGTCGACGCCCTTGGTGACGGAGTACGAATCCCAGTACGGGCCGCCGCAGTTGGAGCAGGCGCCGAAGGAGATGACGTACTTGGGCTCGGGCATCTGCTCGTAGAGGCGGCGGATGGCGGGGGCCATCTTGTCGGTGACGGTGCCGGAGACCACCATCAGGTCGGCCTGGCGGGGGCCGGGCGCGAAGGGGATCACGCCGAGCCGGATGAAGTCGTGGCGCGCCATGGAGGCGGCGATGAACTCGATGGCGCAGCAGGCGAGTCCGAAGTTGAAGACCCAGAGGCTGTAGCGGCGGCCCCAGTTGAGGACGACCTTCATGGGCTGGGGGGCGAGGCGGCCGAGGATGCCGAGGCGGTCCCCGGCGCCCGCGACGGGGGGCGCGGCCGGGTCGGGGAGGTCCACCGGGGCGCGGTCGGCGGTGGGGTTCACGTCCATGTCAGGACGCCCTTCTTCCAGGCGTAGAGGAGGCCGACGGTGAGGAACCCGAGGAAGACGAACATCTCGACCAGGGTGGTGGCGCCGAAGCCGGGTGCGGCGAAGACCGTGGCCCAGGGGAAGAGGAAGATCGAGTCCACGGCGAAGATCACATAGAGGAAGGCGTAGACGTAGTAGCGGACCTGGGTGTGGGCCCAGCCCTCGCCGACCGGGTCGACGCCGCACTCGTAGGTGAGGAGTTTCTCGGGGGTCGGCGCGACGGGCCGCAGCAGCCGTCCGGCGCCGAAGGCGACGGCGACGAAGAGGACGCCCACCACGGCGAGCAGCCCGACGACGGAGTAGGACCTGAAGTAGTCCGTGTGGTCCGCCGCGAGCACGGTCGCCCCGGCGACCGCGGTCGGTTCCGGCACGTCGGCCCCTCGCTCCCTGACTCGCGACCCGGGGCACGTGGGGACGTGGCCGCGGGCGCCTCGATCGTCGATCTGTACGCACCGGAGTCTAGGGCCTGCTAAAGAAACGGTAAGCAGCCCGTCTCAGCATCCGGTGCCCGTGGTGGACGCCGGCGGTCCCGCCGGGTGGTGGGCGCGGCCCGGGTGGGGTTATCCCCCAGGGCTTCGGGAGGCCGACCTCATGGCGCGGGCGCGGTGCGGCGGGCACGCTGGCGGGTATGACCGCACCCACTTGGCACGATGAGCCACCCGGCGCCGACCGGCTCGAACCGCCCCGCTTCGCCTTCGGCGGGCAGACCTGGCGGGAGATCTCCTATCTGCTGGCCAGCCTGCCGATGGCGATCGCCGGCTTCGTCTATGTGGTGACGGGTGTCTCCGTCGGTGCCGGGCTCTCGGTGACGGTGGTGGGGCTGCCGCTGCTGGCGCTGGTGCTGGCGGGGGCGCGGCTGCTGGGGAAGGCGGAGCGGGCGCGGGCCCGTGCGCTGCTGGGCCTGCGGATCGAGGAGCCGAGCCCGCTGCCCTCGCACGGGGACACCGCGCTGGGGCGGGTGTGGACGCGGCTGAGGGACCCGGTGGGCTGGCGTGCCGCGCTGTTCGGCCTGATCCGGCTGCCGTGGGGGGTGGCGACGTTCGCGGTGACGCTGGTGTCGCTGTTCGTGCTGTGGCCCGTACTGCCGTTCGTCTCAAGGGTGTTGACCAACGCGGACCGGGCGATGGTGCGGGGGCTGCTGTCGCCGTCGGACGAGTTGGAGCGGCGGATCGCGGAGCTGGAGTCGGACCGCGGGGTGGTGGTGGACGCGGCCGCGGCGGATCTGCGGCGGATCGAGCGGGATCTGCACGACGGGGCGCAGGCCCGGCTGGTGAATCTGGCGATGGGCCTCGGTCTGGCCAAGGAGAAGCTGCTGGAGGACCCGGACGCGGCGGCGTCCATGGTGGCGGAGGCGCACGGCGAGGTGAAGCTGGCGCTCCAGGAACTGCGGGACCTGGCCCGCGGTATCCACCCGGCGGTCCTCACCGACCGCGGACTGGACGCGGCACTGTCCTCGCTGGCCGCCCGCTGCACGGTGCCGGTACAGGTGGTGGCGGAGCTGCCGGCTCGCCCGGCCGAGGCCATCGAGGGCATCGCCTACTTCACCGTCTCGGAGCTGCTGCAGAACGTCAGCAAGCACAGCCGGGCGCGGTCCGCCTCGGTGGAGGTGTGGCGCTCCCGGGACCGGCTGCTGATCCAGGTGCGGGACGACGGGGTGGGCGGCGCGTCCCTCGACGGCGGCAGCGGGATGGCGGGGCTCGCGGACCGGCTGGGCGCGGTGGACGGCCTGTTCGTGGTGGACTCACCGGCCGGCGGCCCCACCACCGTCACCGCCGAACTGCCCTGGCGGGACCGGGCCGTCGACCCGGCGGGCGTCCGCCCCTCCCCCGCCGCCCGGGGGTAGGGAAAACCCCCGCACCGAGACGCCGACGTACTCCATGGTCCGGGCCGCGTCCGGCCAGCAGTCTTGAGGTAGGACGCGGGCGGTCCCGGACGGGGCGGGCGCGGCAGGAGACTTCTTCAGCGGACGGGACGGCACCGATGACCACGGAGTACGGGCAGGGACACGGGCGGCCGGGCCGCCCCGGGTACAGCGGCGCCGGGGCGGGCAGCCCGGCCGGGCGGCACCGGCTGCCGACCGGGCTGCGCGCGCCCTTCGAGGCGCGTACCTGGCGGGAGTTGGGCTATCTGCTGCTGAGCCTGCCGCTGAGCACCGCGATGTTCGGCTTCACCGTGGCGATGCTGTCGGCGGGCGCGGGTCTGCTGGTGACCTTCCTCGGGGTGCCGGTGCTGGCGGCGGCGCTGGCGGCCTGCCGGGGCTTCGGCTCGCTGGAGCGGACCCGGGCGCGGGCCCTGCTCCACCTGGACGTGGCGGCTCCGGAACCGGTCCGGGCGGCGAAGCCGGGGCCGATGTCGTGGATGGGCGCCCTGCTGAAGAGCGGCGCCTCCTGGCGGCACGCGCTGTACGGGCTGCTGCACTTCCCGTGGGCGGTGTTCGCCTTCGTGGTGGCGGTGTCCTTCTGGTCGTACGGCTGGGCGATGCTGACGTACCCGCTGTGGCAGTGGGTCTTCCCGGCCTATGTGGGCGTCGGCGGGCTCCAGTTGTACGGCGACGAGACCCACCAGATCTATCTGGACAACCCGTTCGAGATCACCGTGACGGCACTGCTGGGGCTGCTGGTGACGCTGGCGACGCCGTGGATCGTACGGGCGCTGACCTCGGTGGACCGGCTGCTGGTGCAGGGGCTGCTGGGGCCCTCGCGACTGGGCAGCCGGGTGGTGGAGCTGGAGTCGGACCGGGGTGCGGTGGTGGACACGGCCGCGGCGGATCTGCGGCGGATCGAGCGGGATCTGCACGACGGGGCGCAGGCCCGCCTGGTGAGCCTGGCCATGGATCTGGGTCTGGCCCGGGAGAAGCTCCAGGAGGACCCGGAGGCGGCGGCCCGGATGGTGGACGAGGCGCACGGCGAGGTGAAGACGGCACTCCAGGAACTGCGGGACCTGGCCCGCGGTATCCACCCCGCGGTCCTCACCGACCGCGGACTGGACGCCGCGCTCTCCTCGCTGGCCTCCCGCTGCACGGTGCCGGTGCGGGTCGAGGTGGATCTACCGGCCCGCCCCGCCCCCGCCATCGAGGGCATCGCCTACTTCGTCGTCTCGGAGCTGCTGCAGAACGTCAGCAAGCACTCCGGCGCCAGCCGGGCCACGGTCGATGTGTGGAAGGTGGAGCACCGGCTGATCCTCCAGGTCATGGACAACGGCACCGGCGGCGCCGATCCGGTCGCCGGCTCGGGGCTCGCGGGTCTGGCGGAGCGGCTGGACGCGGTGGACGGCGTCCTGGTGGTGGACTCCCCGCCGGCCGGCCCCACCCGGGTCACCGCCGAACTGCCCTGGCGCCGTTGACCGTTGACCGCACAGCAGTGTCGTCACCCCGGCCGCCCCGGCCGGGGTGCGGCCGTGCCCGCCGTCCGATTCCTTGCGGCCCGCGCCCGGGGCGACCCGGTTCCTGGGATGCTGGAGTTGTCGCGGCCCGGCCAGACGGATCCGGGTGGGGGACGGCCCCGTCGGGGGCCGAGGAAGCTGGAGGGTTTTGTGCGGGTGGTCATCGCCGAGGACTCGGTGCTGCTCAGGGAGGGCCTGACTCGGCTGCTGACCGACCGGGGCCATGAGGTCGTGGCGGGTGTCGGAGACGGGGAGGCGCTGGTGAAGACCATCACCGAACTGGCGGCGCAGGGCGCGCTGCCGGACGTGGTGGTGGCGGATGTGCGGATGCCGCCGACCCACACCGACGAAGGGGTGCGCGCCGCCGTCCAGTTGCGCCGCGTCCACCCGGACCTCGGGGTGCTGGTGCTCTCGCAGTACGTGGAGGAGCAGTACGCCACGGAGCTGCTGGCCGGGTCCAGCCGGGGAGTGGGGTATCTGCTGAAGGACCGGGTGGCGGACGTCCGGGAGTTCGTGGACGCGGTGGTGCGGGTCGCCGAGGGCGGTACCGCGCTGGACCCGGAGGTGGTGGCCCAGCTCCTGGGGCGCAGCCGCAAGCAGGATGTGCTGGCGGGGCTGACGCCGCGGGAGCGCGAGGTGCTGGGGCTGATGGCGGAGGGCAGGACCAATTCGGCGATCGCCCGCGCCCTGGTGGTGAGTGACGGTGCGGTGGAGAAGCACGTCAGCAACATCTTCCTGAAGCTGGGACTGTCCCAGAGTGATGGAGATCACCGGCGTGTCCTTGCAGTCCTTACCTACCTGAACTCCTGATCGACCCACACTGGTGGGCAGCCGGGGCTCCCGACGCCTGGAACGCCACCGCGGGCCTGCTCGGAAGAAGGAGCGGGACGGCGGTGTTCTCCCTCGGAGAACGAGCCGGGCGCGAGCCCCGAACCAGAGGATGCACCGGGAGCGTCTTCCCGAGCAGGGCCGGCCCGCGCGGCAGGGGGCGCGCGCGACCTCGCCGCCGTGTGTCTCAGGCACACGTCCACGATGCGAGCGGCCCGGGGAAGGCGACCCTTACCGACGTAGGGTGGGACCGGGTCGGCCGGCCCGCCCCGCACCGCCGCCCCAGGGAGGTCCAGTTCAGTGACCAGCCAGGTCAGTAGCCCAGCCGAGCAGGCCGACGGGACCGTCGCCGGTGAGCCGCGCCCGCCGGCGGCGGAGCGTCCGGCCGCGCCGGGCGGCAAGGAGATCCGCCGCCTGGACCGGGTGATCATCCGCATCGCGGGTGACTCCGGCGACGGAATGCAGTTGACGGGCGACCGCTTCACCTCGGAGACCGCGTCGTTCGGCAACGACCTCTCCACCCTGCCGAACTTCCCGGCCGAGATCCGGGCGCCCGCAGGCACCCTGCCCGGCGTCTCCTCGTTCCAACTGCACTTCGCCGACCACGACATCCTCACCCCGGGTGACGCGCCGAACGTGCTGGTGGCGATGAACCCGGCGGCGCTCAAGGCGAACCTGGTGGATGTGCCGCGCGGCGCGGAGATCATCGTCAACACCGACGAGTTCACCAAGCGCGCCCTGGCCAAGGTGGGTTACCAGGCCTCCCCGCTGGAGGACGGCTCGCTCGACGGGTACCAGGTGCATCCGGTGCCGCTGGGCACGCTGACCGTGGAGGCGCTGAAGGACTTCGACCTGTCCCGCAAGGACGCGGACCGCTCGAAGAACATGTTCGCGCTGGGCCTGCTGTCCTGGATGTACCACCGGCCCACCGAGAACACCGAGCGGTTCCTGCAGAGCAAGTTCGGCAAGCGGCCGGAGATCGCCGCCGCCAACATCGCGGCCTTCCGCGCCGGCTGGAACTTCGGCGAGACCACCGAGGACTTCGCCGTCTCCTACGAGGTGGCCCCCGCCTCCTCGGCCTTCCCGGCCGGCACCTACCGCAACATCTCGGGCAATCTGGCGCTGTCCTACGGGCTGATCGCCGCCTCCGTCCAGACGGATCTGCCGCTCTACCTCGGCTCGTACCCGATCACCCCGGCCTCGGACATCCTGCACGAGCTGTCCCGGCACAAGAACTTCGGTGTGCGGACCTTCCAGGCGGAGGACGAGATCGCCGGTATCGGGGCGGCGCTCGGCGCGGCCTTCGGCGGCTCCCTCGCGGTGACCACCACCTCGGGGCCCGGGGTGGCCCTGAAGTCGGAGACCATCGGCCTCGCCGTCTCCCTGGAACTGCCGCTGCTGGTGGTCGACATCCAGCGCGGCGGCCCCTCCACCGGCCTGCCCACCAAGACCGAGCAGGCCGACCTGCTGCAGGCCATGTACGGCCGCAACGGCGAGGCCCCGGTGCCGGTGGTCGCGCCGAAGACGCCCGCCGACTGCTTCGACGCGGCCCTGGAGGCGGCCCGGATCGCGGTCACCTACCGCACGCCCGTCTTCCTGCTGTCCGACGGGTACCTGGCCAACGGGTCCGAGCCGTGGCGTATCCCCGAGGCGGACGAACTGCCCGATCTGCGCGTGCAGTTCGCCACCGGGCCGAACCACACCACCGAGGACGGCACCGAGGTCTTCTGGCCCTACCAGCGCGACCCGCAGACCCTGGCGCGCCCCTGGGCCGTCCCCGGCACCCCCGGCCTGGAGCACCGCATCGGCGGCATCGAGAAGCAGGACGGCACGGGCAACATCAGCTACGACCCGGCCAACCACGACTTCATGGTCCGCACCCGCCAGGCCAAGGTGGACGGCATCGAGGTCCCGGACATCGAGGTCGACGACGAGAGCGCCGAGACCCGGCTGCTGGTCCTCGGCTGGGGCTCCACCTACGGCCCCATCACCGCCGCGGTACGCCGGCTGCGGGCCGCGGGCGAGCACATCGCCCAGGCCCATCTGCGCCACCTCAACCCCTTCCCCGCCAACCTCGGCGAGGTGCTGGCCCGCTACGACAAGGTCGTCATCCCCGAGATGAACCTCGGCCAGCTCGCCACCCTGATCCGCGCCAGGTACCTGGTCGACGCCCAGTCCTACACCCAGGTACGCGGACTGCCCTTCAAGGCCGAGCAGCTCGCGGCGGCACTCAAGGAGGCCATCGATGGCTGACACCACCCGCACCTTCGAGGCGCTCAACCTGGTCCCCAAGGCCGAGGCCAAGCAGTCCATGAAGGACTTCAAGTCGGACCAGGAGGTGCGCTGGTGCCCGGGCTGCGGGGACTACGCGGTCCTCGCCGCGGTGCAGGGCTTCATGCCGGAGCTGGGGCTGGCGAAGGAGAACATCGTCTTCGTCTCCGGCATCGGCTGCTCCTCCCGCTTCCCGTACTACATGAACACCTACGGGATGCACTCCATCCACGGGCGGGCGCCGGCCATCGCCACCGGGCTCGCGAGCTCGCGGCGGGATCTGTCGGTGTGGGTGGTCACCGGTGACGGCGACGCGCTGTCCATCGGCGGCAACCATCTGATCCACGCCCTGCGGCGCAACGTCAACCTGAAGATCCTGCTCTTCAACAACCGGATCTACGGCCTGACGAAGGGCCAGTACAGCCCGACCTCCGAGGTCGGCAAGATCACCAAGTCGACGCCGATGGGCTCGCTGGACGCCCCGTTCAACCCGGTGTCGCTGGCGCTGGGCGCGGAGGCCTCGTTCGTGGCCCGCACGGTGGACTCGGACCGCAAGCACCTCACCGAGGTACTGCGGCAGGCCGCCGACCACCCCGGCACCGCCCTGGTGGAGATCTACCAGAACTGCAACATCTTCAACGACGGCGCCTTCGAGGTCCTCAAAGACAAGCAGCAGGCCGAGGAGGCCGTGATCCGGCTGGAGCACGGGCAGCCGATCCGCTTCGGCACCGACGGCGCCAAGGGCGTCGTACGGGACGCGGCCACCGGGGATCTGAAGGTGGTCGAGGTGACCGCCGGGAACGAGGCGGACATCCTGGTGCACGACGCGCACACCGCGTCCCCCACCACCGCCTTCGCGCTGTCCCGCCTGGCCGACCCGGACACCCTGCACCACACCCCGATCGGGGTGCTGCGCGATGTCCGGCGGCCGGTCTACGACACCTTGATGGCGGACCAGTTGGAGGAGTCGGTGCAGCAGCAGGGCAAGGGCGACCTGTCGGCGCTGCTGGCCGGGAACGACACCTGGACCGTCGTCGGCTGAGCGGCACCCGCTACCGCCCGGGGCCCGGAACCGCACCCGCGGTTCCGGGCCCCGCCGCGTTCCGGCCTCCCACCCCGCCCCGCTGTCATGACCGTATGGCGATACGGACATGACAGCGGGGTGGGTGCGGCGCTACCTTCGTCGGGCTGCCGCGGCCGCCCCGGGCCGGCGGGCGGCGCGGGCGAGCAGGAGGGACCGGGCGCGTGGCGGCACAAGACGGAAAGACCAGGAGCGAGCAGCGCACCGGCCTGCTCAACGGCTTCGCCGCGTACGGGATGTGGGGCCTGGTGCCACTGTTCTGGCCGCTGGTCGACTCGGCCGGGGCGGTGGAGATCCTGGCCCACCGGATGGTGTGGTCCCTCGGGGTGGTGGCCGTGGCGCTGCTGGTGATGCGGCGCTGGGCCTGGGCCGGGGAACTGCTGCGCAGCCCGCGCCGCCTCGCCCTGGTCACCGTGGCCGCCGCCACCATCACCGTCAACTGGGGTGTCTACATCTGGTCGGTCAACTCCGGCCATGTGGTGGAGGCTTCGCTCGGCTACTTCATCAATCCGCTGGTCACCATCGCCCTCGGGGTGCTGCTGCTGAAGGAGCGGCTGCGGCCCGCCCAGTGGGCCGCCGTCGGCACCGGTGCCGCCGCCGTCGCCGTCCTCACCATCGGCTATGGACAGCCGCCGTGGATCTCCCTCTGCCTGGCCTTCTCCTTCGCCACCTACGGGCTGGCCAAGAAGAAGGTGGACCTGGGCGGCCTGGAGTCGCTGGCCGCGGAGACCGCGATCCAGTTCCTGCCCGCGCTGGGCTATCTGCTGTTCCTCGGGGCGCGGGGCACCGGCACCTTCACCGCCGAGGGCCCCGGGCACGCCGCGCTGCTCGCCTCGGCCGGCCTGGTGACCGCCGTCCCCCTGATCTGCTTCGGCGCCGCCGCGATCCGCGTCCCGCTCTCCACCCTGGGCCTGCTCCAGTACCTGACGCCGGTCTTCCAGTTCCTGCTGGGCGTCTGGTACTTCCACGAGGAGATGCCGGTGGAGCGGCTGGCGGGCTTCGCCCTGGTGTGGGCGGCGCTCTCCATCCTCACCTGGGACGCGCTGCGCAACGCCCGCCGCAGCAGGCTCCGCGCCCAGCGCGCCGCCGACCGCCTCACCCCCGCGGGCGCCCCGGCCCCCGTCGCGGAGACCCCCGGCTGCCAGAGCTGACAGGGGCGACTCTCAGCCAGCCGTACGGGGGCCCGCTCGGCGATGATCGCCGTTGTCCGACCTCATCCCGGAGGCGACCGTATAGCGGACAAAGCTGACTGGAATCGGCTCTTGACCGGGTCTCAGCGCCCAACTCATCATCGGCCCCGCCCAGTTCCCCCCACGGAATCCGGAGCCCCCCACGATGAGTCTCTCCGTCTCCGCACGTACCGCGGTCGCCGCGGCCGCCGCACTGGCCACCGTCCTCGCCACCCAGACGGTGGCCGGCGCCGCCCCGCACTCCGCGGCCCCCACGGCCGAGGCCCCCGAGATACCGGTCGCCGATGTCCAGGGCGATCTGGCGGAATTGCAGTCCATAGCCGAGGCCAACGACGGCAACCGGGCCCACGGCACCCCCGGCTACCAGGCCTCCCTGGACTACCTCAAGGGCAAGCTGGACGCGGCCGGATTCACCACCAGCGTCCAGGAGTTCACCGCCGACGGCAGCACCGGATACAACCTGATCGCGGACTGGCCCGGCGGCGACCCGGGCCAGGTGCTGATGACCGGCGCCCATCTGGACAGCGTCACCGAGGGCCCCGGTATCAACGACAACGGGTCCGGCAGCGCCGCCGTACTGGAGACCGCGCTCGCCGTGTCCAAGGCGAAGCTGGAGCCGGCCAAGCATCTGCGGTTCGCCTGGTTCGGCGCCGAGGAGCTGGGCCTCATCGGCTCCAGCCACTATGTGGACAGCCTCTCCTCCGAGGACCTCTCCACCCTGACCGGTTACCTCAACTTCGACATGGTCGCCTCCCCCAACCCGGGCTACTTCGTCTACGACGACGACCCGGCACTGGAGAAAGTGCTCAACGACTACTACAGCGGTCTCGGCATCGCCACCGAGCCGGACACCGAGGGCGACGGCCGCTCCGACCACGCCCCGTTCAAGGACGCGGGCGTCCCCGTCGGCGGCTTCTTCAGCGGCGCCGACTACATCAAGACCGCAGAGCAGGCGAAGAACTGGGGCGGCACCGAGGGCAAGGCCTTCGACCCCTGCTACCACTCGTCCTGCGACACCACCGAGAACATCGACGAGACGGCACTGGGCCGCAACACCAACGCCATCGCCGACGCCGTCTGGACCCTCGCCGCACCGTAGGCCGTGCCGTAGTCCGCACCGCGAACCCGGCGCACACCGCCCGCCCCGCCACCGCCCGGCCCTTCGGTGCGGGTGCGGGGCGGGCGGGGCTCAGGCGGTGATGTCCTTGGTGGTGAACCGCGCCCAGGCCGCCGCGCCGAAGACCGCCGTATACAGCGCCTGGAGGCCGAGGTTGCGCAGGATGCCGTCCCAGTAGACCGGGTCGCGCAACAGGTCCGCGAACGACAGCCAGTAGTGCGGGAAGAAGTACGGCTGGAGCGCGTGGAGTTGGGGGATCTGGTCCAGGATCTGCACCGTGATCAGCAGGCCCACGGTGGTCGCCATGGCGGCGATACCGCTGCCGGTGAGCGTGGACACGAACACTCCGAGCGCCGCCAGACCCAGCAGCGACACCGCCACCGCGACCGCGATGCACCCGGCCCGCAGCAGCCCGTCACCGAAACCGATCCGGGTGCCGGAGATGGTGGTGACCTCGCCCAGCGGGAACAGCAGCGCCCCCACCACCAGGGCACTGACCGCCACCACCAGCGTCGCCGCCAGGCAGAAGACACCCACGGTGGCGTACTTGACGGCGAGCAGCCTGGTCCGGCCGGCCGGGGCGACCAGCAGATATCGGAGCGTGCCGGCGCCGGACTCCCCCGCCACCGCGTCCCCCGCGATCACGCCCACCGCCATCGGCAGGAAGAACGGCAGGGTCGCGGCGAGCGCCGTGAACACCAGGAACAGGCCGTTGTTGGTGACCTGGCCGATGAACGCGGGCCCCTGCCCGCCGTCCGGCCCGCCGCCACCGCCGACGGTCGAACCGCCGGAGGTCTCGATCTTCACCGCGATCCCCACCAGTACCGGCACCCCGGCCAGCACCCCCAGCAGCGCCAGGGTGCGCCAGCGCCGGAAGGTGACGGCGATCTCGCTGCGCAGCAGCGACAGCGACCAACTGCGGCGCCCCCCGCCGGACAGGGCCGCCGGGGCTCCCGCGGCCCGGACCTCGGGCTCAGCCTGCGACATCGAATCCCTCCCCCGTCAGGGCCACGAACGCGTCCTCCAGGGAGACCCGGGCCATGGTCAGGCCCCGTACCCGGACCCCCGCGGTTACCAGGGCGGCCGTGGTGTCGGCGAGATCGCCGGGCGGCGGATCGCAGCTCACGGTGTCCCCGGTGACGACCGGATCGGCCGCGCCCCGCTCCTTCAGTACCCGGACCGCGTCGGCCGCGTCGGGTGTGGTGACGACGAGCCGGCCGCGGGCCCCGGCCGACAACTCGGCTACCGGGCCCTGCACCAGCAGCCGGCCGCGGGCCATCACCGCGGCGTGGGTGCAGACCTGCTCGATCTCGTCCAGCAGATGCGAGGAAAGGAAGACGGTGGTGCCCTCCTCCGCCAACTCCCGTACCAGGGCGCGGATCTCACGCATTCCCTGCGGGTCGAGGCCGTTGGTCGGCTCGTCCAGGACCAGCAGCTTCCGCGGCTGGAGCAGCGCCGAGGCCAGCCCAAGACGCTGCTTCATGCCCAGCGAGTACGCCTTGGCCTTCTTGCCCGCGGCGGCGCTGAGGCCGACCCGGTCCAGGGCGGCGGCGACCCGGGTGCGGCGGGTGCGGGGGTCGGCGGTGGGGTCGGCCGCGTCGTAGCGGAGCAGATTGTCCCGGCCGGAGAGGAAGCCGTAGAGGGCGGGGCCCTCGATGAGCGCGCCGACATGCGGCAGTACGATGCGCGCGGCGCGCGGCATGGGGTGGCCGAGGACCTCGGCCCGGCCGGAGGTCGGCTCGACCAGGCCGAGCAGCATCCGGATGGTGGTGGTCTTACCGGAGCCGTTCGGCCCGAGGAAGCCGAAGACGCTGCCGGCGGGCACCGCCAAGTCCAGTGCGTCCACGGCGAGTTGGCCGCCGCGGAAGCGTTTGCTGAGGGCGTGTGTGGTGATCACCGGGGCGGGGCCGGTGCCGCCGCCCGCGCCGCCGTCCCCGCCCCGGTCCATGCCGGCCGGTCCGCCCATACGCTCTCCCGCCTCTCCCCAGGCGGGCCGGGCCGGCCGCATCCCTGCGACCGGCCCGGCCCTGCTCGACTGCTTTCCCCACGGCCCTCAGTGGCCCGCGTCGGCCGCCTTCACCAGTGCGCTCTTGGTGACGGCGCCCACATACACCTTGCCGTCCTCGGTGATCAGGGCGTTGACCAGGCGGGTGGAGAAGACCCGGCCGGAGCCGAACTTCCCGCTCGCCTTGTCCCCGAGGGCGTCCAACATGCCCTTGGCCTCCGCCGGCATCCGGTCGGAGCCGTCCACGGGCAGACCGGCGCCGGCGGGCAGGGTGATCCGGGCGATGGACTGCCAGCCCTTGCCGATGACCTTTATCGCGTCCCGCCCGTGGGCGCCGTCCGCTCCGCGGCCGCCGGTGAGACCGCTCAGCCCGTCCAGGCCGCCGAGGCCGCCCGGCAGGCCGGGGCGGCCCTTGTGGTCGGCGGAGCCGCCCTCGGTGACCTCGGCGCCCTTGGGCGGCCGGAAGTCGAAGGTGCCGGCGGCCGGCTTGCCGAAGTCGACCTTGGTGTAACCGGCGTCGACGATCGCGCTGCCGCCGGCGGCCGGGGTGAGGGTGAACTTCAGCGGGGTGCCCGTCTTCGCGTCCACCGCGATGGTGGCCGCGCCGACCGTGGACCCCTCGCCCTTGGGCTTGACCACCAGCCGGTAGGCGTCCCGCCCGGCGACCTGAGCGGTGCCGTCCACGGTCACCGAGGTGGTGTCGGCGGACGCCTTCAGCACCTCGCGGGCCATGGCTCCCGGGGTGGCCGGGGCGCCCTCCGGGACGTGTCCGCGGTGCCCGCGGTCCTTCCCGGCCGCCTCGCCCTTCGCGTGGTAGACGGCATTGGCGGCGCTGTCGTACGCCCAGAGGTCGGTGCCGTTGTGGATGACGCTGTACTCGGCGCCCTGCTCCAGGACGGACAGCTTCTGCTTGTCGGGGCCGTCCGCCGCCACCCTCAAGGTGTGCGTACCGGAGGCCAGTTCGGTCAGCTTCTGCTGCGGGTCGGCGGAGGCGCCGCCCTCGCGGGACGAGCCGCCGCCGGGCATCCCGCCGGTGAGACCGCCCAGATCCGGCAGACCCAGATCGGTGCTGATCTTCACGGTGCCGGACACCTGCTGGACGTCCGAGGCGGCGATCTTGGCGATGAGCTTCTCGGCGCTGATCTTCGGCAGGTCCGGGTCACCGGAGTCAGCCAGGGCGGGGACCAGCGAGATGGTCGCCGCCGCCACCCCCAGGACCGCGACCGGGACCACGTAGCGTGCGGCTCTGCGGCGGGCCGGCGTCACGGCCGCCCCCGCACTGTCCTCGGGCCCGGCGGGCCCGGTTGCTGTGTCGCCGGATTCATACGGTGCCATGCTGTTGCCCTACCTCCGTGGTCGGCGGCGGCCTTCGGTCTCTTCCGAGTACCCGCGGTACACACTCCCGCGCCGCCATTCTCACCCGTATTGGTCAGGAGTGCTGCTACCCATCTGACCAAATCCGCCCCGACAAGGCGTCAGACCACGGACTCAACTCCGTGTACTGCTGCGGTATGAGAGCAGGGCGGCCGCGCCTCCCCCGGGCGTAGGGGCCGGCCCGGCGCACGGGAGGCGGTCAGCCCGCGCGGTGCACCACCGCGTCGCACAACTCGACCAGGGCGTTCTTCGCCCGGTTCGCCGGCAGCGGGGAGAGCGTGGCGCGGGACTCCTCGGCGTAGCGGATGGTGTCCTCGCGGGCCTGCTGGAGCGCGGGGTGCGCCCGGAGCCTGGACAGGACCTCGGCGTGCCGGGCGTCGTCACCGAGGTCGGAGTCGAGCAGCTCGCACAGGGCGAGGTCCTCGGCGAGGCCGAGGCGCTGGGCGCGTTCCCGCAGCCGCAGCACCGGCAGGGTGGCGACGCCCTCGCGCAGATCGGTGCCGGGCGTCTTCCCGGACTCGGTGGACTCGGAGGCGATGTCGAGGACGTCGTCGGCGAGCTGGAAGGCGACGCCGAGGCGCTCCCCGTACTGGGTGAGGACGTCCACCACGGTCTCGTCGGCGCCGGACATCATGGCGCCGAACCGGCAGGCGACGGCGATCAGCGAGCCGGTCTTGCCGCCGAGGACGTCGAGGTAGTGGTCGACCGGGTCGCGGCCGTCGCGCGGTCCCGCGGTCTCCAGGATCTGGCCGGTGACCAGGCGTTCGAAGGCCTCGGCCTGGATGCGGACGGCCTCCGGGCCGAGGTCGGCGAGGATGTGCGAGGCGCGGGCGAAGAGGAAGTCGCCGGTGAGGACGGCGACCGAGTTGTCCCAGCGGTTGTTGGCGCTGTCCACCCCGCGGCGCACCTCGGCCTCGTCCATCACGTCGTCGTGGTAGAGGGTGGCCAGATGGGTCAGTTCCACCACCACCGCGGAGGGCACCACACCGGGCGCGTGCGGGTCGCCGAACTGGGCGGCGAGCATCACCAGCAGCGGCCGGAACCGCTTGCCGCCGGCCCGGATCAGGTGCTGGGCGGCCTCGGTGATGAAGGGCACCTCACTCTTGGTGGCGTCGAGCAGCCCCTCCTCCACGGCGGCCAACCCGGCCTGGACATCGGCTTCGAGAGCCTGGTCCCGCACGCTCAGCCCGAACGGCCCGACGACGGTCACTGGGTGCTCCTGTCTGCTGACGGTCACGAGGTCGACCACGGTTTGTCGATGAGTCGCTGTTACCACTCAAGTCAGCGTATCCGGTCGTGTTTCGATCACCGTGAGCGCCCGCCCCGGGCGGGGACGACAGCACGCGATCGCCCACCGCGGAGCGCTGATCGGCTCATCCCACCGGCCACCGCGGCCCCGCCGGACCCCGCCCGTCTCAGGAGAACAGCCGCTCAAGGACCACCGCGATCCCGTCCTCCTCGTGGGAGCGGGTGACCTCGTCCGCCACCGCCTTCAGCTCCGGATGCGCGTTGGCCATCGCCACCCCGCGGCCCGCCCAGCGGAACATCGGTATGTCGTTGGGCATGTCCCCGAACGCGATCACCTCCGCCGCGGACACATCCAGCCAACCCGCCGCCACCGCCAGCCCGCTCCCCTTCGTCACCCCGTACGGCTGGAGCTCCACGATGTGCGGGCCCGCCATGGTGACGGTCACCAGATCGCCCACGATCCGGCGGGCGGTCGCCGCCAACTCGTCGTCGGTGAGCAGCGGATGGCGCACCAGCACCTTGTTGACGGGCGCCGCCCACAGCTCGGCGCGGCGGTCGACCCGGGTCGCCGGCAGCATCGGATTCGGCATCCGGTACCCGTGCTCGGCCAGGGTGAGACCGTCCACGGCGCTCTGGTTGACGGCGATGTCCAGCTCACCGGTCTCCGCCTCGATCTTGCCGACGGCGACCTCCGCCAGCTCCAGTTCCAGATCGAGCGAGCAGACCATGGCCCGGGCACCCGCGTCATACACCTGCGCGCCCTGCCCGCACACCGCGAGCCCCCGATACCCCAGGTCGTCCAGCAGCGGCCGCACCTCGGGAACCGGCCGGCCGGTGGCGACGATATGCCGGGCACCCGCCGCGGCCGCCCGGTCCAGCGCCGCCCGGGAGCGGTCCGACACCGTGCCGTCGGCGCGCAGCAGCGTGCCGTCCAGATCGGTGGCGATCAGCGCGTAGGGCGGCTGGTTGATCATGATCCCAGGATACGGAGAGCCCTCCGAGGCGAGGAATCCAGCCAGTCCCCGGACCCACTTGCCCCGCAATTCGCCCACCGGAGGCCCGAGTTGTGATAACGCGCCTCCTGGTACGCCGGTCCGCGCCCCCGGGCCCCACCCCCGGCACCGACCGGACGTACGGTGTGGTCAACCACACGGAAAGCGAGGCAGTACCCGATGCCCGAGCCGCACGAGCACACCCCGCTCGACCTCCCCGACGGCCACCCCTTCGGCCCGCACAACCTGCCCTACGGTGTCTTCACCACCCCCGACTCCCCCACCCGCAGGGTCGGCGTCCGGCTCGGCGACCATGTACTGGACGCGGGCGCCGCCGCCACCGCCCTCGGCTCCCCGCACACCGGGCTCCTCACCGCCGGGTCCCTCGACCCGCTGCTCGCCGCCGGCCGCCCCATCTGGAGCCGGGTCCGCGCCGAACTCACCACCTGGGTCACCGACCCCGCCCACCGGGACACCGTGGAACCCCTGCTGCACCCGCTGGCGGACGTCCGACTCCACCTGCCGTTCGCGGTCGCCGACTACGTCGACTTCTACGCCTCCGAGCACCACGCCCGTAACCTCGGCGGCTTCTTCCGGCCCGAAGCGCCCGACCCGCTCACCCCCAACTGGAAGCATCTGCCCATCGGTTACCACGGCCGCTCCGGCACCGTCGTCGTCTCCGGCACCGACGTGGTACGCCCCAGCGGGCAGCGCAGAGCACCCGGCGAGAGCGACCCCGTCTTCGGGCCCTCGACGCGCCTCGACATCGAGACCGAGGTCGGCTTCGTCGTCGGCACCCCCTCCCCGATGGGCCGCCCGGTGCCGCTGGCCGACTTCCGCGAGCATGTCTTCGGGCTGTGCCTCCTCAACGACTGGTCGGCCCGCGACATCCAGGGCTGGGAGGCCCAACCCCTCGGCCCGCACCTCGGCAAGTCCTTCACCACCTCCGTCTCCGCCTGGATCACCCCCCTCGACGCCCTGGACACGGCCCGGGTGAACCCGCCGGAACGCACCCACCCCCTGCTGCCGTACCTCGACGACGCCACCACCGGACCGACCGGCTACGACCTGCACATCGCGGTCGCCGTCAACGGCACCGTGGTATCCGAACCGCCCTTCTCCCTCATGTACTGGACGGCGGCGCAGATGCTGGCCCATATGACGGTCAACGGCGCCTCGCTGCGCACCGGCGACCTCTACGGCTCGGGCACCGTCAGCGGCCCCACCGAGCACGAGTACGGATCACTGATCGAACTGACCGGCAACGGCAGCCGGCCGCTCCAACTCCCGGACGGCGAGCGGACGTTCCTCGCGGACGGCGACGAGGTCACCATGACCGCCTGGGCACCGGGACCGGACGGCACCCGGATCGGCCTCGGCGAGGTCACCGGCCGTATCACCCCCGCCGCCCCCACGGGCTGAGCCCCCGCCGACCGAGACCCACCCCGCGCCCGCCGCGGCGGTCAGCTCCCGCCGCCGGCCACCACCTCCAGCACCCCCTCGCCGTACGTCGCGAGCTTCTTCTCGCCGACACCGCTGATGGTGCCCAACTCGGCGACGGTGGACGGGCGCAGGGTGGCGATCTCGCGGAGTGTGGCGTCGTGGAAGACCACATAGGCGGGGACGCCCTGCTCCCTGGCCTGCTCGGCGCGCCAGGCCCGCAGCGCCTCGAAGAGCGCCACGGCCTCCTCCGGCAGATCCACCGGCGCCGCCTTCGCCTTCTTCCCGCTCCGCTCGGCACGGGACGCGGCAGGCGCGGCGGGCCGCTCCGGCTCCTTGCGGAGCGGCACCTGCCGTTCCCCGCGCAGCACCGCACCGCTGTCCCCGGTGAGCACCAGGGTGCCGTACTCGCCCTCCACGGCGAGGAGCGTCTGCGCCAGCAACTGCCGTACCACGCCCCGCCATTCGGCCTCGGACAGCTCCTCGCCGATACCGAAGACGGAGAGCTGGTCATGGTCGAACTGGATGATCTTCGCGGTGCGGCGGCCCCGCAGGATGTCGATGATCTGCCCGGCGCCGAACTTCTGCCCCCGCTCCCGCTGCAATCGCACCACCGCCGACAGCACCTTCTGCGCGGCCACCGTGCCGTCCCAGGTGTGCGGCGGGGTGAGGCAGGTGTCGCAGTTGCCGCAGGACTCGCCGGGGGCCTCCTGCCCGAAGTAGGTGAGGAGCTGGCCGCGGCGGCAGCGGACCGTCTCGCACAGGGCCAGCATCGCGTCCAGATGGGAGGCGGCACGGCGGCGGAACGCCTCGTCGCCCTCCCCGGACTGGATCAACTTCCGCTGCTGCACCACGTCTTGGAGCCCGTACGCCATCCACGCCGTGGACGGCTGGCCGTCCCGCCCGGCGCGGCCCGTCTCCTGGTAGTAGCCCTCCACCGACTTCGGCAGATCGAGGTGGGCGACGAAACGGACATCGGGCTTGTCGATGCCCATACCGAAGGCGATGGTCGCCACCACCACCAGGCCCTCCTCGCGCAGGAACCGCGCCTGGTGCTCGGCCCGCGTCCTCGCGTCCAGCCCCGCGTGGTACGGCACCGCGGCCACGCCCTGCCGGGTCAGATACTCGGCGGTCTTCTCCACGCTGCTGCGGGACAGGCAGTACACGATGCCGGCGTCGCCCGGGTGCTCGTCCTTGAGGAAGGACAGCAACTGCTTCTTGGGGTCGGCCTTGGGGACGATGCGGTACTGGATGTTGGGCCGGTCGAAGCTGGCCTCGAAGTGGCGGGCGCCGGCCATGCCGAGGCGCTCGGTGATCTCCCGGTGGGTGGCGGGGGTGGCCGTCGCGGTGAGCGCGATCCGCGGGACCTGCGGCCAGCGCTCCCCGAGCAGGGACAGCGACAGGTAGTCCGGGCGGAAGTCGTGGCCCCACTGGGCGACGCAGTGCGCCTCGTCGATGGCGAAGACCGAGATCGGGGCGCGGGACAGCAGCGCCAGGGTGCTGTCCAGGCGCAGCCGCTCCGGCGCCAGATACAGCAGGTCCAGCTCGCCGGCGGTGAACTCGGCCTCCACCATGCGGCGTTCGTCGAAGTCCTGGGTGGAGTTGATGAAGCCGGCCCGGACGCCGAGGGCGCGCAGGGCGTCGACCTGGTCCTGCATCAGGGCGATCAGCGGGGAGACCACGATGCCGGTGCCGGGCCTGACCAGAGCCGGGATCTGGTAGCAGAGGGACTTGCCGCCGCCCGTCGGCATCAGCACGACCGCGTCCCCGCCGCCGACCACCTGCTCGATCACGGCCTGCTGCTCGCCGCGGAAGGCGTCGTAGCCGAAGATCTTGCGGAGGGTTTCGAGGGGGGAGAGGCCGGCCCTCCGGGCCCCGCCCCCGCCCCCGCCACCACCACCGGTCGAATCGGCCGCGCCCACCACGCCAGAGGTGCCCACCGAGCCAGAGGTGCCCACCCCGTCGAAGGGATCCATCCCGTCGAAGGGGTCCACCCCATCGAACGGATCCGCCTCATCGAAGGGATCCGCCCCGCCAAAGGGGTCCGCCTCGTCGAAGTGGTCCACCACGTCAGCCGTGCCCACCACGTCCGCCGTGTCCGCCGCGTCCGTCACGTACGTCGCACCCGTCCCGTTCATCGCGACGGCCCCGCCGATCACGCGGGTCCCGCCCGGCCGTCTTTCGACCACACCGCAACGATAGGCGTCCGCGCCGACAGCCGGGAAAGTTATCCACAGGCTGCTCCGGGGGCCTGCCACCCGGGCCGCCCCCGGTACGCCACCGGCCCGGCGCCCCCGTTCCAGGGGTGCCGGGCCGGTGGTGTGCCGGTCGGGTCAGCGGACGAAGACGCTGGCGTGGCCCGCGAGGTCCAGGAAGTACTGGGGGGCGACGCCGAGGACGACGGTGACGGCCACCCCGACCGCGATGACGGTGGTGGTCAGGGCGGACGGCACGGCCACCGTGGGGCCTTCGGGGCGGGGTTCGCTGAAGAACATCAGCACGATGACCCGGATGTAGAAGAACGCGGCGATCGCGGAGGAGATCACACCGATCACCACCAGCGGGGCCGCGCCGCCTTCCGCGGCCGCCTTGAACACGGCGAACTTCCCGGCGAAGCCACTCGTCAGCGGGATACCGGCGAAGGCGAGCAGGAAGATCGCGAAGACCGCCGCCACCAGTGGTGAACGCCTGCCCAGGCCGGCCCACTTGGAGAGGTGGGTGGCCTCGCCGCCCGCGTCCCGTACCAGGGTGACGACGGCGAAGGCGCCGATGGTCACGAAGGAGTACGCCGCCAGGTAGAACAGCACCGAGGAGATGCCGTCGGCGTTGGAGGCGATGACACCGGCGAGGATGAAGCCGGCGTGCGCGACGGAGGAGTAGGCGAGGAGCCGCTTGATGTCGGTCTGGGTGATGGCGACGATCGCACCGCCCAGCATGGTGACGATGGCGACGCCCCACATGACGGGCCGCCAGTCCCAGCGCATCCCCGGCAGCACCACGTACAGCAGCCGCAGCAGGGCGCCGAAGGCGGCGACCTTGGTGGCGGCGGCCATGAAGCCGGTGACGGGGGTGGGGGCGCCCTGGTAGACGTCCGGGGTCCACATGTGGAAGGGGACCGCGGCGACCTTGAAGAGCAGGCCCATCACGACCATCGCGGCGCCCATCAGCAGCAGCGCGTCGTTGCCCATGGTGTTGGCGAGGGCCGGGTTGACGTCCTGGACGCTGCCGTCGACGACGTGCGCGATGGTCGCATACGAGACGGAGCCGGCATAGCCGTAGAGGAGGGCGATGCCGAAGAGGGTGAACGCGGAGGCGAAGGCGCCGAGGAGGAAGTACTTGACCGCTGCTTCCTGGGAGAGGAGGCGGTGGCGGCGGGCGACGGCGCAGAGCAGGTAGAGCGGGAGGGAGAAGACCTCCAGTGCGATGAAGAGGGTCAGCAGGTCGTTCGCGGCGGGGAAGACGAGCATTCCGCCGACGGCGAAGAGGACGAGCGGGAAGACCTCGGTGGTGGTGAAGCCAGCCTTGACGGCGGCCTTCTCGCTGTCGCTGCCGGGCACGGAGGAGGCCTGGGCGGCGAAGGAGTCGACCCGGTTGCCGTGGGCTTCGGGGTCGAGGCGGCGTTCGGCGAAGGTGAGGACGGCGACGATGCCGGCCAGCAGGATGGTGCCCTGGAGGAAGAGGGCGGGTCCGTCGACGGCGATGGCGCCCATGGCGGCGATGTGCGCCTTGGTGGTGCCGTAGCCGCCGGCCGCGAGAGCGACCACCGCGGCGAAGGCCGCGGCGAGGGCGACGACGGAGGTGAAGACCTGGGCGTAGTAGCGCGACCTTCGCGGCAGGAAGGCCTCGATGAGGACGCCGACCAGGGCGGCGCCGATGACGATGAGGGTGGGCGAGAGCTGACCGTATTCGATCTTCGGTGCGTTGATCTTGGTCAGCGGTTCGGCCGCCGTTGTCCACAGGCTGTGGACGGCTGGGGTGCTCACTGGGCCGCCTCCACCTCGGGCCGGGGGTCCTGCTTATGGATGTCGGACATGGTCTGCTGTACCGCCGGGTTGACGATGTCGGTGAGCGGCTTGGGGTAGACGCCCAGGAAGATCAGCAGGGCGATCAGCGGGGCGACCACCACCAGTTCACGCACCTTGAGGTCGGGCATGGCGGAGACTTCCGGCTTGACCGGCCCGGTCATGGTGCGCTGGTAGAGGACGAGTACGTAGAGCGCGGCGAGGACGATGCCCAGGGTGGCGATGATGCCCAGCACCGGGTGGCTGGAGAAGGTGCCGACCAGGACCAGGAACTCGCTGACGAACGGGGCGAGTCCGGGCAGGGACAGGGTGGCGAGGCCGCCCACCAGGAAGGTGCCGGCGAGGATCGGCGCCACCTTCTGCACTCCGCCGTAGTCCGCGATGAGCCGGGAGCCGCGGCGGGAGATGAGGAAGCCGGCGACGAGCATCAGGGCGGCGGTGGAGATGCCGTGGTTGACCATGTAGAGCGTGGCGCCGGACTGGCCCTGGCTGGTCATGGCGAAGATGCCCAGCACGATGAACCCGAAGTGGGAGATCGAGGCGTAGGCGATCAGGCGCTTGATGTCGCGCTGGCCGACGGCGAGCAGCGCCCCGTAGAGGATGCTGATCAGGGCCAGCACCATGATGACGGGGGTGGCCCACTTGCTGGCCTCGGGGAAGAGGCCGAGGCAGAACCGGAGCATGGCGAAGGTGCCCACCTTGTCCATGACCGCGGTGATCAGTACCGCGACCGGGGTGGTGGACTCGCCCATGGCGTTCGGCAGCCAGGTGTGCAGCGGGAACAGCGGTGCCTTGACGGCGAAGGCGAAGAAGAAGCCGAGGAACAGCCAGCGTTCGGTGCTGGTCGCCATCGTCAGGGTGCCGTCGGCGCGGGCGGCGGCGATCTCGGGGAGCGAGAAGCTGCCCGTGACCACGTGGAGGCCGATGACGGCGGCGAGCATGATCAGGCCGCCGGCGAGGTTGTACAGGAGGAACTTCACGGCCGCGTAGGAGCGTTGGGCGGCGGCGTTCTCCTCGCTGCCGCCGTGTGCGCGGTCGCCGAAGCCGCCGATGAGGAAGTACATCGGGATGAGCATGGCTTCGAAGAAGATGTAGAAGAGGAAGACGTCGGTGGCCTCGAAGGAGAGGATCACCATGGCTTCGACGAGCAGGATCAGCGCGAAGAAGCCCTGGGTGGGCCGCCACCGCGAGCTGTGTGTGTCCAGGGGGTCGGCGTCGTGCCAGCCGGCGAGCATCACGAACGGGATGAGCAGCGCGGTGAGCGCCATCAGCGCCACCCCGATGCCGTCGACGCCCAGGTCGTAGCGGACGCCGAAGTCCGGGATCCAGGCGTGGGATTCGGTCAACTGGTAGCGCGCGCCGCCCGGTTCGAAGCGGGCGAGGACCAGCCCGGCGAGTGCCAGGGTGGCGAGGGAGAAGATCAGCGCCGTCCACTTCGCCGCGGTGCGCCGGGCGGCGGGGACGGCGGCGGTGGCGATCGCCCCGAGGGCCGGGAGCGCCGCCGTCGCTGTCAGCAGGGGAAAGGACATCGGTATCAGACCGCCCTCATCAGCAGGGTGGCGGCGACGAGCACCGCCGCACCGCCGAACATGGAGACCGCGTAACTGCGTGCGTAGCCGTTCTGCAGTTTGCGGAGCCGGCCGGAGAGGCCGCCCATCGAGGCCGCGGTGCCGTTGACGACTCCGTCGACCAGGGAGTGGTCGAGGTAGACCAGTGAGCGGGTGAGGTGTTCGCCGCCGCGGACCAGGACGACGTGGTTGAAGTCGTCCTGGAGGAGGTCGCGGCGGGCTGCCCGGGTGAGCAGGGAGCCGCGGGGTGCGGTGGCGGGCACGGGGCGCCGCCCGTACTGGAGCCAGGCCAGGGCCACACCGAGGACGAGGCAGACCATGGTGGCCGCGGTGACGGTGAGGGCGCTGACCGGGGAGTCGCCGTGGGCGTGCCCGGTGACCGGTTCGAGCCAGTGCAGGAAGCGGTCGCCGATGCTGAAGAAGCCGCCGGCGAAGACCGAGCCGAAGGCCAGGACGATCATGGGGATCGTCATGGAGCTGGGCGACTCGTGGGGCTCGGGTTCGTTGCCGTCGGCGTCCTTGGCCCAGCGCTTCTCGCCGAAGAACGTCATCAGCATCACGCGGGTCATGTAGTACGCGGTGATGGCGGCGCCGAGGAGGGTGGCGCCGCCGAGGATCCAGCCCTCGGTGCCGCCCTTGGCGAACGCGGCCTCGATGATGAGGTCCTTGGAGAAGAAGCCGGAGAGGCCGGGGAAGCCGATGATGGCGAGGTAGCCGAGGCCGAAGGTGGCGAAGGTGATCGGCATATGGCGCCAGAGGCCGCCGTAGCGGCGCATGTCGACCTCGTCGTTCATGCCGTGCATGACGGAGCCGGCGCCGAGGAAGAGGCCGGCCTTGAAGAAGCCGTGGGTCACCAGGTGCATGATGGCGAAGACGTAGCCGATGGGGCCGAGGCCGGCGGCGAGGATCATGTAGCCGATCTGCGACATGGTGGAGCCGGCGAGTGCCTTCTTGATGTCGTCCTTGGCGCAACCGACGATCGCTCCGAAGAGCAGGGTGACGGCGCCGACGACGGTGACGACGAGTTGGGCGTCGGGTGCCGCGTTGAAGATCGTTCCGGAGCGGACGATGAGGTAGACGCCGGCGGTGACCATGGTGGCCGCGTGGATCAGTGCGGAGACCGGGGTGGGGCCTTCCATCGCGTCCCCGAGCCAGGACTGCAGCGGCACCTGGGCGGACTTGCCGCAGGCGGCGAGCAGCAGCATCAGGCCGATCGCGGTGAGCTTGCCCTCGGTGGCGTCGCCCGCGGAGTGCAGGACGGGGCCGAACGCGAAGGTGCCGAAGGTGGTGAACATCAGCATGATCGCGATGGAGAGGCCCATGTCGCCGACGCGGTTGACCAGGAAGGCCTTCTTGGCGGCGGTGGCGGCGCTCGGCTTGTGCTGCCAGAAGCCGATCAGCAGGTACGAGGCGAGGCCGACGCCCTCCCAACCGAGGTACAGCAGCAGGTAGTTGTCGGCGAGGACCAGGATGAGCATCGCCGCGAGGAAGAGGTTGAGGTAGCCGAAGAAGCGGCGGCGGCGCTCGTCGTGCGCCATGTACCCGATCGAGTAGAGGTGGATCAGGGTGCCGACGCCGGAGATCAGCAGGACGAACGTCATGGACAACTGGTCGAGTTGGAAGGCCATGTCGGCCTGGAAGCCCTGTACGGGCACCCAACTGAACAGGTGCTGGTGGATGGTGCGGTCGTCCGCGGCCCGGCCGAGCAGGTCGGTGAAGAGGACCGCGGCGAGTACGAACGAGGTGGCGGCGAGCACGGTGCCGACGAGATGGCCGACCCGGTCGAACCGGCGGCCCCCGCACAGCAGGAGGGCCGCTCCGAGCAGTGGCGCCGCGATGAGCAGCGCGATGAGATTCTCCACTTCTGCGACCCCTCAGAGCTTCATCAGGCTGGCGTCGTCGACCGAGGCCGAGTGGCGGGAACGGAACAGCGACACGATGATCGCGAGCCCGACGACGACCTCCGCGGCGGCGACGACCATCGTGAAGAACGCGATGATCTGCCCGTCGAGGTTGCCGTGCAGCCGGGAGAAGGCGACGAACGCGAGGTTGCAGGCGTTGAGCATCAGCTCCACGCACATGAACAGCACGATGGCGTTGCGCCTGATCAGCACCCCGGAGGCGCCGATGGTGAAGAGCAGCGCCGCGAGGTAGAGGTAGTAGACCGGATTCACTGGGAGGCCTCCTCGGTCCTCGTCCGCTCCAGGCGCTCCTCGGAGCGCTGTTCCAGGGCGTGCAGATCGTCGAGTGCCTCGTCGGAGACGTCGCGGATCTGGCCGCGGGCGCGCAGCGTCCTGTTGACGGTGAGCTCGGACGGGGTGCCGTCGGGCAGCAGTCCGGCGATGTCGACGGCGTTGTGCCGGGCGTAGACGCCGGGGGCGGGGAGCGGCGGGAGTTGCTTGCCGTCGCGGATCCGCTGCTCGGACATCTCCCGCTGGGTGAGGGCCCGTTCGGTGCGTTCGCGGTGGGTGAGGACCATGGCGCCGACCGTGGCGGTGATGAGGAGGGCGCCGGTGATCTCGAAGGCGAAGACGTACTTGGTGAAGATGAGGGCGGCCAGGGCGGGGACGTTGCCCGCGGCGTTGGCTTCGCCGGTGCCCTGGAAGTTCTTCAGGGAGGCGTTGGCGGTGCCGGCGATGAGCAGGATGCCGAAGCCGAGGCCGCAGAGGGCGGCGAGCCAGCGCTGGCCCTTGATGGTCTCCTTGAGGGAGTCCGCCGCGGTGACGCCGACGAGCATCACCACGAAGAGGAACAGCATCATGATGGCGCCGGTGTAGACGACGATCTGTACGACGCCGAGGAAGTAGGCGCCGTTGGCGAGGTAGAACACCGCCAGGACGATCATGGTGCCGGCGAGGCAGAGGGCGCTGTGCACCGCGCGCCGCATGAGGACGGTGCCGAGGGCGCCGAGCACGGCGACCGTGCCCAGCACCCAGAACTGGATGGCCTCACCGGTGGAAGTGGTGTAGGCGGCAAGGCTGTTCATCGACCGCCCGCCTTCCCGGAGGCCTGGTCACCGGAGGCGGTGCCGGTGTCGGCGCCGCTCTCGGTGTCCGCGGCGGACTCGGGGGTCTCGCCCTTGGAGACCGCGGTCTGGCGTTCGGTGCCGGGGGCGGCGTGGGTCACCAGGCCCCGGTAGTAGTCCTGTTCGTCGGCGCCGGGGTAGAGGGCGTGCGGCGAGTCGACCATGCCGTCCTCCAGGCCGGCCAGCAGTTGTTCCTTGGTGTAGATGAGGTTCTGCCTGCTGCTGTCGGCGAGTTCGAACTCGTTGGTCATGGTCAGCGCGCGGGTGGGGCACGCCTCGATGCACAGTCCGCACAGGATGCAGCGGGCGTAGTTGATCTGGTAGACGCGGCCGTAGCGCTCGCCCGGCGAGTAGCGTTCCTCGTCGGTGTTGTCGGCGCCTTCGACGTAGATCGCGTCGGCGGGGCAGGCCCAGGCGCAGAGTTCGCAGCCGACGCACTTCTCCAGTCCGTCCGGGTGGCGGTTCAACTGGTGGCGGCCGTGGAACCGCGGTGCGGTGACCTTCTGCTGCTCCGGGTACTGCTCGGTGAGCCGCTTCTTGAACATGGCCTTGAAGGTCACGCCGAAGCCCGCCACCGGGTTCATGAACCCGGGCTCGGTGCTCTTGCCCTCTTCGGGTCGCTCAGCCATCGGACGCCTCCTTTCCTTCGCCGGCCCCGGATGTTCGGGGCTCGCCCTCGGGCTGGTCATTTCCGGGTGCGCCGCTGGGGATCAGTGCCCGCTCACCGCGCGGCCGGCGCCGCGGCACCGGCGGCAACTCCTGGCCGGGCAGCGGTGGTACGGGGAATCCGCCGGCCATCGGGTCGAAGGCGCCGGGCGCTCCGGCGCCGCCGGGTCCGCCCGGTGCGGCGGGGGTGGCGGCCTGGCCGTTCTGGCCGGCCCTGTCGCGGAACATGTCGACCACGAAGGAGAGCACCAGCAGGGCCAGCACTCCGCCGACGACGTACAGCGCGATCTCGCTGAAGTCGTAGTTCTCGTTGCGCAGTGCGCGGACGGTGGCGACGAGCATCAGCCACACCACGGAGACCGGGATGAGGACCTTCCAGCCGAGCTTCATCAACTGGTCGTAGCGGACCCGGGGGAGGGTGCCGCGGAGCCAGATGAAGAAGAACAGCAGCAGTTGCACCTTGGCGACGAACCAGATCATGGGCCACCAGCCGTGGTTGGCGCCCTCCCAGAAGGTGCTGATCGGCCAGGGTGCGCGCCAGCCGCCGAGGAAGAGGGTGGCGGCCACCGCGGAGACGGTCACCATGTTGATGTACTCGGCCAGCATGAACATGGCGAACTTGATGGAGGAGTACTCGGTGTTGAAGCCGCCGACGAGGTCGCCCTCGGACTCCGGCATGTCGAAGGGGGCGCGGTTGGTCTCGCCGACCATCGTCACGATGTAGATCACGAAGGAGACCGGCAGCAGCAGGATGTACCAGCGGTCGTGCTGCTGCTCGACGATGGTCGAGGTGGACATCGAGCCCGAGTAGAGGAAGACGGAGGCGAACGCGGCGCCCATGGCGATCTCGTAGGAGATCATCTGGGCGCAGGAGCGCAGGCCGCCGAGGAGGGGGTAGGTCGAGCCGGAGGACCAGCCGGCGAGCACGATGCCGTAGATGCCGACGGAGGCCACCGCGAGGACGTACAGCATCGCGATGGGCAGGTCGGTGAGCTGCATCGTGGTGCGGTGGCCGAAGATCGAGATCTCGTTGCCGGCGGGGCCGAAGGGGATCACCGCGATGGCCATGAAGGCGGGGACGGCGGCGACGACCGGCGCCATCACATAGACCAGCTTGTCGGCCCGCTTGACGACGACGTCTTCCTTCAGCATCAGTTTGACGCCGTCGGCGAGCGACTGGAGCAGTCCCCAGGGGCCGTGCCGGTTGGGGCCGATGCGCAACTGCATCCAGGCGACGACCTTGCGTTCCCACACGATGGAGACGAGCACCGTCACCATCAGGAACGCGAAGCAGAACACGGCCTTGATTACGACGAGCCACCAAGGATCGCGGCCGAACATCGACAGGTCTTCCGCAGCGAGCGGCAGCCCCGCGGGTACGTGGACCAGAGGCGTCATGACGTCACCTCCGTTACCTCCTGGGACTCCGGCAGGGGGGCCGGGCCGATACGGACGAGTTCACCGGGGCGGGCGCCCGCGTCGGCGGCGACACCGGAACCGGTGGAGTTGAGCGGCAGCCACACCACGCGGTCGGGCATCTCGGTGACCAGCAGCGGGAGTTCGACCCGGCCGGCGGGTCCGGTGACGGCGAGGACGTCGCCGTTCTTGACGCCGGCCTCGTCCGCGGTGGCGGCGGAGAGCCGGGCGACGGCGGCGTGCCGGGTCCCGGCCAGTGCCTCGTCGCCCTCCTGCAGCCGGCCCAGGTCGAGCAGCAGACGGTGTCCGGCGAGTACGGCCTCACCGGCCGCGGGCCGCGGCGCGGGGACGGTCGCGGTCTCCGGGTCCGCCGCGTGCTCCCCGGTCCACACGCCGAGCCGCTCCAACTCGCGGCGGGCGGTGTGCAGATCGGGCAGTCCCAGGTGCACGTCCATGGCGTCGGCGAGCATCTGGAGCACCCGCAGATCGGCGGGGGCCACCGAGCGCGTCATCTGGTCCGGCTTCAGCGCGGTCTCGAACGGGCGGCCGCGGCCTTCCCAGGTGAGGAAGGTGCCGGACTTCTCCGCGACGGCCGCCACCGGCAGCACCACATCGGCGCGTTCGGTGACCTGGCCGGGCCGCAGCTCCAGGGAGACGAGGAAGCCGACCTCGTCGAGGGCGCTGAGGGCGGCCGCCGGGTCCGGCAGGTCGGCCGGCTCGACACCGGCGACCAGCAGGGCGGCCAGTTCGCCGCCGGCCGCGGCGGCCAGCATCTCGCCGGTGTCGCGCCCGTAGCGGTGCGGGAGTTGGGCGAGGCCCCAGGCGGTGGCGACCTCGTCGCGGGCCCGCGGGTCGGTGGCGGGCCGGCCGCCGGGCAGCAGGGAGGGCAGCGCGCCGGCTTCGACGGCGCCGCGTTCGCCGGCCCGGCGCGGGATCCACACCAGGCGGGCGCCGGTGGCGGTCGCGGTGCGGATCGCGGCGGTGAGCCCGCCGGGTACGGCGGCCAGCCGCTCGCCGACGGCGATCACGGCGCCCTCGCCGCGCAGTGCCTCGGCCGCGGCGGTGCCCGGTTCGGTGAGGCCGACGCCGCCGGCGAGTGCGTCCAGCCACTCGGTCTCGGTGCCGGGCGCGGCGGGCAGCAGGGTGCCACCGGCCTTCTCCAGGCCACGGGTGGCGTGGGTGGCGATGGCGTAGGTGCGCTGCTGGTGCTTGCGCCAGGCCTTCCGCAGCCGCAGGAAGACGCCGGGCGCCTCCTCCTCGGCCTCAAGTCCCACCAGCAGTACGGCGGGTGCCTGCTCCAGCGAGGTGTAGGTGACGCCGGTGCGGTCCAGGTCGCGGCCGCGGCCGGCGACGCGGGCGGCGAGGAACTCGGCCTCCTCCGCGCTGTGCACCCGGGCCCGGAAGTCGACGTCGTTGGTGTCGAGCACGACCCGGGCGAACTTGCTGTAGGCGTAGGCGTCTTCGACGGTGAGCCGGCCACCGGTCAGCACGCCGGTACGGCCGCGGGCGGCGAGCAGTCCGCGGGCCGCCGCGTCCAGGGCCTCCGGCCAGCTCGCCGGGCGGAGTTCACCGCTGTCGGCGTCGCGGACCTGGGGGGTGGTGAGGCGGTCGGGGCGCTGCGCGTAGCGGAACGCGAAGCGGCCCTTGTCGCACAGCCACTCCTCGTTGACCTCGGGGTCGTCGGCGGCGAGGCGCCGCATGACCTTGCCGCGGCGGTGGTCGGTGCGGGTGGCGCAGCCGCCGGAGCAGTGCTCGCACACGCTCGGCGAGGACACCAGGTCGAACGGCCGGGACCGGAACCGGTAGGCGGCCGAGGTGAGCGCGCCGACCGGGCAGATCTGGATGGTGTTCCCGGAGAAGTACGACTCGAAGGGGTCGCCCTCGCCGGTGCCGACCTGCTGGAGGGCACCCCGCTCGATGAGTTCGATCATCGGGTCGCCGGCGACCTGGTTGGAGAAGCGGGTGCAGCGCGCGCACAGCACGCAGCGTTCCCGGTCCAGCAGTACCTGGCTGGAGATCGGGACGGGCTTCTCGTAGGTGCGCTTGCGGCCTTCGAAGCGGGAGTCGGGGTCGCCGACGGACATGGCCTGGTTCTGCAGGGGGCACTCGCCGCCCTTGTCGCAGACGGGGCAGTCCAGCGGGTGGTTGATGAGCAGCAGCTCCATCACGCCGCGCTGCGCCTTCTCCGCGACGGCCGAGGTGAGCTGCGTCTTGACCACCATGCCCTCGGTGCAGGTGATGGTGCAGGACGCCATCGGCTTGCGCTGGCCCTCGACCTCCACGATGCACTGCCGGCAGGCGCCGGCCGGGTCGAGCAGCGGGTGGTCGCAGAAGCGCGGGATCTCCACGCCGAGCTGCTCGGCGGCGCGGATCACCAACGTGCCCTTGGGGACGCTGAGTTCGATGCCGTCGATGGTGAGGGTGACGAGGTCCTCGGGCGGCACGGCGGCCTCGCCGCTCCCGGAGGGAGCCCCGGTCGTCACGGTCATGCGGTCACCTCCGTGTGCGTGTCCGCCCAGGCCGTGGACTTGGCCGGGTCGAAGGGGCAGCCCTTGCCGGTGATGTGCTCCTCGTACTCCTCGCGGAAGTACTGCAGCGAGGAGAAGATCGGGGAGGCGGCGCCGTCGCCGAGGGCGCAGAAGGACTTGCCGTTGATGTTGTCGGCGATGTCGGCGAGCTTGTCGAGATCGGCCATGGTGCCCTTGCCGGCCTCGATGTCCCGCAGCAACTGGACCAGCCAGTACGTCCCTTCGCGGCAGGGTGTGCACTTGCCGCAGGACTCGTGGGCGTAGAACTCGGTCCAGCGGGTGACGGCGCGGACCACGCAGGTGGTCTCGTCGAAGCACTGGAGGGCCTTGGTGCCGAGCATGGATCCGGCGGCGCCGACGCCCTCGTAGTCGAGCGGGACGTCGAGGTGCTCGTCGGTGAACATCGGGGTGGAGGAGCCGCCGGGGGTCCAGAACTTGAGGCGGTGCCCGGGGCGCATCCCGCCGCTCATGTCGAGGAGTTGCCGCAGGGTGATGCCGAGCGGCGCCTCGTACTGGCCGGGGCCTGAGACATGACCGCTGAGGGAGTACAGCGTGAAGCCGGGGGACTTCTCGCTGCCCATGGAGCGGAACCAGTCCTTGCCGCGGTGCATGATCGCGGGAACCGAGGCGATGGACTCGACGTTGTTCACCACGGTGGGGCAGGCGTAGAGGCCTTCGACGGCGGGGAAGGGGGGCCGCAGCCGGGGCTGGCCGCGGCGGCCCTCCAGCGAGTCGAGCAGCGCGGTCTCCTCACCGCAGATGTACGCGCCGGCGCCGGCGTGCACGGTGAGGTCCAGCTTCAGGCCGCTACCGAGGATGGCCTCGCCGAGGTAGCCCGCCTCGTACGCCTCGCGGACGGCTTCGTGCAGCCGGCGCAGTACGGGGACGACCTCGCCGCGCAGGTAGATGAAGGCGTGCTCGGAGCGGATCGCGTAGCAGGCGATCACGATGCCCTCGATGAGGCTGTGCGGGTTGGCGTAGAGGAGCGGGATGTCCTTGCAGGTGCCGGGCTCCGACTCGTCGGCGTTGACCACCAGGTAGTGCGGCTTGCCGTCGCCCTGCGGGATGAACTGCCACTTCATGCCGGTGGGGAAGCCGGCGCCGCCGCGACCGCGGAGCCCGGATTCCTTCACATAGGCGATGAGGTCGTCGGGCTGCATCTCCAGGGCCTTGGCCAGGCCCTGGTAGCCGTCGTGGCGCCGGTAGCCGTCGAGGGTCCAGGAGTCGTCCTCGTCCCAGAACGCGGACAGTACGGGTGCCAGGAGCTTCTCCGGGCTGCCGTCGCCGCCGGCGTCCGGGCGGGGCGCCCCCGGGGTCTCGGTGGACACGGTCATCACTCCCCCTCCTCACGGGCCGGGCCTGCGGGCTGCTCGGGGTCGGACTGCGGGGCCTCCTGGGGCGCCGCGTCCCTGGGGTGGACGACGCGGGCCGCGGTGTTCTCGCCCTTGGCGAGGCGCAGCCCGGTCAGCGAGGCGGGGCCCGCGCTGCCGCCGGCCGCGACGGCTCCGTCCCGCTCGTCGGGGAAGCCGGCCAGGATGCGCGCGGTCTCCTTGAAGGTGCAGAGCGTGGCGCCGCGGGTGGGTTCGACGCTGTCGCCGGCGCGCAGCCGGTCGACGAGGTCCTTGGCGGACTCCACGGTCTGGTTGTCGAAGAACTCCCAGTTGACCATGACCACGGGGGCGAAGTCGCAGGCCGCGTTGCACTCGATGTGCTCCAGCGTGACCTTGCCGTCGTCGGTGGTCTCGTCGTTGCCGACGCCGAGGTGCTCCTGGAGCGCCTCGAAGATCGCGTCGCCGCCCATCACCGCGCACAGCGTGTTGGTGCAGACCCCGACCTGGTAGTCGCCGCTCGGCTTGCGCCGGTACATCGTGTAGAAGGTCGCGACGGCGGTGACCTCGGCCGTGGTCAGCTCCAGCAGGTCAGCGCAGAACTTCATGCCGGTGCGGGTGACGTGGCCTTCCTCGGACTGCACCAGGTGCAGCATCGGCAGCAGCGCCGAGCGGGAGTCGGGGTAGCGGGCGATGATCTCCCGTGCGTCGGCCTCCAGGCGGGCCCGGACGTCGGCCGGGTACTCGGGGGCGGGCAGTTGGGGCATTCCCAGGCTGACGCCCCGCTCCGATCCAGTGGCGGTCACCGGTCAACGCCTCCCATCACGGGGTCGAGGGACGCCACGGCCACGATGACGTCGGCGACCTGGCCGCCCTCGCACATCGCCGCCATGGCCTGCAGGTTGGTGAAGGACGGGTCGCGGAAGTGGACCCGGAAGGGGCGGGTGCCGCCGTCGGACACGGCGTGCACACCCAGCTCGCCCTTGGGGGACTCGACCGCCGCGTAGGCCTGGCCGGGCGGTACCCGGAAGCCCTCGGTGACGAGCTTGAAGTGGTGGATCAGGGCCTCCATGGAGCTGCCCATGATCTTCTTGATGTGGTCCAGCGAGTTGCCCAGGCCGTCGGGGCCGAGGGCGAGCTGCGCGGGCCAGGCGATCTTCTTGTCGCCGACCATGACCGGGCCGGGCTCAAGCCGGTCGAGGCACTGCTCGACGATCCGCAGCGACTGCCGCATCTCCTCCAGGCGGATCAGGAACCGCCCGTAGGAGTCGCAGGTGTCGGCGGTCGGGATGTCGAAGTCGTAGTTCTCGTAGCCGCAGTACGGCTGCGCCTTGCGCAGGTCGTGCGGGAGGCCCGCGGAGCGCAGGACGGGGCCGGTGGCGCCGAGCGCCATGCAGCCGGCCAGGTCCAGGTACCCGATGTCCTGCATCCGGCCCTTGAAGATCGGGTTGCCGGTGGCGAGCTTGTCGTACTCCGGCAGGTTCTTCCGCATGGCCTTGACGAACTCGCGGAGCTTGTCGACGGCGCCGGGCGGCAGGTCCTGGGCGAGGCCGCCGGGGCGGATGTAGGCGTGGTTCATCCGCAGGCCGGTGATCAGCTCGAACACGTCGAGCACCAGCTCACGGTCCCGGAAGCCGTAGATCATGATGGTGGTGGCGCCCAGCTCCATACCGCCGGTGGCGAGGGCCACCAGGTGGGAGGAGAGGCGGTTCAGCTCCATCAGCATGACGCGGATGACGTTGGCCCGGTCCGGTACGTCGTCCTCGATGCCGAGGAGCTTCTCCACCGCGAGGCAGTACGCCGTCTCGTTGAAGAACGGCGTCAGGTAGTCCATGCGCGTCACGAACGTGGTGCCCTGCGTCCACGTGCGGTATTCGAGGTTCTTCTCGATGCCGGTGTGGAGGTAGCCGATGCCGCAGCGGGCCTCGGTGACGGTCTCGCCGTCGATCTCCAGGATGAGCCGCAGCACACCGTGGGTGGAGGGGTGCTGGGGGCCCATGTTGACGACGATGCGCTCGTCGTCGGCCTGGGCGGCGGCCTGGGCGACCTCGTCCCAGTCACCACCGGTGACCGTGTAGACGGTCCCCTCGGTGGTTTCGCGGGGGGCGGCAGAAGGCGTTGTCATGAGTAGGACCTCCGCTGGTCCGGGGCGGGGATCTGGGCGCCCTTGTACTCGACGGGGATGCCGCCGAGGGGGTAGTCCTTGCGCTGCGGGAAGCCCTGCCAGTCGTCCGGCATCATGATCCGGGTGAGCGCGGGGTGGCCGTCGAAGATCATGCCGAAGAAGTCGTAGGCCTCCCGCTCGTGCCAGTCGTTGGTCGGGTAGACCTCGACCAGCGACGGGAAGTGCGGGTCCTGGTCGGGGGCCGAGACCTCCAGGCGCAGCAGCCGGTTGTGGGTGATGGAGCGCAGGTGGTACACGGCGTGCAGCTCACGGCCCTTGTCGTGGAGGTAGTGCACGCCGCTGACACCGGTGCAGAGTTCGAAGCGGAGCGCCGGGTCGTCGCGGAGGGTGCGGGCCACCCTCAGCAGGTGCTCGCGGGCGATGTGGAAGGTGAGTTCCCCGCGGTCCACGACGGTCTTCTCGATGGCGTTCTCCGGGAGGAGGTCCTGCTCCTCCAGGGCGCCCTCCAGCTCGTCGGCGACCTCGTCGAACCAGCCCCCGTAGGGGCGGTTGGCCGGTCCCGGCATCCGCACCGACCTGGTGAGGCCACCGTAACCACTGGTGTCACCACCGTTGTTGGCGCCGAACATGCCCTGCTGGACGCGGATCTCCTCGCCGCCCTCGCCGCGCTGGCCCGGCAGGTTCTGCTCGCTGAGCTCCTGCTCCGGGTTGGGCTCGGCGGGGCCGGGCTCCGGGCGCTTGCCCTGGTCGTCGCTCATCGCAGCAGCCCCTTCATCTCGATGGTGGGGAGCGCCTTGAGCGCCGCTTCCTCCGCCTCCTGGGCCGCCTCCTCGGCGTTCACGCCGAGCTTGGACGTCTGGATCTTCTGGTGGAGCTTGAGGATGGCGTCGATCAGCATCTCGGGCCGCGGCGGGCAGCCGGGCAGGTAGATGTCGACCGGCACGACGTGGTCGACGCCCTGCACGATCGCGTAGTTGTTGAACATCCCGCCCGAGGAGGCGCAGACGCCCATGGAGATGACCCACTTGGGGTTCGGCATCTGGTCGTAGACCTGCCGCAGCACCGGCGCCATCTTCTGGCTCACCCGGCCCGCCACGATCATCAGGTCAGCCTGGCGCGGTGAACCGCGGAACACCTCCATGCCGAAGCGGGCCAGGTCGTAGCGGCCGGCGCCGGTGGTCATCATCTCGATGGCGCAGCAGGCAAGGCCGAACGTCGCGGGGAAGACGGACGACTTCCGCACCCAGCCCGCGGCCTGTTCGACGGTGGTCAGCAGAAAACCGCTCGGCAGTTTCTCTTCGAGTCCCATTGGTGTGGCCCCTCAGACCCCTCTAGATCCCTCGCGGACTTGATCCCTCGCGGCCTTCAGTCCCATTCCAGGCCGCCACGCCGCCACACGTACGCGTACGCGACGAAGACGGTGAGCACGAAGAGCAGCATCTCGACGAGCCCGAACAGACCCAGGGCGTCGAAGCTGACCGCCCAGGGGTAGAGGAAGACGATCTCGATGTCGAAGACGATGAACAGCATCGCCGTCAGGTAGTACTTGATCGGGAACCGTCCGCCGCCGGCCGCTGTCGGCGTCGCCTCGATACCGCACTCGTAGGCCTCCAGCCTGGCCCGGTTGTACCGCTTTGGACCGACCAGCGTGGCCATGACCACGGAGAAGATCGCAAAGCCTGCCCCGAGGGCTCCCAGTACGAGGATGGGCGCATAGGCGTTCACCGCTCCTCGCTCCTCTCAGTCGGCACTGACTGCTTCGTCGGCGCCGGGCGCGCCCCCTGTCTCCATGCGCTGCGCGGAGACCGCGTCCCGCGCCCTCTCAACTCAATGATCGCTCGCATGTGAAGCAGGTCACAAGCCCGGCTGCCCCGCATCCTATGCCCGGCGGTCTGTGACGTGCGACACGGGGTCCAAGATCCGCTTTGTGATCTCCACCACCCGACGAACGATCATGAATTCAGGCGGACTTGAAGCCTCGCACACGATGTGTCCGATCGATCACGATGAGCTACATACACGCAGGTCACCGCTGGTCGCAGCGGTGCGCGCTCTATCAAGGCGCCTACGGCGCAAGCAAATTGGCGCTGGACACAATCACTTGATAGTGGGCTGTTCACACAACAGGCGGAAATCTCCGGCTCGTTGCGGACGTGTGCGCGCGTTCACGAACTTCCACCACCAAGGGCGATCCGGCGCACCCACGAGCGAAAGCCGGAGGGGACGGATCGGATTTCACCCCTCTCATGCGCATGATCCGGACATCTCCCCGATGAACTGACACCCCGTCACCTATCGCCGGCAGCAGGAGGGGACGCCGGGAGCAGGGTGACCGTTCCGTGACCTATCCCACAGGGCTCGCGCGGCACCGGAAGCCGGGCTTGGCCAACCACCTCAACCGGTGGTAAGTCGCGGGCAATTCGGGCGTATTGCTGAAAGGCCATGATCAACGGCATGATCACTACTGCCCGTATTGCCCGTTACGGCGTCAATAAGGAGCGGCGCGCCCGGGATTCGGCCGCGAAGGCGGCAACTGTGGCGCACCACACGTTTCTTGAAGGTAACGGCGGCGCCCTGATAGCGCTTGTACCCATGTCCCACACCGCTCACATACCCAGCCACCGGAAGCCCCGCCGCAGCGCCTCGAAGATGGCCCTGCGCGCCGGAGTCGCCGGTGGCGTCCTCAGCACCCTGGCAGTGGCCGGTGCGTCCGGTACCGCCAGTGCGGCCGAGCCCGTGGCCGAGACCGCGGCGCTCCCCACGCTCACCGCGGACCTGGCCAGCCAGTCCGCCCAGGCCGCCGACGCCACCCAGCAGCGCGCCGCCGCCTACGAGCTGCAGGCCACCCAGGAATCGGCCGCCGCGAAGGCCGTGAAGCAGGCCAAGAAGGACAAGGCCACCGCCGAGCGCAAGGCGGCGGAGGCCAAGAAGAAGGCCGAGGCCGAGGCCAAGCGGAAGGCCGCGGCGGCCGCCCGGGAGCGCGCCTCCCGCGCCGCGGAGCGCACCACGCTCTCCACCAGGTCCGGCGCCTCCACGCCCGCCCCGGCGCCCGTCTCCGCCCCGGCCAGCGGCAGCGTCGCCAGTGTCATCTCGTTCCTCAAGGCGCAGCTCGGCGACGCCTACGTGATGGGCGGCACCGGCCCCAACTCCTGGGACTGCTCCGGCCTGGTGCAGGCCGCCTACCGGCAGGCGGGGGTGAGCCTGCCGCGTACCTCGCAGGCCCAGTCCACCGTCGGCACCCAGGTCTCCGTGTCCAGCGCCCAGGTCGGCGACATCCTCTACTGGGGCGGCGCCGGTTCCGCGTACCACGTGGGCGTCTACATCGGGAACGGCCAGTACCTGGACGCCGCGAACCCCTCCAAGGGCGTCGTCATCCAGAACCTCTCCGGCTACCCGGCGAGCGGCGCGGTCCGCGTCCTCTGAGTCCGCTGAGCCTCCGAGTACCGAGCGCATGAGAAGGGCGCCGCACCTCCCCGGTGCGGCGCCCTTCTCGTGCGGTTCCAAGGTCGGCTCAGGCCTTGGGGGCCATCTTGGTCAGGCCGTTGATGACCCGGTCCATGGCGTCGCCGCCGGTGGGGTCGGTGAGGTTGGCGAGCATCTTCAGCGTGAACTTCATCAGCACCGGGTGCGTCAGCCCGCGCTCCGCGGCGAGCTTCATCACCTTCGGGTTGCTGATCAGCTTCACGAAGACGCGGCCCAGCGTGTAGTAGCCGCCGTAGGTGTCCTTGAGGACCTTCGGATAGCGGTGCAGGGCCAGCTCCCGCTGGGCGTCGGTGCTCCGGGCGTGCGCCTGCACCACGACATCCGCGGCGAGCTCCCCGGACTCCATGGCGTACGCGATGCCCTCACCGTTGAACGGGTTGATCAGGCCGCCCGCGTCGCCGACCAGGAGCAGGCCCCTGGTGTAGTGCGGCTGGCGGTTGAAGGCCATCGGGAGGGCGGCGCCGCGGATCGGTCCGGTCATGTTGTCCGGGGTGAAGCCCCAGTCCTCCGGCATCGACGCGCACCACGCCTTGAGGATCTTCCGCCAGTCCAACTCCCGGAACGCGGGCGAGGCGTTGAGCACCCCGAGGCCCACATTGGAGGTGCCGTCGCCCATCCCGAAGACCCAGCCGTAGCCCGGCAGCAGATGGGGCTTGTCACCGCGCCGGTCCCACAGCTCCAGCCACGACTCCAGATAGTCGTCGTCGTGCCGGGGCGAGGTGAAGTAGGTGCGGACGGCGACGCCCATCGGGCGGTTCTCCCGGCGGTGCAGGCCCATCGCCAGCGACAGCCGGGTGGAGTTGCCGTCGGCGGCGACCACCAGCGGCGCGTGGAAGGTGGTGGGCGCCTTCTCCTCGCCGAGCTTGGCGTGCACACCGGTGATCCGGCCGGTGCGCTCGTCCACGATCGGCTCGCCCACATTGCACCGCTCGTACAGCCGGGCGCCGGCCTTCTGCGCCTGGCGGGCGAGCTGCTCGTCGAAGTCGTCGCGCTTGCGGACCAGTCCGTAGTCCGGGTACGAGGCCAGCTCCGGCCAGTCCAACTGGAGGCGGGTCCCGCCGCTGATGATCCGCAGGCCCTTGTTGCGGAGCCAGCCGGCCTCCTCGGAGACATCGATGCCCATTCCGACGAGCTGCTTCACGGCACGCGGTGTGAGGCCGTCACCGCACACCTTCTCCCGCGGGAAGGCGGTCTTCTCCAACAGCAGTACATCGAGGCCGGACTTGGCCAGGTGGTAGGCGGTGGTGGACCCGGCGGGACCGGCCCCGACGACGATCACGTCCGCGGTGTGTTCGGAGAGCGGCTCGGTCACGGCGGGTTCTCCCCCAGACTGGAAAGCTGCGTGCCGGACGGCACTGGACACCCGGCAGTCTATGCAGCGCCGCCCACCGGCCCGCCGCGGCGTCCGGCGACGACAAGCGCCGCCGTACGCGGCCGGGGCACCCCCGCGCTCACACCCCCGGCTTGAAGCCTCGGTGCACGGCGGCGACACCGCCGGAGAGATCACGCCACGCCACCCGCGACCAGCCCGCCTCCCCCAACCTCCCCGCCAGCTCCCGCTGATCGGGCCAGGCCCGGATCGAATCGGCGAGATACACATACGCCTCCGGATTCGAGGAGACGGCGCGGGCCGCGGGCGGCAGCGCCCGCATCAGGTACTCGCTGTACACGGTGCGGAACGGCGCCCACGTCGGATGGGAGAACTCGCAGATCACCACCCGCCCACCGGGCCGCGTCACCCGCAGCATCTCCCGCAGCGCGGCACCGGTGTCCTGCACGTTGCGCAGCCCGAAGGAGACGGTGACCGCGTCGAACGCCTCGTCCCGGAACGGCAGTCGGGTCGCGTCGCCCGCGGTGAACGGCAGCCACGGGTGGCGGCTCCTGCCCACCCGCAACATGCCCGTGGAGAAGTCGCAGGGCACCACATAGGCCCCGGCGCGGGTGAGGGGCAGCGAGGAGGTGCCGGTACCGGCTGCCAGGTCCAGCACCTTCTGCGCCGGGCGCGCGTCGACGGCACGCGCCACCTCGCGACGCCAGCGCCGGGCCTGCCCCAGGGACAGCACGTCATTGGTCAGGTCGTACCGTTCCGCCACGTCGTCGAACATCGAGGCGACTTCAGCCGGCTTTTTGTCCAGGGATGCGCGATTCACGGAGCCCATTGTGCCTGCCCTTTCCAGGCTCGGTTCGCCTCCGGGGCGCTCCAGCCGGTGTCGAGACCACGCCCGTGCTCGACCACTCGTTCCTCGCGGCCTCCGCGCGGGCGCGGTCTCGACACCGGCCGCGCCCCTTCGGCTCACTCGCCGGTCGACTCGGGGACCGGATCGGGCGCCGTCATCGCCCCCGGTAGACCAGGCGGCCGGCGATGACCGTGGCGACGCAGGTGGTGGCGCCGAGGTGGACCAGGGCGGGGCGGTCGGGGACGTCGAAGACGGCGAAGCGGGCGGGGGCGCCGGGGGTCAGGGGCGGGAGGAGGACCAGCGATACCGGGGAGAGCGCGGGCGGGCCCGGCAGCCTCTCCGGGCGGTGGCCGACGGCGAGGCCCGCGCGGCGTACCGCGTCCACCGCGGCCCGGGAGCGCAGTTCACCGGCGACGGCGACCGTGCCGTGCGCCAGCATCCGCTGCACCCCGCGCCGTGCGCTGGCGCCGGCCCTGGCCGGGTCGGCGGCGAGCAGTCGGCGGGCCCGGTCGCCGCCGATCGGCTCGGTGCCCAGCTCGGCGGCCTCCCGCGGATCGGGGTGGTAGGTGGCCTCCAACAGCTCGGAACCGTACGGGTTGAGCAGGCCGGGGGTGAGGATGCCGGGCCAGCGGCGCAGCCGGGCGTCGGGGTGCGCCTCGGCCAGCTCCCGGTACGGGCCGACGGCGGCGATCCGGGCGCCGTCGACCAGGACCGAGGTCCCGGGGTCGGCCTCGGCGGTGTGCAGGGTGATCACGGCGGGCCTCAGTCGGTGGCGACCAGTTTCAGTTCGGGGTGGGCCGTGCCGCCGTCGAGGGCGGTGGAGGAGATGTGCGAGCTGACGCGGTCGTCCACCGGGTCGTTCGCCGGGTCGTCGTGGACCAGCAGATGCTCGTACGTGGTGGCGCGCTGGGCGGGGACCCGGCCGGCCTTGCGGATCAGGTCGATGATCTCCAGCCGGTTGGAGCGGTGCCGGGCGCCCGCGGAGGACACCACGTTCTCCTCCAGCATGATCGAGCCGAGGTCGTCCGCGCCGTAGTGCAGGGACAGTTGGCCGACCTCCTTGCCCGTGGTCAGCCAGGAGCCCTGGATGTGCGCCACGTTGTCCAGGAAGATCCGGGCGATGGCGATCAGCCGCAGGTACTCGAAGAGGGTGGCCTGGGTGCGGCCCTTCAGATGGTTGTTCTCCGGCTGGTAGGTGTACGGGATGAAGGCGCGGAAGCCGCCGGTCCGGTCCTGTACGTCGCGGATCATGCGCAGATGCTCGATCCGCTCGGCGTTGGTCTCGCCGGTGCCCATCAGCATGGTGGAGGTGGACTCCACGCCCAGCCGGTGCGCCGCCTCCATGATCTCCAGCCAGCGTTCGCCGGACTCCTTCAGCGGGGCGATCGCCTTCCGCGGCCGGGCCGGCAGCAGTTCGGCGCCGGCCCCCGCGAAGGAGTCCAGACCCGCCGCGTGGATGCGGGTGATGGCCTCCTCCACGGACACCCCGGAGATCCGCGCCATGTGCTCCACCTCGGACGCGCCCAGCGAGTGGATCACCAGCTCGGGGAACGCCTTCTTGATGGCGGAGAAGTGCTGCTCGTAGTACTCCACGCCGTAGTCCGGGTGGTGGCCGCCCTGGAACATGATCTGGGTGCCGCCCAGTTCGACGGTCTCCGCGCAGCGCCGCAGGATGTCGTCCAGGCCGCGGGTCCAGCCCTTGTCGGTGTCCTTGGGGGCCGCGTAGAACGCGCAGAACCTGCACGCCGTGACACAGACGTTGGTGTAGTTGATGTTCCGCTCGATGATGTACGTGGCGATGTGCTCGGTGCCCGCGTAGCGGCGGCGGCGGATCGTGTCGGCGGCGGCGCCCAGCGCGTGCAGCGGCGCGTCCCGGTACAGGACCACGGCCTCCTCCGCGCTGATCCGCCCACCGGCGGCGGCGCGTTCGAGGACTGCGGTGACATCGACACCGGGGGAAGCGAAGTCGGCCTGCTCGGTCACCGGCGTCCCTTTCATCGGATTTCATCGGGGGTCATCGGGGCTCATCGGGCACATCGGGTGTGGCTGTTCAGCAGCGGCGATGTGCTGCCGCACGGACCGATCCAGCGTACGCCAGGGCCCCGCGCCGGACGCGGCGGGCGGTCAGTCGTCGCGGCTGAGCCGGGCCGAGGGGTTGCCCGCCTTCGGGTCGACGGAGGTGTACCGCAGGTCGTCGCCGACCGGCTTCAGAAAGACGGTGTGCGCGGCCTGCGAGCAGAGCGGCCCGTTGCCGCTGTCGCCGCGCCCGGTGGCGGTGATCCGGCCCCCGTCCGCCTTGTCCAGGGTGAGCACGTCCTTGCAGCGGCTGCCGTACAGATCGGTGACGAGGGTGGCGAAGCGGGCACCCTTGCGGGCCTGGTGGACCTCCAGCGCGAAGGTCCCCACCGGCAGCCCTCTGCTGCTCTGCGCCTCCCCCTTCCAGTGCCCGAGGTACGCCTTGGGTACGGCGGTCGCCGAGTCGCGCGCGGGGGCGCTGGCGACGGGCGAGTGGTCGGCGCCGGCGGCGGGGCCGTCGCCGTTCCCGGATCCGGGCAGCACATCGAGGAGGAAGGCACCGCCAAGGGTGACCGCGGCGAGCGCACCCGCCACGGCCAGGGCGAGGGTGCAACTCACCTGGCGGCCACGGCCGTTGGACCCGGTACCCGACCCGGCGCTGAGCCGCAGGGAGAACTTCCCCGGCTGCTTGCCGTCGGCCTCCTCCCCACTACGCGGACCGGGCACCGGCGCCTGACCGGGAGCGGTCGGCGGGTGCGCCGGGGAGCCGGGGGGCGGGGTCGCCTCGGTGGGGCGGTAGGAGGGGTCGGGCGGGCCGAAGGTGCCGGAGGCCACGGGTCCGCCGGGGTGCGGTACGGCCGGGCCGGTGGCCGGGGGTGCCACGGTGCCGGTGCCGGGGTCGGCGGTGACGGCGGGGCGGTCGAAGGGCACCGGGCCGGAGAGGGCGCCGCCCGGTGGGACCTCCGCCGCCTCCAGGTCCAGCAGCCGTACCGCGTCCCGGCCGACCTGCTCCACCAGCGGGGCGGGGAGCCAGCCCGCGGCCACCGCTCGGGCGGCGCCCTCGGGGGCGAGCCGGCGGGCCAGTTCGGCGGGGGCCGGCCGGGGCGCCGGGTCCTTCGTCAGGCAGCGGCACACCAGGTCGAGCAGCGGCCCGCCGAGCCCGTCCAGTACCGGTTCCTCGTGCACCACCCGGTAGAGCAGTGCCGCCGAGGAGTCGCCGGGGAAGGGCGGTCGGCCGGTGGCCGCGTAGGCGAGGACGGCGCCCAGGGAGAAGACGTCGGCGGCGCCGGTGACCGCACCGCCGAGGATCTGCTCGGGCGCCATATAGCCGGGCGAGCCGATGGAGACGCCGGTGGTGGTGAGGGAGGCGGTGCCGTCGCTGGCGCGGGCGATACCGAAGTCGATGAGGCGGGGGCCGTCCATGGCCAGCAGCACATTGGACGGTTTCACATCGCGGTGCACCAGGCCCAGCGCGTGGACGTGGGCCAGGGCCTCGGCGAGTCCGGCGCCCAGTGCGCGGACCGAGTGCTCCGGGAGGGGGCGGGGCGGGAGCGGGCTGTCGGGGTCGGCGGGCGGGTCGGGGGTGAGGGCCTGGGCGAGGGACGGGCCGGCCACATAGCCGGTGGCGACCCAGGGCACCGCGGCCTCCGGGTCGGCGTCCAGCACGGGCGCGGTCCAGGCGCCGCCGACCCGGCGGGCCGCGGCCACCTCGCGCCGGAAGCGGGCCCGGAACTGCTCGTCCAGCGCGAAGTGCGGATGCACGATCTTCACCGCGACGGTACGACCGCCCGTGGAACGCCCCAGGTAGACCCGGCCCATGCCGCCGGCACCGAGCCGGCCGAGCAGCCGGTAGGGCCCGACGGCGCGCGGTTCCCCGGCGTCCAGCGGCTGCATCACGACCTCCCCCGTACGGACTTCAGCGCCACGGCCCGGCGGCCGGCCGACCCGCGGCGCGGGCCAGCCTAGCCGCGCGCCTTCCAGGCAACTGCCGTATGTCCGTAAGGGGTTGCCCGATCGGGAAGAATGCACGCCCGATACGGGGTGTAAAGGGGCGGTGCTTTCCCGTACCGCATTTCCACCTGACGGTAATCCGGTACGGGGTCGGACCGGACCCGCCCCAGCGCCGCCGCCGTACCGTCACCGGGAATTCAGCCGGGCGATGGTTTCCCACTGCCGCGGAAAGCCTGAATTCCGGGCTCCGGTACGGGAATTACTCAGGGTCGCCGTTCGCTGCCGCTCAGTGCCCGAGCAGCTCCACCCGCACATCCGCCGGGAAGCCGGTGGTGGGGCCGACGCGACGGGCGAACTCGGTCACACCGCGCAACTGGTCGGGGCCGAAACGGAAATCGAGGGTGGTGAAGTACCGCTCCAGCACTTCCTGATCAAGGGCCTCCCAGCGGGAGGCCTGCTCGGCGACCTTGGCGACCTCCGCCAGCGAGAGATCCCGGGAGGCGAGGAAGGCCTCATGCAGTTGGGCGGTCAACTCCGGCTGCCCGGCGGCGTATTCACGGCGGACGGCCCAGACGGCGAAGACGAACGGCAGCCCCGTCCACTCCTTCCACATCGCGCCCAGGTCGTGCACGTCCAGGCCGAGCTTGGGCCCGTAGTGCAGATTGGCCCGCAGCGCCGCGTCCCCGATGAGTACGGCGGCATCGGCCTCCTGCATCATCAGGCCAAGGTCGGGCGGGCAGGTGTAGTACTCGGGCTGGACGCCGTACCGCTCGGCGAGGAGCAGTTGGGCGAGCCGGATCGAGGTGCGCGAGGTGGAGCCGAGGGCGACCCGGGCGCCGTCCAGCCGGTCCAGCGGCACCTGGGAGGCGATCACACAGGACATCACGGGCCCGTCGCAGCCGACCGCGATATCGGGGAGGGCGACCAGCTCCCCGGCGTTCCTCAGATACTCGACGAGGGTGACGGGCGCGATGTCGAGTTCGCCCCGGATGAGCTGTTCGCTGAGCTTGTCCGGGGTGTCCTTGGTCAGCTCCAGGTCGAGCAGGGTGCCGGTCCTGGCCAGGCCCCAGTACAGGGGCAGGCAGTTCAGGAACTGGATGTGGCCGACGCGCGGCCTGACACTAGGTGCGGCGGGGCGCTCGTGGCGGCCCGGGCCGTTTGCTGAGTCCGCGGGAGAATTGTCCACATCGTGAGGCTAGACCCAGCGGCGCGGGCGCCCGACTCCAGGGCCCCGTTCGGCCCCGCAAGGGCGTCAAGGCGGCGCGGGGATTCTCCGGCCTCCGAGTGAAGTGATCTTTCCCTCTATCGCTTTCGGCTTCCGCCGTGCTAGGCTCACCGCAAGTTGCAGTTTGGTTTCCCTTGCAGTACAGAGCCTGCGGAGCATGTGACCCGCAGGCTTTCGTCGTTTTCAGGCATATGCAGTTGCTTACAACAGCAGGTTCTGGAGCAGGGCAACCCTTTGGCCCAAGGAGGGCTTATGGCTACCGGAACCGTGAAGTGGTTCAACGCCGAAAAGGGCTTTGGATTCATCGCCCAGGAAGGCGGCGGCCCCGACGTCTTCGTCCACTACTCCGCGATCAACGCTAGCGGCTTCCGCTCCCTTGAGGAGAACCAGGCCGTGAGCTTCGACGTCACGCAGGGCCCGAAGGGCCCGCAGGCGGAGAACGTCTCCCCGATGTAATCGGGGTCCCGAGGTCACTCGGGATCTGATCCGGAACGGATAGCAGTACCCAAGGAGCCCTGCTCCCCGCGCAAGCGGCGGAAGCGGGGCTCCTGCCTTTTCTGCCCCGTCCCCCTCGGCTCCCCGCACCGGTGGAACGCCGAACACCCCTCCCTGGACGGCCCGTTGCCGCGCCCGTAGGACGCCGGGTCAGCCGGTGGAGGGTGGGGTCCAGCGGTGGCCGGACATCAGATTGCCGAGGCCGGACCAGGCCACGTTCATCAGGGTGACGGCGGCATCGCGGGCGGAGACGGTGGCATCGCGGCACGCCCAGTCCGCCAGTGACTCGGTGGCTCCGACCAGGGCCAAGGCGAGCCCGTCGACCTCCCGGTCCCCCAATTCGAGGTCGCCGTGCCCCTCCCGGGCCGCGGCCATGACCAGCTCCGTCACGAAGCCGATGATCTCCCGCCGCGTCTCGGCCGCTTCGGAGGCGAACAACTCGCCCCGGGTACGCGCCCGGTCGTGCAGCAGGGCCCAGCCGTCGGGGTGGGCGCCGGTGTGGGTGAAGAAGGTGAGCAGCCCCTGCCAGAGCTGCCGTTCCGCGGCGTCCTCCGGGTCGACGCCGGTCCGCAGCGCCGTCACCAGGTTCGCCGCCTCCCGCCGGATGCACGCGAGGAACAGATCGTCCTTGCTGCCGAGGTAGAGGTAGACCAACGGCTTGGAAACGCCGGCGAGTTCGGCGATCTCGTCCATGGAGGCGGCCCGGTAGCCGAGTCGGCCGAAGATCTGCACGGCCGCGTCCAGCATCTGCCGCTCCCGCTCCGCGCGCGGCATCCGCTTCTGCCGCTGCACCGACACCGCGCCACCGTCCCCCACCACAGCCATCCGCCCCGCCCCTTCCGACACCCCGAGTTGTCCGCGTCCGATCAGGCGCAAGCGTACGGGGCGCCGGTGACGACGCGCTCCAACCGGCGTATCGGGGACGGGCCGGGCCTGCAGCCGGAGCCGGGAACGCCGGTGCCCCGGCCCCCGCGGCGGGCGGGGACCGGGGCACGGCCGGGAAGCGGCAGGGTGCGTCAGGCCGCCGCGGGCACCGGGGCCGCCTCGACGGGCTCGTCCTGCGCGTCGATCGGGGAGGCCGAGGCGTGGTCGAAGGCATCCCGGTCGAGGATCTTCTCGCGGGCCGCGACCAGGACCGGGATCAGCGCCTGGCCGGCCACATTGGTGGCGGTCCGCATCATGTCCAGGATCGGGTCGATGGCCAGCAGCAGGCCCACACCCTCCATCGGCAGGCCGAGGGTGGACAGGGTCAGGGTGAGCATCACGGTGGCGCCGGTGAGGCCGGCGGTGGCCGCGGAGCCCACCACGGAGACGAAGGCGATCAACAGGTAGTCGCCGAAGCCGAGTTGGATGTCGAAGATCTGCGCCACGAAGATCGAGGCGATGGCCGGGTAGATCGCGGCGCAGCCGTCCATCTTGGTGGTGGCGCCGAACGGCACCGCGAAGCTGGCGTACTCCTTGGGGACGCCGAGGCGCTCGGTGACCTTCTGGGTGAGCGGCATGGTGCCGACGGAGGAGCGGGAGACGAAGCCCAACTGGATCGCCGGCCAGGCGCCCTTGAAGAACTGGAGCGGGCTGGCCTTGGCGACGGTGGCCACCAGCAGCGGGTACACACCGAACAGCACCAGGGCGCAGCCGATGTAGACGTCCGCGGTGAAGGTGGCGTACTTGCCGATCAGGTCCCAGCCGTAGGTGGCGATGGCGTTGCCGATGAGGCCGACGGTGCCGAGCGGGGCGAGGCGGATGACCCACCACAGGGCCTTCTGGAGCAGGGCGAGGACGGACTCGCTCAGGGTGAGGATCGGCTTGGCCTTGTCGCCGAGCTGGAGGGCGGCGATCCCGGCGACGGCGGCCATGAACACGATTTGCAGCACGTTCAGTTCGGTGAACGGTGTGACCACGTCGGTGGGCACGATGCCGGTGAGGAAGTCGAGCCAGGAGCCGGCGTGGTCCGGCTTGGCGCCGTCCTTGGCGGTGAGGCCGGTGCCGGAGCCCGGGTTGGTGAGCAGGCCGATGGCGAGGCCGATGGCGACGGCGATCAGCGAGGTCGCCATGAACCACAGCAGGGTGCGGCTGGCGAGGCGGGCGGCGTTGTTGACCTTGCGCAGATTGGTGATCGACACCAGGATCGCGAAGAACACCAGTGGGGCGACGGCCAGTTTGAGCAGGCCGATGAAGATGTCACCGATCTTCTGCAGCGTGGTGACCAGCCAGGTGACGTCCTGGTTGCGGGCGATCCAGCCGAGGAGGACACCGAGGACGAGGCCCGCGATGATCTGGGCCCAGAACGGGACCTCGGGTATTCGGCGGCCCGGCTTCTCAGCGGTTGCGGACACGGACACACTCCAGTCAGGGGTAGTACAGCAGTCGGGGTGCGGTGGCCGTACGGGGGCGCACCGCTGTGGTGTCGCTGGGGAACTCTCAGGCGGCTCGGAGCTCAGAGGCTGCGACAGGCCGCGGACACACAGCGGCAGAGATCGACATGCAGACGCGCCACGAGCCGGATGTTCCGGGCGTGTTGGCGGGCAGCGGTCGTCGGGTCGAACACGCCGAATACGTTAACATCTCAACTTTGAGGTAATCAAAGCATCTCTTTGGGACGCGGCCCGGCGACTCGGCCCGAGCACGGCAAACGCCCCGGTCCGGAGCGTTCTCCCCTGGACCGGGGCGTGCGGGATGTGACGCGCTTAACGGACGGCGGGGCCGCCGTGGGCGCGCTGGGCGTCGTCCGCCTCGTCCTCCATGCTGCGGTTGGCCTGGAGGTTGGCCTTGGCGCGGTCGACTCGGGCCACGATCCGCTCGGAGGCGCGGTCCCGTTCCCCGCGCAGCACCACGAAGCTGATGGGCGCGGAGATCACCAGGGAGAGCAGCACCACCCAGAGGTAGTTGGAGCCGCCGAGGCCGCGCGGGGCGATGCCGGAGTAGACGAGGCCCCAGACGACCAGCAGGCAGCCCGCGAAGATCCCCAGTCGCATCAGCGTGTAGCGGAGCATGTCAATCCGTCTTCCGTTCCGGTGGGCCGCCCGAGTCGGGCGGGCGCTCCTCCAGTGAAGCACGCACGGCACCGGCCCCGGGCGCGGGGTCGGCCCGGCGTCCGCCACTCCGTACGCCCCGGCCTCAGACCCGCATCGGCTGGGGGCTGTCCCGGCGGGCCGGGTCGGGGCCGTCGAACTCGCGGATGATCTCGTAGCGGGTGTTGCGCTCCACGGGCCGGAAGCCGGCGTCCCGGATCAGCTCCAGCAGGTCGTCCCGGGTGAGCTTGGCGGGGGTGCCGTAGTTGTCCGCGTCGTGGGTGATCTTGTACTCGACGACCGAGCCGTCCATGTCGTCCGCGCCGTGCTGGAGGGCGAGTTGGGCGGTCTGCACACCGTGCATCACCCAGAAGACCTTCACATGGGGCACGTTGTCGAAGAGCAGCCGGGAGACGGCGAAGGTCTTCAGGGCCTCGGCGCCGGTGGCCATGGTGGTGCGGGCCTGGAGCCGGTTGCGTACCTTGCCGTCCTTCATGTCCACGAAGTCGTGCTGGTAGCGCAGCGGGATGAAGACCTGGAAACCGCCGGTCTCGTCCTGGAGTTCACGCAGCCGCAGTACGTGGTCCACGCGGTGCCGGGGCTCCTCGATGTGGCCGTAGAGCATGGTCGCCGGGGTCTTCAGGCCCTTCTGGTGGGCGAGGCGGTGGATCCGCGACCAGTCCTCCCAGTGGGTGTCGTGGTCCACGATGTGCTGCCGCACCTCCCAGTCGAAGATCTCGGCGCCGCCGCCGGTGAGCGATTCGAGCCCGGCGTCGATGAGTTCGTCGAGGATCTCGGCGGCGGGCAGCCCGGAGATCTTCTCGAAGTGGTGGATCTCGGTGGCGGTGAACGCCTTCAGGGAGACGTCCGGCAGGGCCTCCTTGAGCGCCTTCAGGGAGCGCGGGTAGTAGCGCCAAGGCAGGCTCGGATGAAGGCCGTTGACGATGTGCAGCTCGGTGAGGTGCTCGCCCTCCATCTCCTTGGCGAGCCGCACCGCCTCCTCGATCCGCATCGTGTAGGCGTCCTTCTCCCCCGGCTTGCGCTGGAAGGAGCAGTACGCGCAGGACGCGGTGCACACATTGGTCATATTGAGGTGGCGGTTGACGTTGAAGTGCACCACGTCGCCGTTCTCACGGGTGCGCACCTCGTGCGCGAGACCGCCGAGCCAGGCCAGGTCGTCCGACGCGTAGAGCGCGACGCCGTCCTCGCGGGTCAGCCGTTCACCCCCGCGGACCTTCTCCTCCAGCTCGCGCTTCAGCCCCGCGTCCATCCGCCGACCGCCCTCCGGTCCTCGCTCTCCGCCGGCCCGGAACCCCGGCGGCGGGGACCCTCACCGGGCCCCGACAACCGTACCCCCGCCGCCGCTCACATCTCCTCGGGGAGTTCGCCGACCCTGTTCTCCCACTTGGTGGAGAGGACCACGGTGGTACGGGTGCGGGAGACGCCCTTGGTGCCGGAGAGGCGGCGGATGGTGCGCTCCAGGCCGTCCACATCGCTCACCCGCACCTTGAGCATGAACGAGTCGTCGCCGGCGATGAACCAGCAGTCCTCGATCTCGTACAGGTCCTTCAGGCGCTGTGCCACGTCCTCGTGGTCGGCGGCGTCGGAGAGGGAGATGCCGATCAGGGCGGTGGCGCCCAGGCCGAGCGAGGCGGCGTCCACCGTGGCGCGGTATCCGGTGATCACCCCGGCGGCTTCCAGGCGGTTGATGCGGTCGGTGACGCTGGGCCCGGAGAGCCCGACCAGCCGCCCCAGTTCGGCGTAGGAGGCGCGGCCGTTCTCGCGCAGGGCCTGGATGAGCTGCCTGTCCACGGCGTCCATAGGTCCATGCCTTTCATTATGTAGCAATATCGCGAGTTTACGTGTAGAATCTAAGGCACACAGGGGCCACACCCTGTAAATCTTCCACATCTCTTCAGTTGATGCCTGGCAATCCCGGGTTCTCGACGCGGAGAACGATCGTCAGGAGTGAGACCCACCGTGTACTCGATCGAGATGGCCTACGCCCGTATGCGTGAGCTCCAGGAGCTGGCCGACCGCTCGCGTGCCCACCGGCCCGTGACCGCCCGCCGCGGCCGCTTCGCCGGCGTCCGCCGCGCCGCCAAGAAGCGCTAACCCGAGCCACCTCCGAGCTCCCCCTTCCAGCGGCGGTACAGGCCGTGCGGCACACCCGCCGCGTCGAGCACCCGCCCCGCGACGAAGTCCACCAGATCCTGGATGTGCGTCGCCCCCGCGTAGAACGCCGGAGAGGCGGGCAGCACCACCGCGCCCGCCTCGTCCAGTGCCGCCAACTGCCGCAGTGTGGGCCCGTTCAGCGGCGTCTCCCGCACCGCCACCACCAGCCGCCGGCCCTCCTTGAGCGTCACCCCCGCCGCCCGCTGAAGCAGATCCTTCGACAGCCCCAGCGCCACCCCCGCCACACAGGCCGTCGACGCCGGCACGATCAGCATCCCCTTCACCCGGTACGAACCGGACGACGGGCCCGCCGCCAGATCACCCGCGGGCCAGTACCGCACCCGCTCAACTCCCGCCGGTGCGAACGCCGTTGGGTCACCGTCCGCGCCCCGCGCCAGCCACTCGGACAGGTCCCGCTCCCAGTGCGCGTCCCGGAACGCGATGCCCGTCTCGTCGAGCAGGGTGAGCCGCGCCGCCCGCGACACCACCAGGTCCACGCTCTCCCCCGCCGCCAGCAGGGCCCGCAGCACCGCGGCCGCGTACGGCGTCCCGGACGCCCCCGAGACCCCGACCACCCACGGCTCACGGCCACTCACACCGACAGCCCCCGCACCAGCAGATCGGCCAGCGCGGCGAGGAACAGCGCGATGCCGATGAAGCCGTTGGTGGTGAAGAACGCCCGGTTCAGGCGGGACAGGTCATGGGGGCGAACGAGGGTGTGCTCGTAGACGAAGGCCGCGGCGACGATCGCCAGGCCCAGCCAGAAGAACACCCCCGCGTCCGTGGCCAGCGCGTACCAGACGAAGAGCCCCATGGTGACGGCATGGCAGCCGCGGGCGCCCCACAGCGCGGCGGGGACACCGAAGCGCGCCGGTACCGACTGCACCCCGTGCGCCCGGTCCGCCTGTACGTCCTGGCAGGCGAAGATCAGGTCGAAGCCGCCGATCCACACCCCGACCGCGAGGCCCAGCAGCACCGCCTCCCAGGACCACGCCCCGGTGATGGCGAGCCACGCCCCGGTCGGTCCTATCGCCTGCGCCAGCCCCAGGATCGCGTGCGGGAAGTCGGTGAACCGCTTGCCGTACGGATAGACCACCATCGGCACCACGGCCAGCGGGGACAGCGCCAGGCAGAGCGGGTTGAGCAGTGCCGCCGCGCCCAGGAAGACCACCAGCGCGACCAGTGCGCCGGTCCACGCCGAGCGCACCGACACCGTGCCGGTGACCAACTCGCGGCCCGCGGTGCGCGGATTGCGGGCGTCGATCTCCCGGTCGATGATCCGGTTGCACGCCATGGCGAAGGTCCGCAGCCCCACCATGCAGACCGTCACCAGCAGCAGCTTCAACCAGTGGACGGTGCCGTCGAGTTGGAAGCCCGCGGTGAGCGCCGCGATATACGCGAAGGGCAGTGCGAAGACCGAGTGCTCGATCATCACCAGCCGTAGGAAGGCCCGCACCCGCCCGGTCCGCGCGGGCCCCTGCCCGCTGACCGCCTCGGCAGCGCTCACAATCCGTACTCCTTCCAGCGGCGGTCCACCAGGGCGGCCGTCCGCGGGTCGGACAGCACCATCTCGGGCCAGCCGCCGTCCCGGGTGTAGCCCTCCTCGGGCAGCTTGCGGGTGGCGTCGATACCGGCCTTGCCGCCCCAGAACTGCTGGTAGGAGGCGTGGTCCAGATGGTCGACGGGGCCCTCGACCACGGTCAGGTCGCGGGCGTAGTCGGTGTTGCCGAAGGCCCGCCAGGCCACCTCCTGCACATCGTGCACATCGCAGTCGGCGTCCACCACCACGATCAGCTTGGTCAGCGACATCATGTGGGCGCCCCACACCGCGTGCATGACCTTCTGCGCGTGCTTCGGATACTTCTTGTCGATGGAGACGATGGCGCAGTTGTGGAAGCCGCCCGCCTCCGGCAGGTGGTAGTCCACGATGTCCGGCACGATCACCTTCAGCAGCGGCAGGAAGAACCGCTCGGTGGCACGGCCCAGCGGACCGTCCTCGGTCGGCGGCCGCCCCACCACGATGGACTGGAGCAGTGGCTTCCGCCGCATGGTGACGCAGTCGATGGTGAGCGCCGGGAACGGCTCCTGCGGGGTGTAGAAACCGGTGTGGTCGCCGAACGGGCCCTCCGGCAGCATCTCGCCCGGCTCCAGCCAGCCCTCCAGCACCACTTCGGCCTGCGCCGGCACCTGGAGCGGCACCGTCACACAGTCCACCATCTCGATCCGCCTGCCCTGGACGAAGCCGGCGAGGAGGTACTCGTCCATGTCGCCGGGGAGCGGGGCGGTCGCCGCGTAGGTGACGGCGGGCGGGCAGCCGAAGGCGATGGCGATCGGCAGCCGCTCTCCCCGGCGGGCGGCGATCTGGTAGTGGTTGCGGCTGTCCTTGTGGATCTGCCAGTGCATACCGATGGTGCGCCGGTCGTGCCGCTGGAGCCGGTAGAGGCCGAGATTGCGCACCCCGGACTCGGGGTCCTTGGTGTGGGTGAGGCCGAGGTTGAAGAAGGAGCCGCCGTCCCCGGGCCAGGTGAACAGCGCCGGCAGCCGCTCCAGGTCCACATCGTCCCCGTGCAGCACCACCTGCCGTACGGGCGCGTCGGCCGCCTTCACCTTCTTCGGCGGTACGTGCGTCATCGCGCCGAGTTTGCCGAAGGCCTCCCTCATCCCGACGAAGCCCTGCGGGAGTTCGGGCTTGAGCAGTCCGCCGATCTTGCCGCTGATGTCCTCGTAAGAGGAGAGGCCGAGGGATTTCAGGAGGCGGCGATCGGTGCCGAAGACGTTCATCGCCAGCGGCATGTCGGAGCCCTTGACGTTCTCGAAGAGCAGCGCCGGGCCTTGTGCCTTCTGCACTCGGTCGACGATCTCCCCGACTTCGAGATGGGGGTCCACCTCGGCCTTGATGCGCTTCAGGTCGCCCTCGCGCTCCAGGGCGCGAAGCAGGGAGCGGAGATCGTCGTAAGCCATGGGGCCAAGTATCGGACACCGGATACCCTGGGCCCGTCACCGGGGGCCCGCCGCCCCGCCGCCCGCGTTCTGGGGGACCTCGCCCGCCATGCTCAGGTATCTGCCGTTCCTGCTGGTCCTGGCCCTGTGGATCTATACCTTCATCGACTGCCTGAACACCCCGGAGGAAGAGGTGCGGCATCTGCCGAAGGTGGTGTGGGTGATCATCATCCTGCTCTTCGGCGAGGTGCTGCTGGGCCCGGTGGCCTGGCTGGTGGTGGGCCGCCGGCGGGGTGCCGCCGCGGGCGCTTCACCGTCGGCGCGGGGCGGAGGTTATGTGGCGCCGGACGACAACCCGGAGTTCCTGGCCTCGCTGCGGGACGAGAAGGAGCAGCAGGACGAGTCGCTGCTGAAGGACTGGGAGGCGGATCTGCGGCGCCGCGAGGAGGAACTCCGGCGCAGGGAACGGGGCGAGGGCCGCGCCGAGGACTGAACCGGCAACTGAACCGACCGAACTGACTGAACTGACTGAACTGACTGAACTGCCCTATGCCGGGCGGCTGTCGGGCACTCCGGGCGCGCCCCTGTAATGAGCGGGTAACAGTCCGATCGTGTGACGTTCAGACCCGGCCGGGCGGAGCACACGGCAGGTATGCCCGAGAACCACGCGACACCTCAGAGCCGGAACCGTGCCACCGCGCCCCGCGGCCGGTGGCGTGCCGGTGCGGCGGCCGCCACGGTGGCCGCCCTCGCGCTGCTGACCACGGCGTGCGAGGGCGGGGACTCGGCCGGCGCCTCCACCTCCCCCCGCGCCGACCACGGGGACCGCGGCTCCACCCCCGGCACGGACCGGTCGAGCAGCCCCCCGTCCGACACCGGCACCGAAGCCCCCTCCGACCCGTCCGCCGCCCCCTCGGAAGGCGCCCCCTCGTCGAGCGCCCCCGCCACGGGCGGCACCGGCCAGCGGGGCGCCGGATCCCGTTGCACCACAAGCCAGTTGACGATGAAGCTGGGCCGTGGCCAACCGGGCGCCGGGCAGGTCTACTACGACCTGACCTTCACCAACACCGGCAGTCGCAGTTGCACCCTGAGCGGCTTCCCGGGCGTCTCCCTGATCCGCCGCGACGGCAGCACCGTCGGCCATCCCGCCACCCGTGAGGGCGCCGCCGCGGGCCCCGTCACCCTGGCGCCCGGCGCGCGTGCCCAGGCCGCCCTGCACACCACCAACGAGGGCATCGGGCAAGGCGGTTGCTGGCACCGGCCCGACCTGGTCAAGGTGTATCCGCCCGGTTCGAAGCAGTCCATGACGCTGCGCTCGGGCACCCCGCGGGTGTGCGGCGACTCCTTCACCGTCTCCTCGGTGCGCACTCCGCAGGCCCACTGAGGCGCACGGACACCACGGCGGCCGGTCCCCGAGGTGAACGGGGGCCGGCCGCCGGTGGGTTCGCGGGTCAGACGCCGGCGTAGGAGTGCTTGCCGGAGACGAAGATGTTGACGCCGTAGTAGTTGAAGATCCAGCAGGCGAAGGCGAGCAGGGCCAGATAGGCGGCCTTGCGGCCCTTCCAGCCGGCGGTGGCGCGGGCGTGCAGATAGCCGGCGTAGGCGACCCAGGTGATGAACGACCAGGTCTCCTTGGGGTCCCACTCCCAGTACTTGCCCCAGGCGTCGCCGGCCCAGATGGCGCCCGCGATGATGGTGAACGTCCACAGCGGGAAGACGGCCGCGTTGATGCGGTAGGAGAACTTGTCCAGGCTGGTGGAGGACGGCAGCCGCTCCAGTACCGAGGTGGCGAACCGGCCGGGGGTGCCGCCCGCGGCGAGCTTGCTCTCGTAGGAGTCGCGGAAGAGGTAGAGCAGGGTCGCGACGAAACCGACGTAGAAGACGGCGCCGCAGAAGATGGCGGTGGAGACGTGGATCCACAGCCAGTACGAGTGCAGCGCGGGCACCAACTGGTCGCTGGCGGTGTAGAGCACGGTGACGGCGAGGCCCAGGTCCAGCAGCACGGTGGTGACCAGCGGCAGGCCCATCCAGCGCACGTTCTTCTTCAGTGCCAGCAGCGCCAGGTACACGCCGACGGCCACCGTGGAGAAGGTGATGCTGAACTCGTACATGTTGCCCCAGGGGGCGCGCTGCACGGACAGGGCGCGGGAGACGACACCGCCCGCCTCGATGAGGAACGCCAGCACCGACAGGGACACCGCGATCCTGCCGTACAGGTCGCCCTGCTCGTCGCCGCCGTGGGCGCCGGGGCCGTCCGGCAGGTCGCCGCGGGAGCCGGCCGCGGCCCGGGTCACCACCTGCGGCCGCTCCAGTACGGCCGTGCCACCGTTCCGCTGCGCGCCCTTCACCCGGACCACGGGCGCGGCGCCGTGGGTGTCCTGGTCGGCGGTGAGGGCGGCGGCGGTGCGGCCGACCTTGCTGCGGCTGCCGAAGAGCCACTCGGCCATGTAGGCGAAGAAGGCCAGCAGGTAGACGGCCATCGCGGAGTAGACCAGCACATTGCTGATCTCCGCGAGGTTCTCGTTGGTTGCGGCGGCGAGATTCACTTCTCAGCCCCTTCGGCGGTGACGTCTTCAGAGTCGGATGCGGAGGATGCGCGGTCCTGGTCGGTGCGGGGGTCGGGCGCGGTGGGGGCCCGGTCGTGGACGAGGCCGGCCAGGCGGCCGAGTTCCTCGGGCAGTCTGGCGGACTCGCCGCGGCCCAGCCCGGCCATCTCGACGACGGTGGTGCCGTCGTCCCCCGGGGTGGCGCGGACCCAGACCCGGCGCCGCTGGATGAAGAGGGAACCGGCGAGACCGGCGATGGCGGCGATGGCTCCGCCGAGCGCCCAGCCGGTGCCGGGCTGCTGGGCGATCTGGAAGCTGGCCCACTGCCGCAGGTCCTTGCCGTAGGTGACGGTGCCCTGCCCGCCGGGCAGCTTCATCGTCTCCCCGGGCCGCAGCCGCTCCTTGTACAACTGGCCCTTGGCGTCCTTGAACTGCTTCATATGCGTGGTGTCGAGCTGGTACACGTTCTGCGGCAGCCCGGCGTCCACTCCCAGGTCGCCGTGGTAGGCGGAGAGCGCCAGTACCGGGTAGTCCGGGGAGGGGAACTGGGACAGCATCTGGCCGCGGCCGACGCCGGCGAAGGTGGGCACGAAGAAGGCGTTGAAGCCGAGTTGTTCGACCTTGCCCGACTTGTCGCGGTAGCCGTCCATGACCTTGACGGCGCCGGTGGAGGTCAGGTTGTTGTCGATGGGCAGCAGCGGTACGTACGAGTGGTAGACGACCTCGCCCTTGCTGTCGCGCACCGTGATCTCGGGCGCGTAGCCGTGGCTGACCAGGAAGACCTTGGTGCCGTCCACGTCGAGCGGCTTGTTGACCTTGATGACCTTCCGCTTCGTGGGGCCGTCGACGCCGGCGGAGTAGCTGACGTGGGCCTCGAAGGTGCGGGCGGTGCCGCGGTTGGGGCCGTTGCGTTCGAAGGTGCCGAGGAACTTGTCCAGGGTGAAGCTGAACGGGGTCAGGCTGCCGCTGTCGAAGAGGTTGCCGGACGTGAAGTCGTCGTACTGGGTGAGGGTGTTGGAGAAGCCGTCGCCCTGGAGGACGAGCTTGTTGCCCTCGGAGTTGAAGAGCTGGCCGGCGGCGAAGGCGAGCAGCATCACGATCAGGGCGATATGGAAGACCAGGTTCCCGGCCTCGCGGAGGTAGCCCTTCTCGGCGGCGACCGCGGTGCCCGCGAGGTGGGTGCGGTAGCGCCGCCCGCGCAGCGCGGCCCGCGCCGCCTCCCGCACCTCGTCCGCGCTCGCCTCGGTACGCCAGGTCGCGTACGCGGGCAGCCGGTCGAGGCGCCCCGGGGCGGCGGGCGGGCGGGCGCGGAGCTGGCCGGTGAACTGCCAGGTGCGGGGCACGATGCAGCCGATGAGGGAGATGAACAGCAGGAGGTAGATCGCGGAGAACCACACCGAGCTGTACACATGGAACAGGCCGAGCTTGTCGTACACCGGGGCCAGCGTGGTGTGCGCGTCCTGGAAGGCGCGCACCTTCATCTCGTCGCTGTCCTGCGGGATGAGGGAGCCGGGGATCGCCGCCAGCGACAGCAGGAGCAGCAGGATCAGCGCGACCCGCATCGACGTCAACTGCCGCCAGAACCAGCGCACCCAGCCGAGCACACCGAGCCGCGGCAGGGCGGGCGAGGTGTCGTCCAGCGGCGCGGTGTCCTCGACGGGGGCGGTGGAGAGCCGGGAGCCGGCGGCGTCCAGCCCGTCGTCGGCGTCGGTGTCCCGGCCGGTGGCGGGGGTGGTGTCGTTGCCGGTCTTGCTCATCAGATCCCCACAGTGAAGCCGTCGGACCAGACCTGCATCGCCTGGACGATGTGGTCCCACGCGCCGGTCAGCAGCAGCAGACCGGTCGCGATCATCATGCCGCCGCCGATGCGCATCACCCACGCATAGTGGCGCTTGACCCAGCCGAACGCACCCAGCGCCTTGCGGAAGGCGACGGCGGCCAGTACGAACGGCACGCCGAGCCCCAGGCAGTAGGCCACGGTGAGCAGCGCCCCGCGCCCGGCGCTGGCCTCGCTGAAGGAGAGGCCCTGCACGGTGGCGAGGGTCGGTCCCATGCACGGCGTCCAGCCGATGCCGAAGAGCGCGCCCAGCAGGGGGGCGCCGGCCAGGCCGGTGGTGGGGCGGGTGTGGAAGCGGTACTCGCGCTGGGTGAGCCACGGCATCAGGCCCATGAACAGCACGCCCATCAGGATCATCAGCACCCCGAGCACCTTCGACAGGACCCCGCCGTACTCCTGGAGGGTCTGCCCGAAGTACCCGAAGAGGGCCCCGCCGGAGACGAAGACCACGGTGAAGCCGAGGACGAAGAGGGCGGCGCCGCTCGCCATCCGGCCGCGCCGGGCGTCCGCGAGATCGGTGCCGCTGACGCCGGTGACATACGAGAGGTAGCCGGGGACCAGGGGCAGGACGCACGGGGAGAAGAAGGAGACCAGGCCGCCGAGGACGGCGATCGGCAGCGCCAGCAGCAGAGTGCCGCTGTAGACGGTGTCGTTGACGGGGCCGGCGGCCAGGGCGGTCACCGGGTCACTTCTCCGCGACCAGCGGGTCGATCATGTCGTGCAGCTTCTTGACGCTGAGCGCCTGGAGGGAGCGGGCCGCGATCCGGCCCTCGCGGTCGAGCACCACGGTGGAGGGGATGGACTGCGGGTTGAGGGTGCCCTTGGGGAAGCGCAGCATCAGCTTGCCCGCCGGGTCGTAGAGGCTCGGGTACGGGATGCCCTGGCTCTTCTCGAAGGTGAGCGCCGGATTGCGGCTGCTGTCCCGGGTGTTGATGCCGATGAACTGCACGCCCTTGGCCTTGGTCTCCTTGGCGACCTTGGCGAAGTTGGGCGCCTCGGCCCGGCACGGCGGGCACCAGGAGCCCCAGACGTTGAGTACGACGATCTTGCCGTGGTGGTCGGCCACGTCGAGCTTCCTGCCGTCCAGGGTGGTGCCGCTGATGTCGGGGCCCTGGTGCCGGTCGGCGAGGGCGACGGTGGCGATGCCGTTCTTGCCGGAGACGAAGCCGGTCTTGCCGGAACCGCCGCTGGTACCGGAACCGCAGGCCGTCAGGACCAGGGCGGCGAGGGCGGCGCCCGCGGTGAGCAGGCCGGCGCGGCCACGTCCCGCGCGGGGGGCGCGGGACGCGGGTGCGGTGCTGTGGTGGGCGCTGCGGGCGGCACTCATGTGAAAAGTTTCGCATGTCCGGCCAGGGGATCTTCCGCACCCCCCTATCCGGCGGAAAACACCATTTCAGGCGGCGTTCGGCGGGCCCTGCGCACTGTCTGTGGAACCCCGCAGATAGTCCTTCCAGCCACCCGCCGGAGCCTCGCCGACCCGAGCAACTGGAGCCTCGCGAGGACCTTGGGATCCTGTACGTCGAGCCAGTCGGTGAACTGCCGGAAGGACACCAGCCGTACGTCCTTCTTGCGCTCGCCCGCCCCGGCGATCCGCTTCAGGGCCTCCTCCACGGCGTCCATGTAGATGCCGCCGTTCCACTGCTCGAAGTGGTTGCCGATGAAGAGGGGTGCCCGGTTGGTCTCGTAGGCGCGCTTGAAGCCGGCCGTGTAGGACTCGGTGGCCTGGGTGCGCCAGGCCGGATAGTTGCGCGGGGGCGCCTTGGTGGAGTTCCGGGACTGGTTGGCGAGGATGTTGTAGTCCATCGACAGCACCTCGAAGGTGTGCCCGGGGAAGGGCATCGCCTGGAGTGGCAGATCCCACAGGCCCTGCTTCTTCTGCGGCCAGCGCTGGAGTCCGCCGGGTGAGGAGGCGTCGTAGCGCCAGCCGAGTTCGCGGGCGGTGGGCAGCAGGTTGTCCTGGCCGAGGAGGCAGGGGGTGCGGCCGCCGACGAGTTCGCGGTCGTAGTCGAAGGGCAGCGAAGGCAGGTCGGTGCGGCCGGTGTTGGTGCGCCAGTTCTTGACGAAGCTCTTGGCCTGGTCGATCTCGCTGCGCCACTGGGCGGGCGTCCAGTTCGCCACGGTGCCGGTGCCGGCGCAGAAGTGCCCGTTGAAGTGGGTGCCTATCTCGTGCCCGGCGAGCCAGGCGCGGCGTATGCAGCCGAGGGTCTCGACGAGGTGCTCGTCGCTGAGGTAGCCGATGTCGGAGGCGCCGACGGAGTTGTTCGGCGGCCGGTAGAGGCGCTTCTTGGACTCGGGCAGCAGATAGAGCCCGGAGAGGAAGAAGGTCATGGCGGCGCCGTGGTCCTCGGCGACCTTGAGGAAGCGAGGGAAGAGCCCGTTGCCGACCTCGCCCGCGCCGTCCCAGGAGAACACCACGAACTGCGGGGGCTGTTCGCCCGGTTCCAGTGGCCGGGGCGCCTCGGGCTGGTGCGGCTGCTTGCCGGTGTACGCGGTGGAGCCGTCGCCGATGGGCTTGCTCCGCCGCTCGCCGGATCCCCCGCCGCTGCCGCTGCTCACCACGCCGCTGACGCCGTGGCCGCAGGCGGCGACTCCCGCCGCGGCCACCGCCGTGGCCCCGAGTGCGAGCAGCCTCCTCCGGCTGAAGTCCCGCATCTTGCCCCCATTCGTCGCGCTTTACCTCCGTACGGGAGGTGGTCGCTCCCTAAGAGGATCCGAGCCGAAACCGGGTTCCGGACCTCGCACGGATTTCCGACCACGGTTTCGTGACAACGGACATATGGGGGTGAGGAGTTACAGATGGGGAGTTTTTACCCGGGGGTGGGGTGGACGGCCGCAGGTGGCGGGAGGGGCCCCGCCGCCCGCGGCCGGGACCGGCTACGCGCCGAAGGCCTTGGCCTGGCCCTTCACCGGCTTGGCGCCGGCGCGGAGGTGGGCGGGGACCAGGTCGAGGGCCGGCTCGGAGTAGCCCACGGACACGATGCGGTCGCCGCGATAGGTGAAGGTGGTGAGGGAGGCGAGGGTGCACTGGCGGCGGCGCGGGTCGTGCCAGAGCCGCCGCCGTTCCACATGGCTGCGCACGATCCAGATCGGCAGTTGGTGGCTGACGCACACCGCCTCATGCCCGCGGGCCGCGTCCCGGGCCGCGTCCAGCGCGCTCATCATCCGCACCACCTGGTCCACATAGGGCTCACCCCAGGACGGCTTGAACGGGTTGACCAGCAGCTTCCAGTTGGCCGGGCGGCGCAGCGCACCGTCCCCGACGCCGAACTCCTTGCCCTGGAAGGCGTTCTCCGCCTCGATCAGCCGCCCGTCGGAGCCGAGGCCGAGGCCGTGCGCCTTGGCGATGGGCTCCGCCGTCTCCTGGGCCCGCTCCAGCGGCGAGGCCACGACATGGGTGATGTCCCGCCCGGCGAGGTGCTCGGCGACCCGGTCGGCCATCTGCCGGCCCAGTTCCGAGAGGTGGTAGCCGGGCAGCCGCCCGTAGAGGACGCCCTCCGGGTTGTGCACCTCGCCGTGGCGCATCAGATGGACCACGGTCAGCTCGTCGCCGGAGCCGGTGGAACCCGAAGTGGCGGCGGAGCCGGGGGAGTTGAGGTCGCTCATGCCGTCACCTCGGCGGCCGCGCGGGCGGCGGCCGGGAGCGCGGCCGCGATGTGCTCCAGGGCCCGCTCGTCGTGGGCGGTGGAGACGAACCAGGACTCGAAGGCCGAGGGCGGCAGATAGACCCCCTGGGACAGCATCGAGTGGAAGAACGCCGTGTAGCGGAAGGTCTCCTGCGTCTGCGCGTCCGCGTAGTCGCGCACCTCGCGGTCGGTGAAGAAGACGGAGAACATATTGGACGCGTGCTGCAGCCGGTGCGCCACGCCCTCCTTGCTGAGGGCCGCGGTGACCAGGCCGCGCAGTTCGGCGGAGACCGCGTCGACCTTGGTGTACGCCGCCTCGTCCAGCAGCCGCAGTTGGGCCACGCCGGCCGCGGTCGCCACCGGGTTCCCGGAGAGGGTGCCGGCCTGGTAGACGGGGCCGGCGGGGGCGAGGTGCGCCATCACGTCGGCCCGGCCGCCGAAGGCCGCCGCGGGGAAGCCGCCGCCCATCACCTTGCCGAAGGTCATCAGGTCGGGGCGGACGCCGTCGATGCCGTACCAGCCGGTGCGGGAGGTGCGGAAACCGGTCATCACCTCGTCGGAGACATAGAGGGCGCCGTGCTGGTGGCACAGCTCGCGCAGGCCCGCGTTGAAGCCCTCGCCGGGCGGCACGATGCCCATGTTGCCGGGCGAGGCCTCGGTGATCACACAGGCGATCTCACCGGGGTGCGCGGCGAACGCGGCCCGTACCGCGTCCAGGTCGTTGTACGGCAGCACGATGGTGTCGCCGGCCTGGGCGCCGGTGACGCCGGGGGTGTCGGGCAGCGCGAAGGTGGCGAGGCCGGAACCGGCGGCGGCGAGCAGCGCGTCGACGTGCCCGTGGTAGCAGCCGGCGAACTTGACCACCTTGGCGCGGCCGGTGAAGCCGCGGGCCAGCCGGATCGCGGACATGGTGGCCTCGGTGCCGCTGGACACCAGCCGCACCTGCTCCACCGGTCCGATCCGGGCGGTGATCTCCTCGGCGAGCGCCACCTCGCCCTCGCCGGGCGTACCGAAGGAGAAGCCGCGGCCGACGGCCTCACGGACCGCGGCGAGCACCTCCGGGTGCTGGTGGCCGAGGATCATCGGCCCCCAGGAGCAGACGAGGTCGACGTACTCACGGCCGTCGGCGTCGGTCAGCCAGGCGCCGTCGCCGGACACCATGAAACGGGGCGTGCCACCGACGGCGCCGAAGGCACGCACCGGGGAGTTCACACCGCCGGGCGTCACAAGCGCCGCGCGGTCGAAGAGCGTCTGCGAGACTGGGGCTTCATAGCTATAAGGCACTTTGGTCCTGACCTGCGAAGACTGTGAAGGTATCGGGCTCGGCGGCCATGTCGGGGTGATCATGGCCGCGGGGGCTGCGGGCTCGGCGCTCTTCTCGCTCCGGACCGGGCGCCGTCCCCCATATGTCTGCGAGACTGGGGCTTCGTACGGATGACCCCCGGGGGCCATGGTCTCAGAGCCTCCCGGCACCGTGCGGCCCGGTGCGGTTTCGGGACGTTGTATACCGGTGTTTCCGGGCACGTTTCGGAGGGCACCGGTGGGGGAGGTCACTGTCACGATGATCGGGTTGCGCGGCGGGGGTCGGGCGTCCCAGAAAAGCAGTCGGGTGGAGATATGCATCGCGGTGGCGGGCTGGGCGAGGGGACCGACGACCTGGGTCCCCGGCGCAGGGTCCCCCCTGCCGCCGGCCAGGGGCAGGGCAGGCATCGGCGGGACAAGCACCGGCAGCAGGGCCAGGGCAGCCCGCAAGGGTTCGACGGTTCGCAGACCGGGCGCGGGGACGCCGGCGAGTGGGCTCAGGCGGGAAGCAGGAGTGGCCGGGTGGGGGTGACCTACAAGTACTTCGGCGCCCCGGACGGTGCGACGGCGGCGCGGGTGCCCATCTCGATGCGCCCCGAGGAGCTCGGCGGTGACGAACTGGGCATGGGCGGCATGTTCACCAAGATCAAGCCGGAGACGATGGCCGCGATGGTCCTCACCGGCATAGAGGGCATACCCCTGCACAAGGTCCCCCCGCTGGAACTGGTCGTGCTGCACCCCGACTACGCGGTGGTGCGGCTCCCGATGACGGTGGTCGACCCGCTGCGCGGCGTGGGCGAGGAGTCGGTGGGCGCGGCCGCGTTCATCTGGTCCACGGTGCCCGACCGCGGCGGCCCGCGCGACGCCTTCAACGTGTACCAACTCCTGCACGAATGGCAGGACTTCAGCAACCGCCTGCACGAGGCGGGGCACCAGCCGTACTGCCTGGTCTGGCCGTAGGCCGCCGGCGGGGCCGGTCGGCCGGGCGCCGTCGGACGGCGCCCGGTCGCGGCCTCCGGGCTCAGCAGTCGGGGATCTCGTTGCCGTCGTTGTCACGCGCCTCGTCGTTGCCCCAGCGGGAGAGGTAGTACGCCGGGACGTACTGGCCGCCCGGGCCGGAGTCGAGGTCGGTGCGCAGCCACCAGTGGTTGTGGTTGCCGGAGTTGTCGGTGATGTCGCGGCCCTGCGCCTTGCAGTAGACGTAGTTGGTGCCCTTGTTCAGGGTGCCCGTCTCGGTGGTGTCGCTCGGCGAGGCGTAGCCGGGGGCGTCGGCGAAGGTGTCCACCCAGTGCTTGCCGGTCGACGGGGGCGGCGGCGGGGGCGGGTTGTCGCCGCCGGAGCCGCCGACCAGTTGCATGTAGTAGTCCCAGTTCCAGTTGGGTCCCGGGTCGGTGTGGTCGTTGCCGGGGACCTCGGAGTGGCCGACGATGTGCGCCCGGTCCTTGGGGATGCCGTAGCGGTCGGCCAGGTGCTTGGTGAGCGCGGCGGAGGACCGGTACATCGCGTCGGTGAACCAGCTCGGGTTGTCGATGAAGCCCTCGTGCTCGATGCCCACGGAGTAGGGGTTGCCGCCCCGGGCGTGCCACGCGGTGTCGGAGTCCCGCACCATCTGCGTGATGTCGCCGTCCGAGGAACGGACGATGTAGTGGGCGCTGCTCTCCGCCTCGGGGTTCTGGAACCAGCCGATCGAGCCGTCGTACGAACCCTGGACGACATGGATGACGATGGTGCTGATGTCCGCGGAGCGCCCGGAGTTGTAGTTGCTGGGGGAGGCCGGGACCCAGTGCGCGGGCGGGTAGTCCTCGCTCATGGTGCCGAAGCCGTCGGCCTTGAGCGTGTTCCGGTACGCGCTCTTGTCGGGGGCGACGCTGCGCCCGGCGACGGTGACCTTCTCGCCCGCGGCGTTGGCGGTGACGCCCTTGGCGAGGAACCGGTAGACGGTGTCCGCGTAGAGGGCGGCGGTGGCGCCCTTGGCGTTGCTGTAGCGGGCGACGACGGGGTACCAGGCGCCGAGGTCCCGCCGCTCGGCCCGATTGAGGCCCAACTCGTCGGCGTGGGCGCGCAGTACGGCGGCGCCGCCCTCGATGTTCGCCGCGGTGTCGTGGCGCAGTTCGGCGCGGGAGTGGCCGGTGAGCGCGGCGGCCTTGGCGAGGGAGTGGTTGACCGGGTTGCTGACCAGGTGCATCACACCGTAGCCGCGGTCCTGGCTGGGCTGCCCGTGGTGGCCGTCGAGGTGGGTCTCGCCGTAGCCGACCGCGACCAGCAGGTCCCGCGGGACGCCGTACTTGTCCGCCGCCTGCTCGAAGGCCGCGTTGACCGTCACCGAGGTGGGGTCCGGCTGGGGGGCGGCGGTGGCCTGGACGCCGGTCGCGGAGAGCGCGGCGGTCACGGCGACGGCCAGCAACGACACCCGGAGCCGGGTTGTCGGCGGTGTACTGGTGGACATGGGCACTCCTGGATGTGGGGGGATCAGGAATCAGCTCAGGCTAGGGGCAGTGTCGAGGCCATGACAATGGCCCGAACGGGGTTCGGCGGAACCAGCCGCACTCCCAACTCGCTTGAATATAGGGGGAGTTCGGCGACCTGTCGCGTCCGGCCGACGGGAACTGCCGCGTAACGCCACCGACTTGGCCGCCGACCTGTACGTCCGCGCCCCGCCCCCTCCCCACTCCGTCAACCCGAGTCCGGGCGAACCACCCCCGCGAGTGCACTTGGGCGCCGATTTCCGCCGCGGCCCGGCGCGAGGGGGACCGTATCGGGTAACCCTGTGCCGTTATGTCGCCCGGGAGTCGGGCTCCGCGGGAAGGCCGGGTGAAACCAGATGAAGATCGTGTTCCTGCTGCACAACGCGTACGCCATCGGCGGCACCGTACGCACCACGCTCAACCTCGCCACCGCGCTCGCGGAGCGGCACCAGGTGGAGATCGTGTCGATGATGCGGCACCGCAGCACCCCGCGGTTCGCGGTGGACGCGCGGCTGCGGCTGACGTCCCTGGTGGACCTGCGGGAGGACGGGCCCGATGTGCGCGAACCCGCCTTCGCCCAGCCCGCGATCGACTTCCCCACCGAGGAGAAGCGGCACCGCCAGTACAACCGCCTGATCGACCTGCGGGTCCGCGAGTACCTGGCGGGCAGCGACGCCGATGTGGTGATCGGCACCCGCCCCGGGATCAATGTCTACCTCGCCCGCTTCGGGCCGCGCGGCGCGCTGCGCATCGCCCAGGAGCATCTGCGGCACGACGCCCACACCGGGCCGCTGCGCCAGCTCCTCGCCCGCCACTACCGCACCCTGGACGCCCTGGTCACCACCACCCGCGCCGACGCCGAGGTCTACCGGGCGAACATGCCGCTGCCCGGGGTGCGGGTCACCTCGGTCCCGAACATCGTGCCCGCACCGCACGGCGTCGCCCCCTCCGACGGCACCGCGCCGGTGATCGCCGCGGCCGGGCGGCTGGCCCGCGGCAAGCGCTTCGACCTGCTGCTGACGGCGTTCGCCGTGGTCGCCGCCAAGGAACCGGAGTGGAGCCTGCGCGTCTACGGGGGCGGCGCCCAGCAGGAGCGTCTTGAGGCGCTGATCGACCGGCTCGGGCTCGTGGGCCGCGCCGAGTTGATGGGGTCGCACTCCCCCATCGAGCCGGAGTTCGCCCGCTCCTCCCTGGTGGTCTCCGCCTCCGACGCGGAGTCCTTCGGGATGACCCTGGTGGAGGCGATGCGCTGCGGCGTACCCGTGGTCTCCACCGACTGCCCGCTCGGCCCCGCGGAGATCGTCCGGGACGGGGTGGACGGCAGGCTGGTCCCGGTCGGTGACGCGGACGCGCTGGCCGACGCGATGCTGGAGCTGATCGGCGACCCGGAGCGGCGCCGCGCCATGGGCCGGGCGGCGCTGGAGGGCGCGGCCCGCTTCGACGCGGCCCCGGTCGTCGCCCGCTACGAGGAGTTGTTCGCGGAGCTGACCGCCAGCCGGCGCAGCCGGGGCTGGGCGCGTACCAGGGCCCGGCTCGCCGCCTCGCTGCGCCGCCGCACCCGCACCGGCCGGCGCCGCCTCGGTGCTCTCCGCCCCCGCTCGGCCGCGGGCGGCGGCCGCTGACCGCACACCCGAAGGCGGCCGGTCCGCGGACTCCCTCCGC